>NZ_KB892115.1:0-96613 GCF_000373665.1 Streptomyces sp. BoleA5
CTTAGACCGACCGGCAAATGGATCATGTGAGGCGTCGAGTGGTGGGTCGGTCGTCCCAGCGGTAGCGACTCGTTGCTCGGCGGATCAGCATGCGGAGCGTGACGAGGGTGGCGGCGAGGTAGAGGTAGAAGTCCACGACCTTGCCGCTTCTCTCCGTGCAGCGCCGTAGCTTGCCGTAGTCGTTCATCCATGAGTGCGTGCGTTCGACCACCCAGCGTTTGCCGGCCTGGATCGGAGCCGGCACGCCCTTGCGCGCGATCTCGGCAGAGAATCCCAACTCTGCCACCAGCGCACGGGACTTGGCACTGTCGTAACCGCGGTCGAGGTTGACGTTGACCGTCATCGGCATCGCGCCGACCTGGGCTTTCGCGGCTTCCAGGGTGGGGCCGAGCAGAGGCGAGTCGTGCCGGTTGGCACCGTCGGAGACGATCCCGAGAGGGACACCGCACGCGTCGGAGGCGACGGAGCGCTTCAGCCCCTGCTTGCCCCGGTCGACCGGGGAACGTCCGGCCTTCTCGCCCCCGGAAGGAGCCTTGGTGATGCAGCCGTCAACGGAGATCTCGCTCAGCCCCAGGCCGATCATCCGGTCGTACGCCTCAAGCGCGAGGGCGTGCACCTGACCGGATATTCCCAGCTCAGCCCACTCTTTGACGCGCCGTCGGATCGTGCGGTCAGAACATCCGGGACTGGAGATCCGTTCGTATCCGGAGCCGTGGACCAGCGCGAGCACGATGTGCTCGAAGACCTTCCGGTCGGAGATCCGACGGCGGTGACAGCCGAGCGGATGGTCCGCGACGAACTCTCCCCGGACGGGCAGAAGGGCAGCGAACTGGTTCCAGAGGGGTTCAAGCAGGCAAGATGGCAGAGCGGGCACGGCGTCCTTCATGATCACTGAGCGTAGAGAACTCCATGATCACGTAGGCCCGTGCCCGTGCCGCATCCAGACCATCTCTCAGACGCACAGCGGCCACCTATTGCCGGTCGGTCTTAGGGCCGAGGGATTGACGTACACCGTGCCTGGCCTCGGTTCGTTCGTCAGTCCACCGGTGGAGTAGTCGCCCGGTCGGCGGCTGGCCGGACGGGTCGGCGCCGCCTACAGTCGAACATATGAGCGACCTTCCGCCGGACGTCGAGCGGCTGCGGGTGATCCGCACGTATCTGGAACTCCAGCTCGCCGCGGTGGACGCGAAGATCGAGCAGGCCACGGCGGCCGCGCGCCCCGCGTCGACGACGGCCAGGCCGTACCGCGCCGAGGAGCCGTTCGCCCTCGGCGGCCGGGGCTGGCGGCTGGAGAGCATCCCGAACCTGTCGGGCAAGGGACCTGGACGTGGCGTCGTGCACAGGGGTGACTGCCCGGCCGCGACCGGCGGATGGTTGAGCCGGAAGGAACTGGACATCGCCCTCGACCAACCGGAGGTCACGGCGTGCCCGAAGTGCCGCCCCGAGGATTGACATCCGGTGCACGGCTGGGATCAGCTGCGACTATGTCGCATGGGAGGGGTGGCGTTTTGGGGATGGGGCGACAGCTTGCGGCGGAGGCAGATGCTGGCCTTGTGGTCCTGCGCGCTATGGCGGTGATCGCCATCATCATCGGCCTGTTCCTGGCCTTGAATGTGCGCGGCAGTACGGAGCGCTTTTTTCATCGGATCGATGCTGGAGTCGGATGGAAAGGGCACAAAAGTCACCGAACCCTGCGGATCGTGGGGATAGGTGGGGTCGTGATTGGGTTCCTGATGCTTCTACCTGATTTGATCTGAGCGCCTGTGCGTTGACCGCCATGACGAGCCAAATCGTGCGCCTGGAAGTGGCCAGCGAACGGCGAAAGCGCCCCCCGCGCGGCCGTGTGAGGCCGTACGGGGGGCGCTGCGGTTGCTGAGGGTCCCAGCCCCTAGGATCCGGCTGTAGGGGTCTGACAGGCGTCCAGGGGGCCGATAGTGATGCTGGCAATACGCATGGCGGCAACAGTGCTTGCCACGTGGCTTGCCCTGATCGTGTCGTTGATAGCGCCCTCGCTCCTGCCGCAGCGGTGGCAGTGGTACATCTACTCGCCTGCGTCTGTTGGCCTGTGGATGCTGACGATGGTTGTCGCGCCCTTTGTCGTCTGCATCTTTGCGTGGCGGTGGATCAAGTCGGGCGGTAAGTGAGCCGCTGCGAACACCTTCCCTGAGGAGCCGTACGGGGGCGCTATGGGTGGTCAGGCAAGGAACTGCACGGCGTAGCCGGTCAGGGCGCCCAGAACGGCCGCCCCGCCCGACGCGGTCCACACGCGGCGTTCGACGGCGGCGAGGCGGGCCTCGACGGCTTCGAGGTCGGACCTCTGGTCGGCAAGGGCCTGATCCGTCTGTCCCGCGCGCTGGACGAGCAGCGCGAGTGAGCCCTTGATCTCGGCGAGGCCGGTACCGAGGTCGCCGCGCAGATCCGACAGGGCGACGGCCACCGACACGGGGTCGGCCGACGGCAGGATGGGCGGCGGGGTCACTCGGCATCGGTCCCGTCGGCGAGGCCGAGGCCGACGGAGTCGAGCAGCCGCTCAACGCCCGGCAGTGCCATCACGCGGGCGACGCCTCCGGCGATGGCCAGGGAACCGGCGACCCACGGCAGGGACTCGGACACGCCAGACGCGTGCACGATCTCCGGCAGGAGAACGGCGACGCCGACGGCGCCCTGTATGACGGTACGGATGGTGCGGCGGGTGGCGGTGCTCATGGGGCGGTACCTCACTTCACGGTGCGGGGTGGTGGGGGGACCGCCGGGCGCGGGGAGTCGGCCGCGCCCGACGGGGTCGAGAGGGGCTGATCAGGCGACGAGGGTGAACCCGCGCTTCTTGGCGAGCTTGGTCGCGCTGGTCTTGCCGGGGATGCCGTCGGCGTCCTTGCCGGAGTAGCCGAGTCGGTGCTGATACGCCTTGTACGCGGCCTTTGTCTTCGGCCCGGCGACGCCGTCGAGGGCGCCGGAGTACAGACCTTCGGCGTGAAGCGCGCGCTGCACTTCCTTGATCGATCCCGACGCGGGGTGCTTCGGGTAGTCCTCGAACGCGCGGATCAGGTTGGACAGGTCCACCTTCACGGGCACGTGGGCGGGCGCTACGCTGCCGGACCTCTTGCCGCCCCAGCGGGGGTCAGCGGAGATCAGGCCGTCGTACGCGGGCACGCCATAGCCGTAGACGAACGTGTCACGCCGCTGGCGCTTGCGGCGGTACACGCCGTCACCCTCGGAGCTGCCGTTGGTGTTGGTGTTGGTGTTGCCCTCGATCGTGGTGATGGTGTCGGCGTCGAACGAGTCGACGATGCCCGTGTGACTGGCGCCGCCGGAGCCGTAGAACACCTGGGCGCCCACGGCCGGATACTCCGACCACCGGCCGCGGGCCTTGAACCATGCGACGCCCGTCGCACACGATGCGGTGCGGGGGAACAGGGACGCAGCGCCGGCCTTCATGGCGAGCCATGAGACGTACGTGGCACACCACGGCTGATAGTCGCTCCACTCCAGTCCAGGGACCTGGGCGGAGTAGCGCTGGTGGTTGTTCCAGTGTCCGTTGGACTTGCCCTCGTGGTATCCGATCTCGCCGCGGGCAACGGACAGGATGGTTCCGAACACGGTCATGGGATGGGGCCTCCTGGGGCATGAAAAAACGCCCCGGCGCGGTTTACGCGGGGCGTTCGGTGCTAGGGTCCTCTATGTGTCTGAGCCAGATGTGTGGCCCACAATGTGGGCATGGATGCCCAGGGTGGGGACTCGGTTGCGGTGTGGTGGGTGGGCGGACTAGCTCGTCTTGCGGGCTATGTACTTCCGACGGTGCTAGGGGTGAAGGCGCTCGTTGAGTGGGTCGCCTGGGCTTCTTCGCCGGACGTAGCGGCGGCTCGGTTGGCCGCGCTGTGGTCGGGACTGGCTGTCGGCTTCTGGTTGTTCTTCTGGTGGGTGATTCTGAGAACTCGGCTTGAGGTCGGGCCTGGCGGGATCGTGGCGGTCAATCCGTGGGGCACTCATCGCCTGGCGCTGAACGAGGTGGTTTCGGTGAGGCTCGGTGCCTGGGGCGCGGAGTTTTATCGCGAAGATGGCTTCAAGATCACGGCGTACGCACTCAGCGAACTCGCTGCGGGGACTCCACAGGACCGGCATTTTGCTGAAGTGCAGGCTGCCCTGAAAGCGGGTCAGTCTCCCTCATCGCGGTGACTCTGGGGGCTACGCGGGGCCGGAGTAGGTCACGGCCATGTATGGGGCGTACGTGCCTGTCGCGGTCGAGACGGCCGCGCCCGCGTTGTGCGCGGGTACAAGTTCGACGTAGTCGCCGGCCGCGAGCAGCCGCGGCAGGGTGCGGGCCTCGACGGTGAGTGGCGACGCAACGATGGTGCCCGCGTAGGTGCGGGCGCGACCTGCGGTGGGGGCGCTGCCGTTGATGTACCAAAGGGCATCGCGGGTCGAGCCGCCTGCCGAGCCGTTGAGGGCGATGGAACCTGAAAGGGTCCACCATCCGGCGAACGGCGCGGTCCATCGCGTTGGCTGCTGCGAGTTCCATGCGGCGAGCGCGTCGAGTTGGACCGTGTCCCACTGGAGCGCGTTCGCGACGGCCTCGGTGCCGGTAGGGATGCTCTGGCTCGCGCTTCGGAGCGCCGAGAACACGAGAGCCCCGATCATGTAGAGCTGGTTCGTCTTCCCGGCCTGGATCCGGCCGCCAGCCGGGGCGAGGTTGAACGCCACAGGGGGGTGCCTCCTACAGAGAGATGATGGTGGGCTGCGCGAGGCGAACGTCCTCGCCGACGGGTTGCGGCTTGCTGATGCCGTTGACGGACCGCTCGACGGTCATCGCCTGGGGCGACGCGGTGTAGGACGTCACGGGGACGAGCGTCACGAGGTCGGCGAACAGCTGGAGGCCGGCCGCGGGGGTGCCCGCACAGGACACGAGGACACCGGCGCCACCCGCCGTCGAGGGCGCGGTGTACACGGCGTCGAACTTCACCCACTGCCCGACGGGCAACGTGATGTTGTTCGACGACGTCGAGAGGTAGGCGCCGGTCGAGGTGTACCAGTTGACCGACACACTGACCGTCGACGGCATGGCGGCCGGGACGTACACCCACCCGGACGCGCGGAACTGCTGCCCGGGGGTGCACGGTATCCGTGGGTTCGACTCGAACCGTGGTTGCGTGGCGCCGGTCGAGGTCAGCAGCATCGAGTGCTTGCCGCATCGGGCGCGCACGCTGGACTGTTCGATCGTGCCGCCACCGAACGCGTTCCATCCGGTCGTGCCGGCCTCGAAGCTGTAGTTCGCATTGAGCACCTGGCCGACGGCGTGAACCTGCATCACCTCGCCGCCGACCTTGATGTCGAACGGCACGTCGGCGAGGTCGGTCGTCCACAGTGGGCCGTCGGTCACGGCGACACTGATCACGGTGTCGTCCTCGTCGACGGCCGCGGCGAGCTGGCTGCCGTCGGTGTCGTAGCGGGACAGCTTGTCGACGTCCCACGCCCCGACGGTGAACGGCGTTGCCGGGGTCGTGTTGTAGTCAACGGTCCACCCACGGGGGGACAGGGTCGCTGTCCATCCCTGGACGATCTGATCAATCGCGTCGGGCGGCATCCACGGCGGCGGGTTGCGGACGATGATCCGGTCTCCCACGGAGACGCGCTTCGCCTGCTCAATGAGCTGCGGGTCGTCGGCGAGGTCGACGCGGATCGTCGGGTACCGGGCTCCGTCGTAGGTGCCCTGCCACACCCGCCACGACGCCATGTCCGGGAGCTGGTCGTCGCCGAACGCGTTGACGGTGTAGCTACCGGCGTACGTGCCGATCAGGTCGGGCGTCATGGGGCCCTCGTCGGCGACGGCCCGCGCGGAGCTGCCGCCGTCCCGGGAGACTGTGACGTCGTTGAGGATCGCGGCGTCGTCGTCGAGGGGTTCGAGGGGCGGGGCGACCTCGCCCGCGTCGTAGTCCAGCGTGAGTGCCGGCCGCTGGTTGTACAGCGTCGAGCGGGCGCGGTACGCGAGGCCGTCGCCGGTCGTGTCCTCGGAGATCATGCCGAGGTCGGCGTCCGCGGCGTCCTGGACCAGGTCGACGAACGTCGCGATGCGCTGCGGGCCGAGCAGCGTCGACGTTCCCCATTCGTAGTCGGTCACGGCGAGCGGGACGTCCTCCTCGCGGGCGAGGCGCGCGATGCGGTCGGATGCCCCCTCGCCGTCCCACGCGACGAGGGCCGGGCCGGTCGCGTCGTAGGCGGCCGTCGAGGTGGCCATGGCCAGGTGACCGACCGCGGTGTCTCCCGAGTTGCTGCCGCCGAGGGTGACGCCCGTGATCCGGCCGACCGTGCGGCCGTTGATGGTGCCGCTCACCTGCTGCAGCTCGCCGCCGTTGGCGAACGTGAACGCGTCGACGTCGAGCCAGTACAGGCGCCAATTGATGTTTGCGCCGGATTGGACGAGGTCGAGGCCGACACTCAGCCGCTTGCCCGACAGAATGCCCGCCGGGGTGTTGTTGAGCAGGCTGTCGCCGTCGCCGTTGACGGCCGACACGGCGAGCCCGTTCGACGTCGTTCGCGACAGGGTCCAGCGCACGGCGCTGCCCGTGGCGTTGAGTGCCAGGATCGGCACCGTGGCGGCGGGCGTGTCCGTCGGGAGCGCGAGGAACATGCGCATCGCGAACTGCCCCGTCGAGGCGTACGAGGGGACGCGGCCGGTCAGGGTGCCCGAGCCGAGGGTCGGCAGGGGCGCGGACGCCACATAGTCCGAGTAGGCCGCGGGCGTCACGCCGATGCGGCCCGTCAACGGCCCGAGGCCCGGGGTCGCGGCCGCGAACGACGTCGCGTCCTGGCCGTCCTCCATCGGCCAATACGCGACGATGTCGCGCCGGGCCGGGCTGGAGAACTCGCGGCGCATCGGCGACTGCAACGGGGCCGCGCCCTGGCCGAGCTGCCGCAGCGTGCCCGATGCCTGCACGGGAACGGTGACGTCCTGGCCGGTCTGCCACCGGGACGGCCATGCCGGGACCTTGCCCCAGAACAGGGCGTCGCGGTCGGAGCGGATCGCGGCCGTGCCGCCGATCGTCCACATACGGCCGGCGGTGTCGGTGAACGACGTCGCCCCGGGGGCGAGGGCGGTGAAGTCGGGGGCCGCAACTACCGGGCCGTCGATGCCGTTGCGGACCTCGAAGCGGTGCGCGAGGCCCGCGAACGGGACGCGGGCGGGGCTGGTCGTCGTGTCGCCGGAGGCGATCTGTAGGGGCGCAGTGCTGTTGAAGAGGGCGAACGTGCCGGGGACGGTGAGGTTGTCGTCGACGCTGAATTGCGTCCACGGGCCGTCGAGGGACGGAGCAGCGTAGAACCGGACCAGGATCAGGCCGTCGCCGCCGCCCGCGTGGAATGTGGCACGGACCGCGGCGCGGGGCGGCAGATGCGGCAGCGTCGCGTTACCGCCGGACAGGCTTGTCGAGCCGTCCGCGGAGACGTCGACCGTGAGTGCGCCCTGATACACGCGCAGGGCCCACGACTTCTGTCCGGAGGCGGTCCACTTGCCGATGAGGACTTGGTTCGCCGTCGGGTGGTACCAGTCGGCCGTGACCTCCGCGCGGACGTCGAGGTCGGCCGTGATGTCGAGGGCGGCCGCGTCCGGGGTCGAGGCGACCGCGCCGACGGCGCCCGGCAGGGCCAGAGCAGGCCGCCCGCCGGGCACCGTCACCCGCAGCGGGGTGTTACGGCGCAACTTCCCGTACCACTTCCCACGCGGGTTGAGTCGGGAGTAGTCGCCCGACTCGTTGTTCATCGTGAACGAGCAGGTACCCACGTCCGGGCGGGAACCCTCGTCGTGCTTCCCGGACGTGATGACGATGCTGTCGCGGGCGTACACGTCGGCCGTGACGTCGACCCACTCGCCGTCGATCTGGAGTTCTACAGCGACGTCGAGCGGGTCGTCAGGGAACGACACGGGGTCTCCTTATCCGAATGCGAGTTGGACGGAGCCGCGGCCGTCGATACGGACCATGCGGCGGATCATGCGCTTGAAGTCGCCGTCAGCGCCGGTCACGTCGATGACCAGACGGCCGGCGGCCGCGCCGCCCGAACCGACCGCGCCGACACCGGCCGCGCTCATGCGGGCCGACGTCATGCCCGGGGTGGGCACATCGACGAGGTTGCGCATCGTGCGGTCGATGACGCCCGCGTTGTCCTCGGCGCCCTGGGCGATACCGGCCGGGATCCAGTGGCCGACCTGATCGGCCAGGACACGCGACGGGGAATGGATGCCGAGGACCCTCGCGATCGGGCCCGGGATGATGGACAGGGCCCAACTGGTGAGCGTCGACTTCAGCCATCCGCCCATGGAGCGGATACCGGACCACAGGCCCGTGACGACGCTCTGTCCCTTGCTGTAGAGCAGGGAGCCGAGGGAGCCGACACCGCGGGAGATCATGCCCGGCAGGCCGCGCACCCACTTGACGAGTTCGTTCGCCTTGCGGATCGAACCGTCCTTGATGGACTGCCAATGCTTGATGATCAGGCCCGGCAGGGTCCAGTTAAGGAACAGGTTGACGAGCTTGCCGGGGACGCCCCGGAGCCAGTTGACGACCGCGTTCCACACACGGACCGTGCCGTCCTGGATGGCCTTCCAATGGCTGATGATGATGCCCGGCAGGCTGTACTTCATCCACAGGTTGAGGATGAAGTCGCCGACGGCCTCGATTTTGCCCCAGATCCAGTTCCACGCCGCGGTGGTGGCGTCGACGATGGTGTCCCAGTTGGCAATGATCAGGGCGACGAGGGCGACGACGGCCGCGATGATCAGGCCGACGGGGCCCATCGCGATGAGCCACGCCGCGGCCATGCGCGCGGCCTGGACCATCGACTGAAAGCCCATCGCGATCCACGACGCGACCACGGTCGCGGCCGAGGCCGCCGACGTCGCGGCGGTGCGGATCATCGCCGGGAGCAGTACGGCCGTCAGGACGAGGGCCGCCGCCTTGATCTCCGTCGAGTGCTGCCCGAGGAAATTGATCATCGACTCAAGGGCGGGGAGCACCTTGGAACCGATGATGTCGACGATGCCCTGTTGAAGTCCCCGCTTGAACTGCTCGATGCGCGTCGAGGCGTTGTCCCGCAGGCTCTTGCCCATCTTGTCGGCCGCGCCGCCGATGTTCCCCAAGCCCTTGGCGGCGCTGCTGGGGTCCATCGCGAACAGGGCCGCGCCGAGGTCTTCGGCCTGCGTACCGAACAGGGCCGTCGCGGCGGCCGACTGCTTCACGGGGTCCTTGATGGCGCGCAGCCGGTCGAGGGTCGTGTCCAGTGCGGCAGACGCGGACTTGCCACCCTTGCCGAACTTCGCGGCCATGTCGGTTGCGTTGAGGCCGAGGGCCTGGAAGCCCTGCGCGGTCGTCGCCGAGCCGTCGACGGCCCGGATGGAAAACTCCTTGATCGCGTCGGCCGCGATGTCGGAGTCCCGGGCGCCGGCCGCGATGGCCTGGTTCATCAGGCCGACGGCGGTCGCCCCGTCGATGCCCGCTTTCCGGAACTGCGTTCCGTACTCGTTGAACGTATCGACAAGATCATCCGCCTTGTTCGCGGACGACTGGAACCCTGCCGTGAGGATGTCGAACGCCTCGTCCGCGTTCTTGGCGAGGCCCGTGCGGAGCATCTGCGCGACGGCGTTCGTGACGCCTCCCAAGTCCTGATCGAACGTCCCGGCGAGGTCGGAGACCTTCGTCGATAGCTGCTCGATCTGTGCGTTCGTCGCGTCCGGCGGGAGCAGGCCCGCACCCATGACGGCCTTGATCGCGTCGGCCGCGCCCTGGACGTCTTCGGTGACGGCGTTCGCGTAGAGCTGCCCGGCTATCTGCCCGTACCGCTTCGCCTGCTCCGGTGTCGCGCCGAGCTGGGCGCCGAGCCGGTCGCCTATCTTCTCCTGCTCGATCGCCTGCCCCATGGCGGCGCCGAGGGCCGCCCCGATGCTGGCGCCGATCGTGGCGGCCGCGAGGGACTTCAATGCCCCCTGGATGGCCTCTCCGGCGCGGTTCCCGCCGTCCTCGCCGCCATCGGCCAGGCCGTCGCCGAGGGCGCGGCCGGCGTCCTGCCCGGCCTGGTCGCCGATATCGACGATCCGGTCCCCGCCCGCCCGCATGATGCGTTCGGCGTCGTTGACGCCCTGGCGGGCCCCGGTGTCGTCGACGATGATCGTCGCGGCCAGTTCGCCAACGGTCAGTGCCACGACGTCACCTCTTCCTGTGCTTCTTGGGCTCCGGCGGCGGATTCAGCACGCGGGAGATGCGGGAGTCGGCCGACAACAGGCCGTAGACGCGCAGGCGCAGCCATCGCCAGGAACGGCCGGTGAGGATGCCGGGCGCGCCGATGTCGATGCCGTAGATCTCGTGGAGATCGGCCTCGATCAGGGCCCACTCTTCGAGCAGGCGGGCCCACTTCACCTGCGGGCCGCGCTGGCCTTTCCTCCGCGGCGTCGCGCTGGGCGGGTACTCGTACCACTCCCAGAGCCCTGATTGCGGGTCGTACTCGCCCCGCCCGATCGGGCCTCCTGCGACCTGCGCGAGGCCCGGTTCGGGGCCGCCGCTTTTGGGTCGCCGCCCAAGTTCCAGTACCGCTCTGCCTGCTCGCGGGACTGCACGACCCACACCATCGCCGTCAAGGCGGCGTGCTTGAGCCTGGGCCACTTCACGCCGTCGGCGATCATCTGTTCGTACGCGGGGCCGAGCAGGTCGGCGTACATGTCGCGTTCGGCGGCGTCGGCGAGGACGCGTTCGTTCGCACGCCCGCCGTCGGCGGCGATAGCGGCGGCCTGCACGATCGCTTGAGTGCGGAGACCGACCTCGGCGGACGGGGCCTCGATCACGTACTCACGGCCCTTGATGGGGAGCGTGAGCGTTTCGTCGAGGAAGTCGTCTAGTGCCTCGAACCCCATCAGGCGGCCGTCCGGTCGAGGGAAACGACCCTGGTGAGGGCCTGGGCGCCGGCCTCGTTCGGGTTGTCGATTTCGAGGAGTTCGCCGTCGCCGGTCAGGGTGACGGTGATGGTCTCCAGGTCCTCATCCGATCCGCCGTCGGGGGCCCACGTGACCAGGGCGGTGCCCTCGTGGGCATCCGGCAGGCCGTCGCGGTCGTAGTAGCGAACGTGCACCTTGGACGCGGCGCCGAACGACTTCGCGGCCTTCTTCAGGGCCTCGTGCGCGGGGTTGAAGACACCCGCGACGGGGTCGTACCGGTGCAGGACGGTCGCCTCCACACTCCACTGGAGCGCGGTGCGGCTGTTGCCCTTCCATCCGCCGTTCTCGTAGTCGCTGGAGTCCTGGTCGGTCGGCTCGACGTTCGGCGTGAACTCCTGGATACCGGGCACGAGGGCCCATGTCGGGGTGCCGTTCGTACCGAGGTCGATCTCCAGCCGGTACCGGCGGGCGAGCGCGGTCTCTTCGGACATGGGGGCGGCTCCTTACGTGAGCTTCGGGTGTGTCTGGTGGGCGCGTATCTGGTAGTTGCTGGTCCGCTCGTGGCGCCCCTGGGCGTCGGGGCCGAGGTAGCCGGCGGATACGCGGTTGACGAGCAGCACGCGGGCCGAACCGAACGTGTACGGGCCGGAGGCGTGCAGGACGGCGTGAACGGCTCCGTCGAGGCGGGCGACGTCGCGCGGGTCGAGGCCGGCGCGCGTGCGGACCTGTAGCAGGACGGTGCAGTCGGACAGGGTCGTGTACTCCTGCGTGAAGTACGCGGCCAGGACGACGGCGCGGTCCGTCGAGGACGGGAGCACGGTGTCCGTGATGGCGGTGTCGGTCGGCGCGAACACGCCGTCGGGCGAGTAGGTGCCGACCGCGTTCGCGTCGAGGACTTGCGCCAGGCCGTCGACGAGGTCGACGAGGAAATCCGGGGCGGCCATCATCGGAGGGCCCTCCGTACCTGGGCGGCGATGATCGCCTGTACCTGGTCGGCCTCTTCGAGTAGCGGGCCTTCGAGGTACTTCGCGGTCCGGCCCTGGTCGTGCCGGAGCGTCAAGTCCTCGTGCTGGCGGACGGCGTACGGCTGGTCGTAGGACACAGCCGCGGTGACGTCGTCCTCATCGACGGACACGACGCCGGAGCGTTCGAGGGTGCCCTCCTCGATGGGCACGCGGGCCCGGGAGCGTTCGAGGACGTGCTCCGCGGCCAGCTGTACGCCGCGCACCTCGGCGGTGCGGAGTTCGGCGAGGACAGCCGGCCCGTTCCAGCGGAGGCGGGCGCGGGCGGTCACTCGCACATCACCTCTGTCGATTCCGGGACCGGCAGGCCCGGCGCGGTATGGTGCGCGACGCTGATCGCCACGGTGCGGCGGCCGTCAGGCAGGGTGAGGCGCGATCCGGCCGGACAGTCGATGTCGGGCCCGGCGATGACCTGCGCGGTACTGGCGACCTGCGCCCCGGTCCGGTCGCGGGTCATCGTCACGGCCGCGGACACGAGGGCGGGCACGTCCTCGACGGCCGGTCCCCACTTCGGGCCGTACGTGGTGTCGCCGAGGAACGGCTCTATCGTCACGCGGTGCGTGAGCCACAGCTCGGGGACCCTCACCAGATCACCCCCGGCGCCAGACCGGCCCGGCGCAGTGCGCGAGCTGCGCGCGGCGCGAGGTCGAGGGCATCCGGCGCGGCCGGGCCGGTGTCGCGGCGGTCGGACAGGGCGACCGGGCCGATAGAGACGCTGCCCCATCGGCCGGCCGCCCCGGTGCCGTCGTCGCCCGTCGCCTGCTGGTACTCGACCTGGGCGCACGTGGCGTCGGTGAGGGCCTGGCGGACGTCGGGGTCGATCGGCATCCCGTCGGCGTCGGTGTAGTAGACGGCGGTGAGTAGCGCGTCGTCGATGTCCTGCGACGCGCGGGCGAGCAGCCGTTCGGCGTCGGCCGGGGCCGGTCGGCCGGTCCACGCCGCGAGCTGTTCGGGGGTGGCGTAGACACGACCGGCCACGGGTCAGCCCTCCGGGGTCTGCTTGCGGGAACGCGAACGCCCCGCGGGCTTGTCTGCCTGCGGGGCGTCGGGGGTCGGCTCCGGCTCGGGGCCGGGCGGCGCGGTGTCGCGGTGTCGGCGGCGGATGAGCATCAGCTCGCCGCCAGGGTGCCGACGCATACGCCGCGGTCGTCGAGGCGCTTCACCGCGTAGTGCAGGGTCGTGGTGATGACGGTTGAGCGGGCGAGGATGTCGCGGTCGCTCTCGACCTGCGGGCGCTGCTTGTAGAGCAGGCCAAGAGAGTTGTTCTTGAGCAGCAGGAACTTCCCGGCGCTGACGCGGTTCGTGACGAACACGGGCACGCCCGCGATACGGCCGATGCTGCCCGTCGCGGCCGCGGACGGGCCGTTGCCGAGGGTCGCGGCGTTGACGAACGAGTCGTCGGCGAACGCGTCTTGGAGCTGGGCGGAGTTGATGAACAGACCGGCGAACACGTCCGGGTCCCACTCGTCGCCGAACTGGCCGATCGCCGGAACGATCGCCTTCTTCCACGACAGGACGTTCGCTCCGGCGCCGGCGGTGCCGGTCCACTTGAGCGGCAGGCCGCCACCGAACGCGCTCTCGTCGGCCTGGGCCTGCGTGATGAGCGCGGCGTCGACCTTGCGGGCCGCGAGGATGCCGAACTGCCGGCGGGCCTCCGCGTCGGCGTTGCCGAGGGCGGTCAGCCGGGACTTGTCCGTCAGCTCGACCGCTTTACCGGCCTCCTTGATGGTGGCCGTCGCGTCGTCGGTGCTCATGGCGACGGGGACGAGGATGTCGGTCTCGTCGAGGTCGTCGAGGTCGCCGAGGGCGCCCCACTTCGGGAAGTGGATGGTGTCGCCCGGCTGCCCCTGGAGGGTGTTGTCCTCCATGACGGCGGCGGAACCGGCAACGCGGACGGCGCCGATGAACTGAGCCTGGCTCATGTCGCCCCACACCTCGGGGACGATCAGCAGGTCAGAGGTGGTCTGAGCCATGGTGTGTGCTCCTTCTCCGGCGACGGGGCGCCGGGCTTATCGGTCGCCCGGCGCGGGGCCGGGACGGTCAGGAACCGGCGGCCAGGCGCCGGTACGTGTCGGGGTCGGACTCGTGGAGCGCGATCCGCGCGGCGTAGTCCATGGCGGCGAACTGGGCCGGGGTGACCTCGTTCGCTCCGGGGGTGAAGTCGGCGCCGCCGCGGCCCGGGAGGGGGCTGCGGGTGCCGACGTGCGGATAGGCGGTCACGGCGGCGGTGATCGCGGCAGTGACGGCGGCCGGGTCGGCTGGGTTGACGGCGGCGAGGGCCGCCATCGCGGCCGTGCTGTCGAGAAGGGCGGCCGGGTCGGCGCCGGCTGCCGCGGCGTGCTGGTACACGGCGGCCTGTGTGGCGGCGCGGGCGGTCGCGGCCTGTCCGTCGGTGACGACCTGCTGTGCCCACTGCGGCAGGCGGGAGATGTCGCCCGCGACGTCCGCGACGGGCGCCGCTACGGGCACGGGCGGGGCGGCCGGGGCCTGGGGCTGCGGCTGTCCCTGCTGGGCCTGTACGCGCCAACTGGCGGCCTCTGCACGGGTGTCCGTGATGAGCTTCTGCGCCCACGGCGGCAGGCTGCCGACGTCGCTCGGCTCACCCGCGGGAGCGGGCGGCGCGGCCGCGACGGGCGGGGCTACCGGCGCCGGGGGAGCGGCCGGGACGGGCGCGGGGGCGGCCGGGGCAACCGGTGCCGTCGGGGTCTGCGGGCCACTGGCGGGCGCTGCCGGAGCAGTCGCGGCGGCGGGAGCGGCGGGGGTGGACATGACGTTCGGCCTCCTGGACCTCGGTCGGGGTGGCGGGCGCGCGCCTGGCGGCCCGTTTCTGGGCATGTAAAAAGGCCCGTCCGCGCCTGGCGGTCGGGCCCAGTGAGATGGTGTCGAGATTGGCCTAGCCATGATCAACACGCTGTGCGATTATCTGCCGGTGCCTGGTCACTGGACTGGTTCGGTCCTCTTCGCCCTTCTCGCTGTCGGAGCCTTCATGTTGGCCGTCCGTGACGCCGTCCATCGTCAATGGACCACCGCGGTACGGGACGCCTCGGGCGCGCTGGGCTTCGCGTTTATCAGCGCCAGTAACGAGGGCTACGCCGTCGCAGCCGGTGGATACGGGGCGGCGTGCTTCTTCACGGTTTCGATGGCCGCCAGTCTGTTCATCCGGCGTGCGAACCGTAAAAAGCAGACGGCGGCGTAGGCTCCTGGACCGGCTTCTGCGGGGCCGCTGCGGGGTAGTGCTAGGGCCGATTCGTTCGGGTCACTCGCGGTGGCCGAGGTTGTCGGTGATGATGTCCACGTGACTAACCTCGTCAGCGCTCTGATCTCGGCCTTCGGCGTTCTTGCCAGCACGTTGTGGCTTGTCGTCATGGTTCGGGAATACAACTCCGGAGCATCGACTCTCTGGTGGGTTGCGGCTGCAGCTGTGACCTTCCTCAGCGCCTTGTGCGCGCTCGCAAGAGACGTGCGGCGACTGCGCACAGGACAGGTGGCTTGACTAGCGGCGCCGTTCCGGACCAGCGACCTAGGTGGTGGCGCTCGGCCTCGGCGCGGTAGAGGCGTAACCCTTGATCCACGCCGTGCGGAGCAGCGACGTACCGGGGTACGGGCACACGTTCGGGCGCTGGCCGGTCCTGCCGGCCTCTTCACCCTTCCGGATCGCCTCTGCGATGTCGGTCCGTGTGCCCACGCCGTCACCTCTTGTTCTGCTGGTCGGCCTCGTTGTGCCTCGCACCGGTCGCCCATCGCTGGGACTTGCCGGTGACGTGCTCGATGAACTCGGCCTGCGTCAAGCGGCCATGCTGCGCCCACCATTCCCGCAGCTCCTCGGACGCGCGGGCGTGTGCGATGCGCGCGGGTCCGGAGAACAGGCTAACCGGGTCGATGCCCTCGGCGTCTGCCCTTCGGTTGAGCAGGTACCCGCGACATGCGTCCTCGGCGGCGAGGTACTGCCTGTACACGTACTCGTCGTACAGGGCGCGGGCCTCGCGGCGGGTGAGGGTGCGCGGTTCGGCGTCCTCGGCGGCCTGGGCGGCCTCCGTCGTCTCGGCGGCGAACGCCTCGTCGGCGGCGAGGGCGCCCCAACCGTCCGGATCGGGCGCGGGGTCCATCGCGGCGGCGAGCTGGTCGCGGTCGGCGAGCAGGTCGTCTGCGGCGTTGCTGGTGTCGGCCGGCGCGGCGAGCTGCGTCGGGTACCGGCGGTCAAGCTCGTTGAGGACGCGCGCCTGATCGCGGGTGTCCGAGGCGCTGGAACGCAGCGCGGCGGCGAGCTGGTCGTCCGACATCTCTCGCATGGTCGCGGTGTCGCCTGCACGGACGCGGGCGGCCTGGACATCGACGTCCGACGGGCGCGGCGCGGTCGAGGGGAGGTTCGAGGCGCCGGGCTGCTCGCGCTGCCGGAGGCGACGCAAGTCGGGGTGCTCGGCCAGGTGGTCGCGCATCATGCCCTGCCACTGACGAACCTTCGCCCCGGCGGCGCGGCGCGCTTCCGGGGTGACGGCGGCGGCCTGCTTGTTCTTCCATCGGCGGATGCCGCGTTCGATCTCCCGTTGACGCTGCCCGGCCTCGTACCCGTCGGGGTCGTGGCGGGCGTTGCCGACAGGCGTGATCCCCGCGGTGTAGGCGCTGACGGAGTGGCGGCAGTTGGGGTGTTGCAGTCCAGCGCGGCGCGCCTCGTCGAGCGTCCCGGCGACGCGGACACGCACCGTGCGGCCCTCGTCGGTGGCGTGCTCGACCTCGACGACGCGGGCGCCGTCCGGGCCGGTGAGGGCGAGGACATGGCGTTCCCACGGTCGGCAGAGCGGGCACTCGCGCGGGGAGTCGGACACGATGACGAGGTCGACGCCCGCGGCCGAGAGGGTCGTCATGTGCGCTTCGGTCGCGGCACGGGCGACGGACGTACGGACGGCCATCTCCGCGTATGACGTCATGGACCATCGGCGGCTGGCGCGGTCGCGGAACGAGGTGATCCCGCGGTTGGCGAACCGGGCCATTGCGTCTTGCGTGGCCTGGCGGCGCGTCGCGGTGCCGGTGAGGGGCTGTGAGGTGACCTCGGCGACGACCTGGCGGTAGCCGTCGAGAACGGCCCGCAGGATGCCGCGGTGCGTGTCCGTGACGAGGCTGATCGCCTCGGCGGCCAGGCGGTCGACGGCCCGCAGTCCCGGGACCTGGTCGACGATGCGGCGGCGGTCCTCGCCGAAGATGCTGCCCAACTCTTCGAGGGCGGACGTGCGGCCGGAGTTGTACGCCTCGGCGACGACGTCGCGGATCTCAGTGGACGTCGCGCCGGCGAGCTGGTCGAGCAGGTCGCCTGCGGCCCGTCGTAGCGGCTGGATCGCGGCGAGCTTGGCGGCGGCCCACCCGGGCGCGTCCAAGCCCTGTGCGAGTTGCCGGGCGATGATGCCGAGGAGTCGCGCCTCTACGTCGGCGTACTGGTCGGCGGTCTGCGCGGCTAGGTACTCGACCTGATTCGGGGACACCGGCACTACTTCCCTCCTCTGGTTTGAGCGGCCCGGTGATCTGTGGGTCAGTCAGCCTCTAACCTGAAGTGCCTTGAGGGAGGGACAACATGACGAATGACCCGCCGCTGCCAGAGCCGTCGCGGAGCACGGGTGGGAGCACTCCGGCAGAAGATCAGCCCGATGCTTTTGATGGCGGCGAAGAGTACGGGATACCGTTGGGCCCACCTGACATTTTCCGAACCCCCGAACCGCTTTTTCGCGTTGCGGGAAACAGAGCCGTCTCATTGCGCCTGGATGTGGAGATATCGAACATCCCCAGGCTCTGTACCCTCGAAATAACTTCCTGCGATTATCGGCTGAGTGCCGAGGAGGAGAGGTATTACACGGGACTTGCCGCCATCCGAGGTAACAGGGAGAGGACTTCTTTGCGCTTTCCGGATGGAACGCGCATTATCCTGCACTACAGGGCGGACGTTGCTCTACTGGACTACAGCATCGGGGCTCTGGGTGGGGCCATGTTTTCGTCCGGAGCTGTCAGAGCGATTCTGAACAGCGATGAAGCCCGCGTGCCGTTCTTCAACTCTCCGCCTTCGGACTGGCTGCCTCTGCGAACTGTCGTCGAGCAGGCTTCGGCAATGGGAGTCGGGATCACGTTGGGCGGATCCAGTGTCCCCATGATGGTCGGCGTTTATGCGGGCGGGCTTTTCATGGTCAAGTTCATTACGCCCATCGTTGCTGCGGCCGGAGACGCTACAGCTGCGGGCGTGAGCGCAAAGATTCGATCCGCTTTCGGACTTCAGCCTGAGCCAGCTACGGCCGAGCCGAACGTTACGTCCGACGATGCGGCATCGCCCTCCGCTCCCGCGTCGCCCGATGAGCCGCAATCCCCTCCGCCGCCGAGTCCCCGTGACTGAGGCGCTGGTCGGGCGTCCAAGACGCTCAAGTTCGGGAGCATTCAGGTATGTCTGAAGAGAAGGCTGTCTTGCTTGCCGCGCTCATTGGCGCTGCCGCCGCGATCTTGGTCGGAGGGCTGGCCTTTGCGGCGGCAGTCCGCCAAGTAACCAAGAGCGCAGAGATTCAACGCGATCAAGCGTTTTGGCAGGCGCAGCGCGACAGCTATACCCAGTTCATCACTGCTGCACATGAGTGTGTACGCATGCTCCGTCATTTCGAAAGTATTTCCGAGGCCGAGTGGGAGGAGATAGCGAAGTGGCATGAGAAGCTAAGTCTCTCCTATTCTGCCCTCTTGCTTACGGTGTTGGATCCGGAGATCCGGCAGAACGCTCATAGCGTGAAGAATATATTTGACCGGTTGAAACGCCTCCTCGACGAGCGCCGAACTCCCGGCTACGTGCCTGGTCGAGAGGTGTTGGAAACGATTCGGCGAGAAAGGGACATGGTCGTGAATGCCATCGGTGAGCTTCGGCTTGCGATGCTGCGGGATTTGCATCGCGCAGCAGTGACGCCGCCGCGGCGGCGTCCGCCCGTACCGTCATCGCCTCGGATGTAGGCCCACTGTTGCTGTTTCTGGAGTGGGTGGCTACGGGGTCAGGCCCGGTCCCGCCGGGCTCGGCGAGCTTCTCGACGACCTCGGCCGTGCGACGGAACTGCCCCACGCGGCCGCCTAGTTGCCGGGGCGTGTGTGCCCGGATCAAGGCCTGACCCGCTGGTTTGTAGCCGAGCCCGTGCGTTGTGTTACTTTCATGTCGCTGCAGAGCCGATGTCCGACACGGCAGAGCAGTCGGTGGCCGAGAGCAACGGTCACAACCCGCCCCCCTGGCCGCCGGTCCGCCAGTGGGCGAAAGGACAGACACGAAAGGAAGGCCATTCCCGTTCTGGGATGGCCAGCCGGTCCCTATCTGGGACGGCATGTGGGTACACGGTGCCCACCTGTTTCGAGCCCAGCCAGGACCGGGGCAAGGACTCGACCAACTCCTCTGGAGGCTCGCGTCAGTGACGCGGCGAACGAGAAGTCAACGTCATTTGCGATCTGCAAGTGGCTGGTCGAGACCTTCGTACGGTTCCGTCGATGTGCTCACCGCGCCAGCTGCTTGCCTTCACGGAAGGAAGCGCAGTTGAGCGCGAACAGGAAGAAACTCATCGCTCTCAGCATCGTGGTTTTGGTCGGCCTGTGTGCCGGACTTGGCACGTGGCTGGCGTTCCTCAGCACCGGCACGTCAGGGTCAGATAGTGCCAAACTTGGCGGTACCGTCCTGCTTGGTGTCGTGGCCACCGGAATTGCCGCCGTTGCCCTCTTCGGCTTCAAGGACGACAGTCTGACGCCCCAGCAGCAGGGTGTTATCGCGGGGGATGGTCGTGTGATCAGGTAGTGAGGTGGTTGTCGACGGCAGCCCTCACAGCGGGAACGATCCGACCGGGTCGGGCGCGGCCTGCCCGGTCTCGCGGAGGATCGCGGCAACCTCGGCGCGAACGGAGGTGTCGTCCCACTCGGGGTGCAGGTGCTTGACCTTCGTCGCCGTCGACACGGCCCCGGCGCGGTTGAGCAGGTCGAGAGTCGTCGCCTTCGACTGCTCTGACTCGATGACACCTGAACCGAACTCGACAGTCGGCCGCTCCGGGGTGTACCGCTGGCCGAACTGGGCGACGTCGATCTGTTGCATGACGTGCGTCATACTTGCGACCTCGTACCGCCAGTACCCGGCCTTCTTCTTCCGGGTCATGTCGGATCGCTGGTCGCGGGCGTCGACCTCGGTCGCGGTCTGCGTGGCCCCGTCGTCGGCCAGGCCGAACGAGTTCGCGGAGTAGCCGGCGGTCTGCGCGGCCTGCCGGATGGTGGCCTCCGCTGTGGCGCGGTGCTCGTCGACCCTGATCTCGAACTGAGACAGGGTGATCCCGCCGTCGGCGTTGGGCGGCATCTTGAGCGTCTGCCAGACCTCGCGGTCCTCGTCGAACGCTGCACCCATGCCGGGGCCCTGGTCGCGGAGGTACCCGTCCGGGACGATCAGGCGGCCGCGGGCGAGGCGGATGTCCCGCATCCATGACGTCCACGTCTCGTCGAGGCTGTCGAACAGGTCGTGAATGCCGTTGTAGTCGGACCGTCCGACCGGGCTCCCTCGGTGCAGCCGGTTGGGCAGCATGTTCGGTACGTACGCGGCCGTAAGGTCGGTAATCCCCGTGAGGATGCTGTCGCCGTCGCCCTCCGCGGACAGGGCGGCGATAAGCGGCGCGGTCTCCGGGTGCTCCGTGAGCGGCACGCGCCGGCCGATGCTGTCGGCGGTGCCCTCGTACAGGGCCTCGACGATCCGGCCGGACTCGTGACGCTCGATGTGCCGCCACGTCTGCGTGGGCGTGCTGCCCGACAACTCGCGCCAGAACGACACGGCGCGGAGCATGCCGAACGCGAACTCGGGCACGGCCTGATCGGGCTGCATCGCCGTGAGCAGGGGGCGTTGCGCGAGGGTCTTGTCCCACGTGACGCGGAGGAACACACCGGACAGGGCGGCGGCCTCCTCGGCGGCCTGCAACAGGGTCTGCTGTACGCGGCCCTCGTCGAGCAGGGTTTCCAGCCGGGCGCGGGTCGTCGAGTCGGCGACGGTGATCGCGGGCATGTCCGCGAACAACAGGTCGGCGCTGGTCTGCGCGATGTCTCCGGCCAGGGGGATGTGGAGTCGCCGGTCCCGGCGGCCCGGGCTGTGCGCCTGGCGGCGTCCCCATAGGCCGCGGCGGCGCTCGGCGTGGTGCTCCTCGTGGTGCCCGTACACGCGGGCCAGGCGACGGCGGTCGCCGGAGTACCAAGCGTCGTTCACGCGCATTTCCGCGTAGATCGGGGACCACTGCGGCGGCGGCCATGCCGCGCCGCTCTGGGGCAGTGTCATCGGGCATCACCTCCTGTATGGGCTGGTGAGTTGTGGGATCTGTGCGGCACGATCTAGGGATGGATCAAGGGCTCGCAGCCGTACTGGGTGCTGGCGTCGGTGTGATAGGCACTTTGGGGACGGCCTGCCTTACGTACTTGGCGACACGCCGACAGGTTTGGGACCAAGGCAAAGTGGAGCTAGGGCATCGATTGCGAGAAGAAAGGAGACAGGTATATCTGGACTTCCTGTCACTGCATGAAAAGATGCAACGCGCCCTAGCTGCTATGACCCCTCATAGTGGACGCGGGTCTTTCTCGGATTTTCCATCTGCATCTGACCTGTCTGAAGGGCTAGACCGGTTGGGGGCTCTGGAAAGCGACCTGCATGCCCTTTATGACCTGAAGACCAGGATCGAACTCATTGGGCCGGACGCGATGTTCCCGCATGCACGTTCCCTATTTGGTGCGATCTATGAAATCGATAGGCTTTTGAAGCGCCTCTATAGCGAAGAAGGTCTTTCTACGGACAGTCGGTGGCAAGAGGTGGTGGAGCTGTTTACGCAGCTCAACCGGGACAGGATCGCCTTCGTTAATGCCTGTCGTCAGGTGCTTGTACCTGACTGAGCAGGTGCCGCCACTCCTCGGCGGTGCTGTGTACGGCGTAGCGCAGTGCATCGACGGAGTGATCCGCGACCTTGACGGGCTTGTCTTGCCCGGCCGCGGCGGCCTTCTCGTCCCACACGTAGCCGGGCAGCTCGTCGAGCAGGCCGCGGCACGATCGGTGGATGCGGAGCAGGCCCGCGGCGAGCAGCGACGCGACGGAGCGGATGCCGTCGACGACGTCGTTCGTCGCCTTGGCCAGGTTGGGGAACCCGTCCTCGTAGGCCTGGGTGATGAACGAGGCGGCCGAGGGGTCGACGAACGACCACTCGGGGACGACTCCGGCCGGCGCCCCGGCGGGCGCGTTCGGGTGCCGCCACTCGGCGAGCCACTTGCGTATGGCGGCGCTGTACTGGGCGTCGGTCATCTGCCGTTGTGCCTTGCGGCTGTCGTGCCGCCACTCGGCGCACGCGTACATGCGGCCGTCGACGCCCTCGCCGAGGAGGATCACGGACGTCGCGTTGACGGTGCCGTAATCCATCCCGAGCCAGTAGCGGCGCATATCCGGCAGGGTGTCGACGACGTGAGTTGCCTCGTCGTACGCCTCGTAGATGGCGCCCTCGGCCATCACCCACAGACCGAGGACGTTGCGCTTGTAGAACAGGCCGCGGTAACTGGCCTTGGTCCGGGCCTTGTACGACTCCGAGAGACCCGGGTTGTCGTCCATCACGAAGTGCCACGACCGGAGCCGCGTCTCGCGGGGGCGGAGTAGGTACTCCTGTTTCGCCCAGTGCTGCGGGTTGTCGGGGTTGGTCGTCCCGAAGATGGCGCTGCCCTCGATCGAGCAGCGCGCGTTGAGCTGGTCGTAAAAGCTCTTGGGGAGCGTGGTCAGCTCGTCGACATAAGCCCCGGCGCACGTGAGGCCGCGGACCTTGGGCTCGGCCTGGGCGTCGTTGGCGCCGAGGGTGTGCACGGTGCGGCCGAGGACGTTCGCCGTCGGCGCGCCGTTGGTGTAGTGGATATCCCGGGTGAGGCTGCCGAAGATCGTCGGATCGGTGAGCGGGCCGAACACGTTGCGGGCGAGGCTGTCGCGGGTCCGGCCGACCATGACCAGTTCCCCGCCGTCGGGGCGGTCGGCGACGAAGTCGAGCCACCGGAGCAGGGACGCAATGGTCTTCCCGCTCCGGACGCTGCCCTCCCAGATGTTCTGGAACGCTCGCGCCTCGACGATGCTGTCTACCTGCTTCGGCGACAGGGCCAGGCCGCTACGCATCGCCGTCGTCCTCGGCGCCCTGGTCGTCGGCGACGAACTCGGCCGGCGGTCCGCCGTGGCGCTCGGCGTAGTCGCGGGCGAGGCCCGCCATCAGGTCGCCGATGACGCTGCGGGACTCGGCGGCCCCGTCGTCCTTCGGCGGCACAAGCTTGAGCGACCGGTCAACGGCAGTGGCGATCGTCGACATGATCGCCCGGCGGTCGGCCGGGATGGGCAGGTCGGCGGTCTTCTCGGCGTACTTGTGCTCCTTGCCGCCCCACTCCCAGTAGAGCGTGGGTGCTTCGAGGCGGTCGGCCTCGCGTTCGGCGATGTCCTGGAGTCGTTCGGCGAACGCTGCGCGGCGCTGGGCAAGGTCGGCTTTGCGGACGGCGGTCGCGGCGGCGACCTCGGCGGCGCGGTCGAACGAGAGACCCAACTCGGTGGCGATCTTCGACACGGTCGAGGGGCTGCGCTTGATGGCGCGGGCGATGTCGTTGCGGGACTTCCCGGCGGTGTGCATGCGCTTGACGGCGGCGCGGTCCTTGGCGTCGATGGGGCGTGCCACGGTGGCTCACCTCCTCGCGCGGGCCGGGCATGCGAAACACCCCGACGGTGCCGGAGCGGTCGGGGCGTTCGGTCTACTGACGGCGCGTGTGTGCGGGCACGCCGGAGACGCCCCCCATGATGTGTGGGGCGGCCCGGAAGTACAACTGAAAGGTTGCGGGTCGTGCTCTGGCCGGGTCTCGCAGGGTCCGCGATCCCCGGAAGCCACGCTTCACGCTCGATCGCCGGACGACATCAGGCTTGACAGACGGCTAGTCCGCCCCAAGACCGGCGTGAGATCATCCGCCGATGTCAGCAGCTCAATGGATCCACGCGGTTGTCTACTCTGCGCTCGGCATTCTCTGTCTCGTCGTAACGGTCGTCGATGTGAAGCGACGCCAATGGCTCTCTGCTACTCGGTTCCTGCTTGGCGTAGCAGGTGCGGCCTGCATGGCCGCCAGCGATAGGGACCATGCTTCTCCTGGCACGCTTGCCGCGACCATTCTCTTCGCGGCGGCCATCGGCCTCACGCTGTATCTCAAAGGAAGGCCAGCCACCACCCCGCCGGCTGATCGTCGGCATTGACGCCCCACGACTTGGCGTATCCCGGGTGCACCACAGCGACGGCGTTCGGTATGGCATCTGTGTTGGGGCGCCGGGGACGTCACCATGGTGCTCGGGGGCCGCGGATGTGCAACTGATAGGTTGTAGGGATCGGAGTGAGACCCGCCACCCAGGCAAGGTGCATAACTGCGGGATTGCGACTCTATCGACCTTCGCGATGAGGTATCCCTGTGTCCCTGCTTGGGAGTGCTGCGAATCGGTCAAGAGGCCGTAGGGAGGCCGTGTGGAATCGGTGCAGCTGTCAGCAGCTCAGGGAGCGTCTGCCTTCGGCATTGTGACCGTCGTAGCGCTGTGTGCATTCTTTATCTGGCTGGCAGCGTCTTCTGCCTCAAGCCCCTGGGCCTGGTGCTTGCCCGCTGGAATGCTGGTCATGGGCATAGGCCTGCTCGTGGGCGCGGAAGCTTGGCCGGTCTTCGTAGTCCCTGGTGGTCTGCTGGTTGGCGTGGGGGCCTACGTCATCAAGGGCTACCGCGAGGGCGTCCTGCCGCGAACCGCACACAAGGGTCGATACAAACGGAGCCGCAGGGGGCTGCCACCGATCTGAATGTGGCTGGGTCGATGATCGAGTAATCCAGACAGTGATCTTCCCGGCAAGGCGCCTGGCGTTGCGGTGCGGTCGTCGGGGCTTCGTCGACGCGAAGAAGTAGCGATCGAGCACCCAGCGTGATGCGTAAGGGTAAAATTCAATCATGAGTGACGCGAACGCAGCACCGACAAGGCCTCACAGGTTTAAAAGAGTTCTGCGTCATGTCGCCCGGCGTCCGCTGCTGGTTGCCTGGATGCTGGTCCTTGGAGTTCTCGCTGCTGGAGCACAAGCCTGGATCCCGCAGCCGTGGTCGGGGCTTGTCTACGTCTTGATCATGCCAGTAGGAGTCATCTCAGTCGCCCGCAGTCTCGACCGGGCCAAAGGGGAACGGGCCCCCGACGTTGGCTGACCACATGTCGCGTGTTGGTAGCCTTCCGCGCCGAGCCAGCACGCTGAGCGTGTGATCATCGTTCAGCTTACGTCCTGTCGGACCTGAGCTTTGGCGAGTGAATCCTTCGCTCCTCGCCAAACCCCCACAAGTCCGCCCAGCGCCGGACCGCACCAAATCGCCACCAAACCGGGGACTGACACGCCAATACCCCCAATAGAGACCGCGGTCAGGAGCGCACCCAGCAGCATTACTTGCGCGATCGAATACGTCGTAACCTTCCGCCGCACGCTCCAATCCCACATGCGGCCCATGAATCGCCGACGCATAGTTCCCCAATCGGGCAGATCGACAGACTGCCCAATCGCAACGAGCGGACGGGCAAAGCGCCCATGATCCACCTGCGCATGACAAATGGCAAGAGGTGACATGCAACGGCGCCCCGCCCGATGAGTGCTAGACGGGGCGCGACGGGGCGTGCGGTCCATACAGCCAAGGAGCACGGGCGGTTTACACGCGTCGGACTGGCCATGTGTTGCGGTCGGTTGCGGCCTCCCTGACCTGCGGGTGCGCCGGGTGTGACGAGGGGATGGGTGCCGGCGTGCCATCGGGTCGGGCGTACCGGACGGAGATGATGCAGGGCGCTGTGCCGTCGGGTACGTCGCCGTAGTCCCACGCGGCGCGGTAGGCGTCAGCCATGTGCCGGATCGCGGCGCGGATGGCGTCGGAGGCGGTGCCGCCGGGGCGCATGAGGATGGCGAGGTCGTCGCGGGTGTCCTCGTCGACGATGCGGACGGACGCGTTACGGCCGACAGGGGGCGGCGTAGGGTGGGCGCTGGTCATGGCTGGGTTGCTCCAGTCGTGGTCGGGTTGGGCCCGTCCGGCGGTGAGGTCGCCGTGACGGGCCCGCGCTGCTGTGCGGGCTACTGGTCGCCGGCGGCGGCCTGCTGCTCGCGCAAGATCCGGTAGACGTACGACGGCGTGCGGCCGAGCTCGTCGGCGATCCGCGGGGGCTTCATGCCGTCGGTGGCGGCGCGGCGGATGGCGCGCGGGGTGGCGGCGGCTGCTGCCTTGGCGGCGACGCGCAGGGCGCGCAGGTCTGCGAGGTTGTGCTCGGCTGCGACCTGCTCGATGAACGCCTCGGCCTCGTCGGTGTCGCGTACCTGGGTGTGCAGGCTGGCGACGGTGTGCGACTTGTTGGAAAGCCGGATAAGAAGCTGGAGTCCGATGTGATAGCGAGGCTGAAGAAACTCTATGGAAAATGATCACTTCGAAATCGCGGAAGACGACATCTACCATGTCGTCAGGGAACCCGGATTCACTGCGCTGTTCCTGCTGAGTGCTGATGTCCGGGCGGAAACAGTTGAAAACGTCTCTGCCGAGTTGCGACTCCCTGACGGTAGCCGGTGGAGTGCAAGCTTCATGACTCTGGGGGCGATCGAAACGGTGATGAACCGATGGAGGGAAACCGGCGAGTATGGTGGCGGCGTCTTCTTTCAGTGTTCTGATCTGGTGGTCGTTCCAAACGCCGGAGTAGCTGCCATGATCGAGGCATTTCGAGCCATCGTGGCTGAGGGGCCGCAGGGAACTCTCGACGAATTGGGGTAGCGGCAGTCTGAACCTCTCGCTGGATGTTTCCATCGGATCTGAAAGCTACGGCTCCGCATGTTCGGTGGGGCTGCTTGCGTAGGTGAGGCGGCAACCCGCACTGATCGCCCCGGCGCACTCGCGCCGGGGCCCGCACCCGATGTCCCGCAGAACCTGCGCAGTTCGGGCCCCCTCTCTCGGGAGGGCTACAGATGAAGGAACAACCAGGTGGGCGGTGGCGGAGGCTCGTAGGTTCGGCCTGCGGGTCCTCGCGACGATGGTCGGGCGAGGGCTTTACCCGCTCGTCGTATGGGTCATCCGTGGGTGACGCCGAGGGGCGCAGCTCTTACTGCGCCCTCGCGCCTTGTCTCCGCTACGCCGTGCGCTGTTGGGCGCCGTCGGGCGCCGTCGAGGGCGGCCCACAGTCCGACCAGGTCGGGCCCCCGCCACGTCCGCCGGCCGCGGTCGAGCAGGACGGGCGCCGGGCACGCCGCGCCTGTCGAGCAGGTCGCGTACGGCTCGCCCCCGGTACGGGTCCGGGCGACCAGGTCGCCCCCGCAGTACGGGCACGGGTCGAGGGTCGTGGTGCGGGTGTCCCGGCCGAGGGCGCGGTCGACCAGGTCGACGGCGTGCCGCGCTGTGTCGGCGGCCTCGTCGAGCAGGTGCTCGGGCACGGGCGTGAACAGGTCGCCGACGTCCTCGCCGAGCAGGCGGCCCTCGCACCACAGGGCGGCGAACTGCAAGCCGTGCCGTCGGCTGCCGGGCGAGGTCGGCGCGGCGTAGTGCCAGCGGCGCGGGTCGGCGCGGTCGCGGACATCGACGGCGGCCACGGTGCGCCCGCTGCTGGTCTGGGCGGGGTGCCGGTAGATGGCGCGCTGGACGACGGCTGCGAGGCTGTCGGCGAGCTCGAACATGCTGCGCTCGATTGTGACGGCGGCATCCAACGCGTTGAGGTTGAGCGGCGCCGGGTGTTCCCGGATGACCAGGGGCGCGCGGTTGTCGGGGTGCGGCCTGGCGCGTTCGCCGTCGGCCGGGTGCTGGTCGAGGAATCCGCGGGACTCACGCGGGGGCCACTCGGCGGCCGGCGCGCGGTCGATGGCGGCGAGTAGGTCGGGCCACTGCTCGCGGATGGCGGCCAGGTCGTCGGCGGCGCGCGCTGCTGCGGTAGGGAGCGTGGCCTCATATTGCAGGATGGCGAAGGGGCGGTTTCCGTTCATGCGGCGTCGTTCTCCGGGGTGTTGTTGGTGGCCTGCTGCTGGCGGGCGTAGCGGGCAACGCGTCGGGCGCGGCGTCGGGCGTTACGGCGGTCCTCGACGGATCGGCCGCCCCATATCCCGTCAGGGATGCGGTGGTCCTCGGCCCACTGGTCGCAGTCGGCCTGTACTGGGCACGCGCGGCAGATGAGGACGGCGGCGCGCTGGCGGGCGTAGTCGGTGGGCTTGGGGAACCACAGATCGGGGTCGGGGTGATCACGGCATGCCGCCTGCTCGCGCCAGTTCTGGTCGGTCATCCCTCGCACGCCCCGTTCCGCGTGACCTGCTGTGTGGCGGCGTCGCGGTCGGCCTCGACCTCGCGGATGGCCTCCTCGGCCGCGGCGAGCTGCTGCCGGAGTGCCGCCGTCGTCGACTGCTGCCCGGCCGCGGAGGCGCGCAGTGTCTCGGCGTGGCATATCTCGCCCTCGATGAGAGCGCGCAGTGCGGCGGCCTCGGCCGGGGTGATGGGTGTACGGCCGGCGGCGGCGCGGTCAACGCGAGCGAGCAGTGTCCGGATGCGCTCGCGACGCTGCTCACGCTGGTCTGTTGCGATGCGGCGACGCTCGCGGCGGCCGGTCACTGGTCGTCCTCTTCGTCGTCGGGGGCCGGGGGCATCTCTGGTTGGCGGAACAGGTGGTCGCGGCGCCACTCGGGCGGCGGCGCGGTGGTGTTGCTCATGGGCGGTCCTGGTGGGGCGGGCAGCACTGGGGGTTGTCGCACCGGCTGCCGCCCGCCGTCGTGACGACGGCGAGCAGCAGCGCGGCGAGCAGTGCGGCGGTGGTCACTTGAGGGAGGCGGCGAACGTGGCGTTCACGTCGAGGGCGGATGCGTGCTCGTCGAGCAGGCGGCGGACGCTGCCGATACCGGTGAGGAGTCCGCGGGTCGAGCGGGTGACGCCGAACCGGCCGCGGTGGCTGTCGTACTTGTCGGCGACCTGGCGGGCGAGTTCCCGCGCGTGGGCGCCGAGGATCACGTACGCGACGGCAAGGGCCTGGTCCGGCGTGCGGTAGTCGCCGGAGAGCAGCACATCGCGGAGCGTGGACAGGGCGGGGGAGTGCTGACCGTGGTTGAAGTCGAGGGCCTGGCGGGCCTCGCTGACGGCGTCGGCGACGGTGCGCGGCTCCTCGACCGGGGTCGGCTCGGGCTCCTCGTTGGTGTCGGCCTCGGCGGCCGGCGCGCCGTGCTTCGGGCACGGGAGTCCAGTTGCGAGGGTGAACGCACAGTCGTCGGCAGTGCGGGCCTTGCCGAACGCGGCGGCGATGGCGTCGAGGACGACGTCCGGGCCGCGGTCGTCGGACGGCGACGGGATGGCGAGGGCGTCGCGCAGCGCGGCGGGGATCGGCGAGGGGGACCACTGGCGGGCGACCTCGCGCAGTACGCGGGCGGCGTCCGGCTTGGCGAGGCCGCGGGATCCGGCCTCGACCTCGACCGTTCCGGGCTGGTCGCCGGGGCTGATCAGGACGTAGGCCAGGGCGTTGCGGCCGTCGACGACGGCCAGGCGGTCGCCGTCTTCGTCGGCCGGTGCGGTGCCGATGTTGTCGGCGACTTGGGCGGGCAGGGCGTCAAGGCCTGCGGGGCGGTCGTTGTCGGGGCGGTCGGGCGTGGCAATGGCGGTCTTCGTCATGGGGTGTGCTCCTGGTCTCGGTGAGGTCGAGGGGGCGGGGCTAGGTGAGGCCTGCGCGGCGGCCGGCCTCGGCGTGGGCGGCGCGGCATCCGTCGCACGCGGTCTCGCCGCGGTTGAGGTGCTGCCGGTATCCGGCGTTGCTGCCGCACTTGGGGCCGAGGGTGGGCGGGAGCTTGGCGGGCTTGGCGGCCTGCGGCTCGTAGGTGCCGAGGTGCCGGATCGCCCGGACGTCGGCAAGGGCCTGCGCGTAAAGGTCGGATGCGACGGCGGCCGTCATCCGACGTAGCGGGTGTAGACGTGAAACTCCGGCTTGGCGCCGCGGGCCTGAATGGTGCGGGCGGCGGCCTCGAACGATCCGGCAGGCTCGTACGCCTGGAAATGGGCGGTCTTGATGCGCTGCGCGAGGCTGTAGGCGGCCGCCGGCGTCTTCGCGGCCGCCACCTTGCCCCACTCAGTCGAGTGCGCTTCGAGCTGCGTCGCTATGTCGGCGTGGTCGAGGGTCGGGCGGGGGCCGCGGGCGGCGCCGCCGGGCAGGGTGTCGACGAACGTGATCTTGGGCATGGTCGGGTGCTCCTGGGGTGCTGGGTACGTGCGCGCGGGGCGAGGGGCGACCGGTCGGGCGGTCAGTAGCCGGGGCCGGTGTTCCATGCTTCGTTCTGCTGGCTGCTCCACTGCTGGGCCTGCTGTTGGGCGCCGTTGTCGCGTCCGGCCTTGGTGATGTGGGCGGTCGCGCGCTGGAGGGAGGCGGCGACGTCGTCGGCCTCGATCTCGTAGACGGTGCGCTTGACGCCTTCGCGGTCGTCGTAGCTGCGCTGGGTGAGGCGGCCGGTGACGATGACGCGGGCGCCGCGCTTGAGGGATTCGGCGACGTTCTCGGCGAGCTTGCGCCAACACGACACGGTCAGGAACAGGCTGTCGCCGTCCTTCCATTCGTTGGTCTGCTTGTCGAACGTGCGGGGGGTGCTGGCTACGCGGAACTTGGCGACGGCGTGACCGGCGGGGGTGAATCGGAGTTCGGGGTCGTCGACGAGGTTTCCGGCGAGGGTGAGCGTGGTCTCTCCGGCCATGGCTTAGGCGGCCTGCCTTTCGGTGGTGTGGGTGGTGCGGGCTGCGCGCTGGCGGGCGTCGGCGCATGTGCGGCATGTGCGGTAGGGGCGGCCGCTCGATCGGCGGGTGTCGATGCGGACGTTCGCCGGGTCGGTGAGGGAGTGGCCGGAGTCGCATCGCGTCTTGGCGGCGTTGCGGGCGGCCGGCGCGGTGCCGCGGAGGGTGTTCGTGCGGGCGGTGACCACTTCGAGGTGGTCGGGGTTGACGCAGTTGCGGCGGCGGCATCGGTGGTCGAGGACGGCGCGCTGTTCGATGCCGTCGCCGTCGTCGGCGGTGGCCGGTATGGGGCCGTGCTGCTGTTGGTAGGCGAAGCGGTGGGCGAGGTAGGTGCGGCCGCCGTCGGCCCGGAACCATCCGTAGAACTCGCCGTGTTCGCCTGCTCCGGCGGGTTTGTGGGGTGCTGCGGTCCAGATGGCGCAGCGTCCGGGGGCGCCCTTGTAGAGCGACCAGGGGCCGTTGGGGTCGACCTTGTCGGCGAACCGTTCGGCGGCTGCTCGGGCGGGGGGCATGGGCGCGGGTCTCCTGGGTGGTGCTGAGCTGCGGGGCTCACGGTTCGTTCTGCCTCGCGAGGCTTGATGTCTCGCGAGGCAGAAAGTTAACACGGAGATTGGGGCTCTGACCAGGGCCTTTCACTCTTGGCAACTGGGCTTGCGAGGGGCTACGCGGGCGTCTGCGGGCCGTTCTGGGGATCGGTCGGGGCGATGGTCCATCCGGACCGTTCGAGGGCCCTCACGACGCGCTGGGCCACGTTCCCGGGCCTGCTCAGTAGCTCGGCGATGTACGCGTCTTCGAGTTCGGCGCGGATGACGGCGACGGCGGCGGCCGGGGCGCTCATCGGGCGTATCCGTTCGGGACGGACGCGAGGTCGAGGCGGGACGGGTGGGGTGCGGCGCGGTGTCGGGCGCGCTTTCGGCCGGCGCGGCACGGCTCGTTCACGCGGGCCTGGCACGGGGCGTACGGGCAGGGCACGTTGAGCGGGTCGGGGAGTCCGGCGTCGGCGAGGGCTTCGCGCTGGGCGCGGCGCTGCCGGTACGGGCCGAGGGCTTCGGCGACGTGGTCGGGCATGCGGGCGACGAACGCGGCGACGGCGGGGGCCGGGCCGCCCGTGAGGGCGAGGGTGCCCGGGGCGGCGCCGACGGCTTGGCGGACGGTCTGCCAGGCGATCCGGCCGTCTGCGATGGCGGCGTTCATGGCGCGCTTGCGGGCGAGGTACTGGGCAGGCGTCTCGTCGGGGCGGCCCTCGTCGAACACGTTCGCTTCGGCGATGCGGGCGGCGCGGATCTTCGTGCGCTGCTGGATCACGTGGGCGGGGGTGATCCATCGGTCGGTGTCGGCGTAGTGGCGGGCGACGGCGTCGCGGGCGTCCTGGTCGAACGGGACGGCGTGGAGTGCGGCGCCCCACGCGAGGGCGTCGGCCTCGCCTATGGTGCGGCGGTCGAAAGCGGCGGCGAGCGTCAGCAGCTCGGCGGCGTCCGCGGGGTTCACTGGGCCTCCTGGGCGCGGAGGCGGGCGGCCAGGGCGAGGCCTTCGGCTACCCGCTGATCGGTGGTCGAGGGGCGGGCGGCGAGGGGGACGACGTTCCCGCCGGCCGCCGGGCGACTGGCCTGGAGCCGCAACGTGTCGTACTTGGCGCGGAGCTTCGGCAGGTTGAGGATGTTCGCCCGCCAGAACTCGGAGTCCTGGCACCACTTGATGGCGGCGTGTACCTGCTCCTCGGTGCGGCCGTCGCGGTCGAGCATGAGGCGGGCAGCGGTGCGCCAGGCCTTCGTGATCGTCGGCCGGGGGCTGCCGTTGCGCTCGATGCGGTCGGCGAGGTGGTGACACAGGCGCTCGACGTCGTCGCGATTGGTCGCCGGGTCGGACGGTCGCGGAGCGATCTCCGACGTCGGTAGTTCTCCCTGTTCCCTGCTCCCTGTTCCCTGTTCCCTGTTCCTTTCCTGGGGTGAGTCCTCAGTGAGTTGTGCGTGAGTCCTCGGCTCGTCCTCATCCCTGCTGGTCGGGGGCTCGGCGGGGGCAGAATCGGCCTGGTCGGGGGCCGGGACGCGGCTGCGCGTCGGGCGGTTGATCCGTTGGTGCTCACGCCACCCGTTGACGGCCATGTACCGCTTGGCGTTCACCGTGTACCGAGTGATCAGTGAGTGATCAGTGAGTGCGCGGAGGTCGGCCTCGACGTCGGCCGCGGTGCGGTCGTCGAGCGGCCAGACGGCGGCCTTGATGAGCCGGGCGTCGTCGACGCAACGGCCCTCGTCGTCGACGTGCGTCCACAGGCCGATGAACGTGAGGCGCTGCTCGGGCGAGAGGTCGGCGATGGTCAGGGAGGTGAAAAACTCGGGCTTGATGGTGCGTATCCGGGCCATGGCGCGGTGGTGCTCCGTTCGGGGGCCCGCCCGGCGCGGGGCCGGGCGGGCGGTGTGGCTACGGGCGGCGGTGGCGGCGGCTGGGGCGGCCGGTGAGGCGGTCGGCGATCCATCCGGCGGCGACGACGGCCAGGGCGAGGACGGCGATCACTGCTCGATCACCTCGACCGGGACCTCTACCTCGGCGGCCGGCAGTTCCGGCGCGGTGCGGATGTCCAGTCGCGCGGCCTCGATCGCGTCGAGGGCCAACTCCTGACCGGTGAGCGGCTGCCCCTTGCTCTTGCGGGTGAAGCTCCACCGGAAGTAGGGGCGGCGGTTGGCGCGCATCCGCACGCCGGGGACCTGGTGGACGAGGCCCGTATCCGGGTCGGCGTACTCGGTCGAGTTGGCGGCCGTGAGGGCGTCGAGGACGGCGGCCTCGAACTCCTCGGTCACGAACGTCTCTGTCCGGGCCGGGATGATCCGGTAGTCGAAGTGGTCGGGGTAGGTGTCGCGCACCCACGCGACGAACGCCCCGCGGTCCTCAACCTGGGCGGCGGCGCTGCCGGGCACGCGGGTCACGGCGGCGAACTTCGTCTCGTCGTCGGGGAGCGTGATGTCCGACTTCGTCGAGCGGGTCGCCTCGTACTGCTGGGCGAGCAGGGCGGCGGCCTCGGTGTCGGCGACGGCGAACAGGGCCTCGGCCTCGTCGAGCTGGGCACGCATCGCCTGTCGGCGGCGGAGGACGGCCGCGAGGTACGCGGGGTCGGGTGCCTGGGGCTTCTTGGCGACGGTGGTCACTTCGCACCTCCGGCGGCCTTGATGCGGTCGGCGAACGTGTTGAGCTGCTGCGCGGTGGCCTGCTCGATCGGCACGCCGTAGACGCTCTGGAAATCGGCGTCAACGGTCGCGAGGTGGGCGCGGGACGCGGCGATCCGGAGCCGTTCCTCGGCGGCCTGCGCAGCCTGCTGGGTCCGGTCCTCCTCGGCGACGGGCGCCGGTCCGGCCTGCTGCTGGCGCGGCGGCTGCTGCGCCTTAGCGGCGCGCTGCTTCTCGGCGGCGACGGCGTCGAGCTGGCCGAGGTAGTCGTCCGGAGCGCCGGCCGCGACGGCGGCCGCCCGCACGGCGGCGAACTGATCGGGGCCGGGGGCCTTGCGGGCCTCGGCGAGGTAGTCGCGGCGGGCCTGCTGCTGCTGCGGCTGCTGGGCGGGCTGCTCCCACTGGCCACCCTCGGCGCGGTTGCTGCGCTGCGGCTGCTGCTGGCGCTGGCGGCGCTGCTGCTTGTCGGCCTGGCGGGCCTTGTCCTCCGCGATGTGCGCTTCGGGGACGGGGTGGTGCCGGTCGCCGTCGTCGATGCTGCGGCCGTCGACGGGCAGCATGAACAGGGTGAACAGGAGGTACTTAAGGGCCGCGCTCTGTGCCTTGTTGGTGGCCTTGTCGGCGAAATCGCTCGCCTCGCCGGGCACTTCGGCTATGAGGCAGTCACCCGCAGGGCCGTACACGTGGTACCGCATGGTGATGCGGACGTGCGTCATCTTCTCGCCCCGTCGTTCGGCGACGTGGTCGGCGATGACGGGCAGGATGAACAGGCTGTGCTTCCGCATGGGCCCGGCCATGGCGGACATGACGTCGTCGATGCCGCGGAACTGGTAGTTCTGCTGGGTGTTGCGCTGGTTCTTCCCGACGGGCATCGCGTCGGCCATGACTCCGGCGATGGCGGCGAACACGCGCGGGACCTCGTCGGCGACGCCGGGCGGGGCGGGAACGTACTGGGTGGGTGCGGGGGCGGCGGCGGTGGTCATGCGGCGTATCCGTTCGTGAGGTGCGTGGTCAGGGCGAGGCGTGCGGCGTCGAGCGCGGCGTTCGCGTAGTCGCGGCCGTAGTCCGTGGCGCGGTGGTCGGCGCGCATGTGCTCGTGGCGGTCGGCGGCGTCGGCCAGGTCGCGGAGCAGGGCGTCGGTGGTGTCCTCGTCGCGGAGGTAGGTACCGACGAGGAGTGCGGCGGTGCCGACGGCGAGGGGCGAGGCGGCGGCGATGTCGACGAGGTCGGCGCGGTCGCGGCGGCCGTCGCGGTAGTCGCGGGCCAGGTCGTCGAGGTCGGTCGGGTTGTGCGTGCCCACGGTGGGTCCTTGGCGCGGTTGTCCGGGTGAGGTCCGGGGAGCGATCAGGCGGCGGCGGCGCGGTGGTTGGCGCGATGCTCGGCGCGGTCGAGGATCGCGAGCTGTTGCGGGGTGAGTCGGCCGGCGGCGCGGTCGCGAGCGAGGCGGTCGCGGGCGGCGTCGAGGACGGCGCGGGCGTTCGCGTAGCAGACGGCGCGGTCGCGGGTGCCGGTCATGCTGCGGCGGTGCCGTACACGTCCGTGATGGAGATGTTCACGGCGGCGGCGATGCGGGCGGCGATGGGGAAGCGGGGGGAGGTGCGGCCGGTCCAGACGCGCCATGCGGTCGGGACGGACACCCCGGCGGCCTGGGCGAGCTGGTGGCTGTTCTCGATCCCGGCGGCGTGCGCGGCGGTGATCAGGATGGTGCGGTCGTACATGGGTGCGCAGTCCTTTCCGGTCAGATCTGCTCTGATGCGGATCTGCCTGACCAGAAAGTAGCAGCTTTCTATCTGGAGGGAAAGTTAGGTTCCGTTTTCGTCCTGAGCTGGCACTTTGCAACAGATTCACAGCGGCTTCACTCGTCGTTCACGGCGAGCGCTTATCTCTTCACAAGGCGGGGGAGATGTCCGAACTTGTCCGTAACTTGCCGCACAGGCAAAAGACTTGTCGAGAGAGGTTCTGGCATGGTTCACCCGCTTTGGGTGCAAAAAGGGGGCTGGCCAGGTGGGCGATTATTAGAAAGAACGTTCGAACGCCATCTAGCGCATGGGGGTGGGGAGTGATGGTGTGCAGCGACCGAATATGTCCGCGGTCTGTCAAGGCTGATAGCTCGGCGCTATATTTCACGCATGACAAACAGAAAGCGCGACAGCGCCCATGCGTTCGCCGAGTGGCTTCATACGAGGCTCACCGCCCGCGGCTACGACCTCACAGGCCCGCGCAGCGGCGGCAAGAGCCGATTCGCCGAAGACTCCGGCCTCAGCCCCTCCACCGTCGGTCGCCTCCTGCGCGCCGAACCGGTCACGGACACTGACGTCCTCGCCCGCCTGGCCGCCGCCCTCGGCGTGCCGCTCGGGGAAATCCTCGTCCGCGCCGGCGTCCTCAGCGAAGAGGAACTAGGGGCCGTCCGCGCCCCAGACACCGGACCGCGCCGCATCACACCCGAAGATGCTGCCGCAGAACTCGGCATCACGGACCCACAGGCCCGCCGCCTGTTCATCAACATGACAGAGACGCTGCAACGCACCCCACGCCCCAACGACGGAAGGCGCGGCGCAGACCCACAACCCGGAGCACAACCCAAGTGATCGCACCCTCGCGCCTACTCGTCACAGCGGGACCGCAAACCCTCCTCGCCATCGGGGGCGCCGCCGCCACCCTCGGCATCTTCGGCACACAAGACACCCTGCGCCGCGCTGGCATAGCGCTCCTCATCGTCGCGGCGCCCCTCCTTGTCATCCGTGCCTTCACCCGCATCGAGACCGCCGACGCCGCCCGCCTCGCCGAAGCGCACACCGCCGGATACCGGCAAGCCCTCGATCACGTCGCCCGCGGCCTGCTCGACCAACACAGCGCGCCGACCGGACCAGGCCGGCCGCCGGAGACCGGGCAGGCCACGGGCGACGTGATCGAACTGCGTCGCCCGGACCGACAGCACCCGCGACGGAAGGCACACGGCTAGTGACCCCAGCGGAAGCACCCGCCACCTTTGGCGGCCTGGAACCGTGGCTCGGCTACATCAGAGTCAGCACGTGGCGAGAGGAGAAGATCAGCCCCGATCTACAGAAAACCGCCATCGAGGCGTGGGCGCGGCGCACCGGCCGCCGCATCATCGACTGGATCGAAGACCTCGACGCGACCGGCCGGAACTTTCGGCGCAAGATCATGCGCGGCATCGAGCGGATCGAGGGCCGCGAGGCCGTCGGCATCGCCGTATGGAAATACTCGCGCTTCGGCCGCAATGACGTCGGGATCGCCGTCAACCTCGCCCGCCTGGAGCACGCCGGCGGACAGCTCGAATCTGCGACGGAAGAGATCGACGCCCGCACTGCCGTCGGCAAGTTCAACCGGCGGATCTTGTTCGACCTGGCCGTGTTCGAGAGCGACCGCGCCGGAGAGCAGTGGAAAGAGGCGCACCAGTGGCGCCGGGCCCACGGCATACCGGCCACCGGAGGCAAGCGGCTCGGCTACATCTGGCACCCGCGCCGCATCCCTGACCCGGCCCGGCCCGGACAGTGGACGATCCAAGAGGAGCGGTACGAGGTCGACGAGGCCGCCCGCAAGGACATCGAGACCCTGTTCGAGCGGAAGCTAGGCGCCCGGGGCGACGCCGGATACGGCAGCCTCGCCGGATGGCTCAACAGGCTTGGCTACCGGACCGGCGTCGGCACCATGTGGAAAGCGGACAGCCTCCGCCGGTACATGCTCTCTGGCTTCGCTGCCGGACTCCTCCGCATCCACGACCCTGCCTGTAAGTGCGACTACACGGGCAACGGCGGCACCTGTACCCAGTGGACGTACATCGACGGGGCGCACGAAGCGATCATCACCCCGGAGGCATGGGAGAAGTTCCTCGACCACGTCGAGCAGCGTCGCCGCATGTCGCCGCGGGCCCGGAACCCGGTCTACCCGCTCACCGGATTCGTGCGCTGCGGCTCATGTCGGAGCGACTGCGGGGCCATGTCGGCGAACCGCGCCGGAGGCCGTATCTACGGGTACGCCTACGCGTGCGGGATGTACAACCGCGCCGGCGGCACCGTGTGCGCGTGGGGCGTGTGGGTACAACGCTTCATCGTCGAAGAGGAAGTGTTGACGTGGCTCCGCCGTGAGCACGCGGCCGGCATCGACGCGGCCCCGGCCGCACCGCGCCCCGCCGCCGACCGGGCCGCCGCCGACCGGGACCGCGCCGCCCGGGAACGCTCGCGCCTACAGGCGGAGCGCACCCGCATTGAAACAGGTCTGGCCAACCTCGCCGCGGACCGCGCCCTCAACCCGGACGCGTACCCGGCAGGGGTGTTCGAGCAGGCCCGCGGCCGCCTGCTCGCGCAACAGGCCGACGTCACGGCCGCCCTGGAGCAGGCCGCCGCCGTCGAGGCCGCGCCCGTCCGCGAGGACTTCCGCCCGGTCATCGGCCACCTGCTCGACCTGTGGGACGCCCTCGACGCCCAGGAGAAGAACGCGCTGCTCCGGCAGCTCGTCCGCCGCGTCGTCATCACGCGAGGCGCCCGCGGTATAAGGGGAAAGGAAGGAAGCGGGAAGCACACGGTCACCGTGCACCCGCTGTGGGAGCCGGACCCGTGGGCCGCCGCCGCGGCATAGTCCCCGCTTCTCACGTGGCGTAGCCACCTGTTTTACACGTCTCGACCCTGGACGAAGCACCCGAATTCAGCGGTCAGGCCCTCGACGCACTGCGTCAGCCCCTGGAGTCCGGGCACGTGGTGATCGCCAGGGCTGCCGGAGTCGTCCGACTTCCCGCACGGTTCCTGCTCGTCCTCGCCGCCAACCCCTGTCCCTGCGGGCGGTACGGCTCACCCGGCGGTATGTGCGACTGCACGCCGAGCATGATCCGCCGCTACCAGGGGCGGCTGTCCGGGCCGCTCCTGGACCGGGTCGACCTGCGGGTGGACGTGGAGGCAGTCAGCCGCTCCGAGCTGATCGGCGGCGTCGGCTCCGCCGAGACCACCGCGGTGGTCGCCTCGCGGGTGCGGGAGGCCCGCGAGCGCGCCGCCGCCCGGTACACGGACACGCCGTGGCGGCTCAACAGCCAGGTCCCCGGCCACGAACTGCGCACCCGCTGGGCGGTGGCGCCCGGGGCCCTGCGCTCCGCCGAACGGGACATGGAGCGCGGACTGCTCACCGCGCGGGGGCTCGACAGGGTCCTGCGGGTGGCCTGGACGGTCGCCGACCTCGCCGGCCGCGACCGGCCGGCCGGCGTCGACATGGAGCGCGCCCTGGAGCTGCGCACGGGTGTGCGTCGCGGCATGGCGGTGGCGACGGGAGGCCAGCGATGACGCAGACGCCGCCCGGCATGGACGACGACGCCGGGCCCGACCCGGAGGAGGAGCCGCCCCCGACGCCCGGGGAGCGACTGGCCCGGGCCACCGTGACGCGGATCGCCGACCCCGGCGACGGGCTGGTCGGCACCTGGCTGCGCGAATTCGGCCCCGTCGAGACCGTACGGGCGCTCACCGCCGGAGAAGAGCTGCCCGGCGCGGGGCGGCAGCGGACGGCCGGGTACGCCCTGCGGGCCCGCAGGGCGCAGCCGGAACGGGACCTGGCGGCGGCCAGGGCCACGGGCACCCGCTTCGTGTGCCCCGGGGACCCGGACTGGCCGCGGCAGCTCGACGACCTGGGCACCGAGCGACCCTACGGGCTCTGGGTGCGCGGCGGCGCCTCGCTGAGGATGTGGGCTCTGCGGTCGGTCGCCGTCGTGGGCGCCCGGGCGTGCACCGACTACGGCTCCCACATGGCGGCGTCCCTGGGCGCGGACCTGGCGGAGGCCGGCTGGGTCACCGTCTCCGGGGCCGCCTACGGCATCGACGGCGCCGCACACCGCGGCGCGCTGTCCGTGACGGGCGCGACCGTGGGGGTCGTCGCCTCCGGGGTCGACGTGGCATATCCGCCGGGTCATGCCGAGTTGATCGGACGCATCGCCGAACAGGGCCTGCTCATCGGTGAATTGCCGCCCGGATCGCACCCCACCCGCAGCCGCTTCGTGCTCCGCAACCGCGTGATCGCGGCACTGACCCGGGGCACCGTCGTGATCGAGGCCCAGTACCGCAGCGGCTCCCTGATCACCGCCCGCCGGGCCCGCAAGCTGGGGCGTTTCGTCATGGGTGTGCCCGGCCCCTGCACCTCGTCGCTGTCCCGCGGGGTCCACGAGCTGCTGCGCGCCGACGGGGTCCTGGTCACCGGCGCGGCAGACGTCATCGAACTCGTCGGACGCATCGGCGAGGACCTCGCGCCCGAGCGCCGCGGTCCCGTCCTGCCGCGGGACCTGCTGCCGCCGGCGACCGCCCGGGTGCTGGAGGCCCTGCCCGCCCGAGGCGGGGTCCGCCACGAGGAGCTCGCGGTCGCCGCGGGCGGCACCCCCGACGACACCGTCACCAGGCTTCATGAGCTGCACGCCCTCGGCTTCGTCGAACGCGACGGACCGCGCTGGAAGTTGGCGCACGGCGGTGCGACGGCTCCCACGTCGGGGGGAGGCGGCCAAGCCGACACGCTCTCCCGGTGAACACACCATCAGGTGACAGGACGGTTCTTGACCTGGGATCCCCTGGATGGCGAGGTTATGGGGACGCCCGAACGTCGCCCTGAGCGACGGCCCCGTCACGCTACGCTCAAGGAGGTTCGAGTCCCGCCCGTCCCTCAGGTCAACGCAGAACGGCTCAGATCGACGCATGCACCGGCACACTCCCGGGCACGAAGGCAGCACGGCGGCGACCGCCGTCACCGGAAACCCCCGCCCGCCCGCCCCCACCTCGCTCGACGCGCTGTGGCGGACCTACAAGGCCACGGGGGACGCGCGTCTGCGCGAGCAGCTGATCCTGCACTACTCGCCCCTGGTGAAGTACGTGGCGGGACGCGTGAGCGTCGGCCTGCCCGCAAACGTGGAACAGGCGGACTTCGTCTCCTCCGGGGTCTTCGGGCTCATCGACGCCATCGAGAAGTTCGACCCGGAACGCGCGATCAAGTTCGAGACGTACGCGATCACCCGGATCCGCGGGGCGATGATCGACGAGCTGCGCGCCCTGGACTGGATCCCGCGCTCGGTGCGCCAGAAGGCCCGTGCCGTCGAGCGCGCCTACGCCACCCTCGAGGCCTCCCTGCGGCGCACCCCGAGCGAGTCGGAGGTCGCCGCCGAGATGGGCATCGCCCTGGAGGAGCTGCACGGAGTCTTCAGTCAGCTCTCCCTCGCCAACGTCGTCGCCCTGGAGGAGCTGCTCCACGCGGGCACCGACGGTGGCGACCGGCTCACCCTGGTCGACACCCTGGAGGACACCGGCGCCGACAACCCCGTCGAGGTCGCCGAGGACCGCGAGCTGCGCCGGCTGCTCGCCAGGGCCGTCAACACGCTGCCCGAGCGCGAGAAGACCGTGGTCACCCTCTACTACTACGAGGGGCTCACCCTCGCCGAGATCGGCCAGGTGCTCGGGGTCACCGAGAGCAGGGTCAGCCAGATCCACACCAAATCCGTTCTGCAACTGCGCGCGAAACTGGCCGACGTCGGCCGTTGACGCCGCTTTGCCGACGGGTGCGCCCGGCGGGCACGCCACTTCCGTACAGTGGTGAGGTGCCCAAGATTCGAGCGGCCTCGGTGGCCGAGCACCGGTCGATGCAGCGCGACGCCCTGCTGGACGCCGCCCGCAGTCTGCTCTCCGAGGGCGGGACGGAGGCCCTGACCTTCCCCGCGCTGGCGGAGCGTACCGGGCTGGCCCGGTCCTCCGTCTACGAGTACTTCCGCTCCCGGGCCGCCGTCGTCGAGGAGCTGTGCGCCGTCGACTTCCCCGTCTGGGCGGCCGAGGTCGAGGCGGCCATGGAGGCCGCCCCGTCCGCCGAGGCCAAGATCGAGGCCTACGTCCGCAGCCAGCTCGCGCTCGTCGGTGACCGCAGGCACCGGGCCGTCGTCGCGATCTCCGCGGGTGAACTCGACACGAGCGCCCGCGAGAAGATCCGCGCCGCCCACGGCGGACTGATCGCCATGGTCGTCGAGGCGCTCGCCGCGCTCGGCCACCACGAGCCGAGGCTGACCGCGATGCTGCTCCAGGGCGTCGTCGACTCCGCCGTCCGCCGGATCGAGCTCGGCGCCGCCGAGGAGCCGGCCACCATCGCCGACGCGGCCGTCACCATGGCCCTGCGCGGGGTGCTCGGCTGACCCGGGGGGAGGCCACCACCCCGTCCGCCCCCTCCGGCAGGGGCACCCCGAAGACCGGCAGCAGCCGCGAAGGCCCCCCGCGCAGCATGGCGAGCGGAAGCAGCGACAGCGGGTCGAGGTAGACGTCCCCGCGCAGCAGCCCCCAGTGCAGGCAGCCGTCCCGGCAGTGCCACGGGCCTGCGTCGAGCGCCCCGACCACCTGCCCCGCGCCGACCTCGTCGCCCACCGCGACGGACGCCCGAACCGGCTGGTAGGTGATGCGCAGGCCGCCGTCGAGTTCGATCGCGACCACTCCGCGCCCCGCCACGCGCCCGGCGTACGACACCCTCCCGGGCGCCGCCGCGCGCACCGGTGCGCCGGGTCCCGCGCGCAGGTCCACCCCTCGGTGGCCCCTCGCCCACGGAACCGCCGGCGGATCGAACCCCCGCTCCACGACCGGCCGCCGCCCCCCGTCGCCCGGCGCCACGGGCCAGGCCCGGTCCGGGCCCCCACCGGCCGGGACGACCGGAACAACCGGGACGACCGACATCCGGACGGAGGCCTCCACCGGGCGCGCGAGCCCCCCGAGCCACGTCAGTACCGTCAACACCACCGCCACATATGTCCTCATCCTCCAACGGTGATGCCTCCCGCCACTTCCGGACGATCATGGAGCCGGCCTGTGGACAACCCCGGACGGCCCCCGCCCCCAGGCGCGATGTCGCCCGCCGCTCCGGCGGTCCCGTACACTTTCCATGGCGATCCGGGTCACCGGGTCGACTTCGCACGCCCCGCCACCGCCCTACAGCGAGCGGTGGACGCGCTCCTCGGTCCCTTGTGGCACGGCGCGTTCGGGGCGTCAGGCGCGGCCGCCGTCCGGCGACCGCGAAAACCGAGTACCCCTAGGAGTACGGCCATGGCCGTCGTCACGATGCGGGAGCTGCTGGAAAGCGGCGTCCACTTCGGGCACCAGACCCGCCGCTGGAACCCGAAGATGAAGCGCTTCATCTTCACCGAGCGCAACGGCATCTACATCATCGACCTGCTCCAGTCGCTGTCGTACATCGACCGCGCCTACGAGTTCGTCAAGGAGACCGTCGCGCACGGCGGCACCATCCTCTTCGTCGGTACGAAGAAGCAGGCCCAGGAGGCCATCGCCGAGCAGGCGACCCGCGTCGGCATGCCCTACGTGAACCAGCGCTGGCTGGGCGGCATGCTCACCAACTTCTCGACCGTCTACAAGCGCCTGCAGCGCCTGAAGGAGCTCGAGGAGATCGACTTCGAGGACGTGGCCGCCTCCGGCCTCACCAAGAAGGAGCTCCTGGTCCTCTCCCGTGAGAAGGAGAAGCTGGAGAAGACCCTGGGCGGCATCCGCGAGATGCAGAAGGTGCCGAGCGCCGTCTGGATCGTGGACACCAAGAAGGAGCACATCGCCGTCGGTGAGGCGCGCAAGCTGCGCATCCCGGTCGTCGCGATCCTCGACACCAACTGCGACCCCGACGAGGTCGACTACAAGATCCCGGGCAACGACGACGCGATCCGCTCCGTCACCCTGCTGACCCGTGTGATCGCCGACGCCGTCGCCGAGGGCCTCATCTCCCGCTCCGGTGCCGCCTCCGCCGGTGACAAGGCCGAGGGTGAGCCGCTGGCCGCCTGGGAGCGCGAGCTGCTCGAGGGCGACAAGGCGAAGGCCGAGGAGACCGCTGCCGAGGCCGCTCCGGCCGAGGCCGCCGCTGAGACCGCCGCTGAGACCGCTCCGGCGGAGGCCGCTGTCGAGGCCGAGGCTCCGGCCGCGGCCGAGGCGCCCGCCGCCGACGCCGAGCAGGCCTGAGCCTCAGCCCGCCTTCCGATGCGTGTGAGGACGGCGGGGGCTCCGGCCCCCGCCGTTCGTCCGTAGAACCACCGCTCACCGGATTCACCGACTTCCGAAGAGAGACTGACAGACCATGGCGAACTTCACCGCCGCCGACGTCAAGAAGCTCCGCGAGCTCACCGCCGCGGGCATGATGGACTGCAAGAAGGCGCTCGAGGAGGCCGAGGGCGACCTGGACAAGGCCGTCGAGATCCTCCGCGTCAAGGGCCAGAAGGGCGTCACCAAGCGCGAGGGCCGCTCCGCGTCCAACGGCGCCGTCGTGTCCCTGATCGCCGGTGACAACAGCGAGGGTGTCCTCGTCGAGCTCAAGTGCGAGACCGACTTCGTCGCCAAGGGCGACAAGTTCATCGCCGCCGCCGACGCGATCGCCGCCCACGTCGCCGCCAGCAAGCCGGCCGACCTGGAGGCGCTGCTCGCCTCCGAGATCAAGGACGGCCAGACCGTCCAGGCCTACGTCGACGAGGCCAACGCCACCCTCGGCGAGAAGATCGTCCTGGACCGCTTCGCGCAGTTCACCGACGGCTACGTCGCCTCCTACCTGCACCGCACCAGCCCGGACCTGCCCCCGCAGGTCGGTGTCCTGGTCGAGCTGGACAAGGAGAACGCCCAGGTCGCCAAGGACGTCGCGCAGCACATCGCCGCCTTCGCCCCCACCTTCCTGTCCCGCGAGGAGGTGCCGGCCGAGACCGTCGAGAACGAGCGTCGCGTCGCCGAGGCCACCGCCCGCGAGGAGGGCAAGCCCGAGGCCGCCCTGACGAAGATCGTCGAGGGTCGCGTCAACGGCTTCTTCAAGGAGAACGTCGTCCTCGAGCAGGCCTTCGCCAAGGACAACAAGAAGTCCGTCCAGAAGGTGCTCGACGAGGCCGGCGTCTCGCTGAAGCGCTTCGCCCGCTTCCGCGTCGGCGTCTGAGCGACCAGTCGCGCAAGCGTTTGACCGACGGCCCCGCTAGGGTCGTACGCAGCCGGCCGCTCACCGGCAGGCCGCAGTTGTGACGAGGAGGCCATTGCCCGCAGGGAACCATCACGGACCCTCGGCAATGGCCTTCTTCGTACGTGCACGAGGAGATCTCCATGGAACAGGACGCCGACAAGGCACCCACCGCCGCCGGCACGCACAAGGGCCGGTACCTGCTCAAGCTCTCCGGCGAGGCCTTCGCCGGCGGAGGGGGGCTCGGAGTCGACCCCGACGTCGTGCACACGATGGCCCGCGAGATCGCCGCGGTCGTCCGCGACGGTTACGAGATCGCCGTCGTCATCGGCGGCGGCAACTTCTTCCGCGGCGCCCAGCTCCAGCAGCGGGGCATGGACCGGGCCCGGTCCGACTACATGGGCATGCTCGGCACGGTCATGAACTGCCTCGCCCTCCAGGACTTCCTGGAGAAGGAGGGCATCCAGTCGCGGGTGCAGACGGCGATCACCATGGGCCAGGTCGCCGAGCCCTACATCCCGCTGCGCGCCGTGCGCCACCTGGAGAAGGGCCGTGTGGTGATCTTCGGCGCCGGTATGGGCATGCCGTACTTCTCCACCGACACCACCGCCGCGCAGCGCGCCCTGGAGATCCACGCCGAGGCGCTGCTGATGGGCAAGAACGGAGTCGACGGCGTCTACGACGCCGACCCCCGCTCGAACCCTGACGCGGTGATGTTCGACGCCCTGGAGTACTCCGACGTCATCGCCCGCGACCTGCGCGTCGCGGACCTGACGGCGATCACGCTGTGCCAGGACAACAAGCTCCCGATCCTCGTCTTCGAGCTGCTCGCGGAGGGCAACATCGCGCGGGCCGTGAAGGGTGAGAAGATCGGCACGCTCGTCAACGACACGGGCGCCCGCTGACGGACGCCGCCGGCCGCCACCCGGCCGGCGATCCGCCCGGAACGGGGATGGACAAGACGCTGCCGGTCGGACACCGTGCAGGAAAGACGCGCGCAAGGGCCGAGGCTCTGCCTTCTGAATACCAGGAGCACATGGTGATTGAAGAGACCCTCCTCGAAGCCGAGGAGAAGATGGAGAAGGCCGTCGTGGTCGCCAAGGAGGACTTCGCCGCGATCCGCACCGGTCGTGCCCACCCGGCGATGTTCAACAAGATCGTGGCGGACTACTACGGCGCCGCGACCCCGATCAACCAGCTCGCCTCCTTCGCGGTGCCCGAGGCGCGGATGGCCGTCATCACCCCGTTCGACAACTCGGCGCTGCGCAACATCGAGCAGGCGATCCGGGACTCGGACCTGGGTGTCAACCCGACCAACGACGGCCGTATCATCCGGGTGGTCTTCCCGCAGCTCACCGAGGAGCGGCGCAAGGAGTACATCAAGGTCGCCCGCGGCAAGGCGGAGGACGCGCGGATCTCGATCCGCAGCGTGCGCCGCAAGGCCAAGGAGACCCTCGACAAGCTCGTCAAGGACGGCGAGACGGGCGAGGACGAGGTGCGCCGCGCGGAGAAGGAACTCGACGACACGACCCACAAGTACGTGGCGCAGGTCGACGAGCTGCTCAAGCACAAGGAAGCCGAGCTGCTGGAGGTCTGATCCGGCGCACCGCCGGATACGCTCCTCGGCCCGGCACGCCCGCGGCTGAGCCACCCATCCAACCGACCATCCATCCGACCGACCCGGACCGGACGAAAACGCGAGGCGAAACTCCGTGAACGACTCTTCTTGGGGGCCCTCGCCACATACCGGTTCCTGGGGAGGCGAGGATGAGGTGGGCACCCGGATGGGCGGCCCCTTGTTCCGCGACGACGCCCCCGAACCGGAACGGCACTCCGCCCGGCCCGACCGTTCCACGCCCCAGCCCTCGGCGGCGGGTGGGAACGGCGGCCGGGCGAAGAAGAGCGCGGGGCGCAATCTGCGCGCCGCGATAGGGGTCGGCGTCGGGCTCGGCGTCGTCATCATCGCCTCGCTCTTCATCGTCAAGGCCGTCTTCGTGGGCGTCGTCGCCGCGGCGGTCGTGGTGGGCCTGTGGGAGCTCACCTCGCGCCTTGCCGAGCGCAAGGAGATCAGGGCTCCGCTGGTGCCGCTCGCCGTCGGCGGCGCCGCCATGGTCGTCGCGGGCTATGTGCGCGGCGCCGAGGGCGCGTGGGTGGCGATGGCGCTCACCACACTCGCCGTCCTGGTGTGGCGGATGACGGAGCCACCGGAGAACTACCTCCGCGACGTGACGGCGGGGGTCTTCGCCGCGTTCTATGTGCCGTTCCTGGCCACGTTCGTGGTGATGATGCTCGCGGCGGGCGACGGCCCCTGGCGGGTGTTCGTCTTCCTGCTCCTCACGGTGATCAGCGACACCGGTGCCTACGCCGTCGGCTGGCGCTTCGGCACGCACAAGCTCGCTCCCCGCATCAGCCCCGGCAAGACCCGTGAGGGCCTGGCCGGCGCGATCAGCTTCGCCATGGTCGCGGGCGCTCTGTCCATGGAGTTCCTGATCGACGACGGCCGGTGGTGGCAGGGGCTGCTGCTGGGCCTCGCCGTGGCCGTCAGCGCCACCCTGGGCGACCTGGGCGAGTCCATGATCAAGCGGGACCTCGGCATCAAGGACATGGGCAAGCTGCTGCCCGGCCACGGCGGCATCATGGACCGCCTCGACTCGTTGCTGCCGACCGCTCCGGTGGTGTGGCTGCTGCTCGTCGTCTTCGTCGGCTCGGGCTGATTCTTCCGGGCCGCCCCGCGTTCAGCCCGGTAGCGGTCCCGTCGCCACGGGCCGGGCGGGATCGGCGCTCCACTCGCTCCACGAGCCGACGTACAGGGCGGCGTCGATCCCGGCGACGGCGAGAGCCAGCACCTGCTGTGCCGCCGAGACCCCCGACCCGCAGTAGACACCGACCCTGCCGCCGCCCTCGGTGACCCCCAGGGCGGCGAACCGGCGGGCCAGTTCGCGGGTGGGACGGAAGGTGCCGTCGGCGGTGACGTTCCCCGCGGTGGGAGCCGACACGGCGCCGGGGATGTGGCCGCCCACCGGATCCAGCGGCTCGACCTCCCCCCGGTAGCGCTCGGCCGCCCGCGCGTCGAGCAGCACGCCCGTACGGGCCAGCGCCGCCGCGTCGTCGGCGCTCAGCACCGGCAGCGAGTCCGGCGCGGCCTCGAAGTCGCCGGGCTCCGGTGCCGCGCCCCGGGTGGTCAGTTCGCCTCCGGTGGCCGTCCAGGCGGGGAGTCCGCCGTCCAGCACCCGTACCTCCCCGTGCCCGGCCCAGCGCAGGATCCACCAGGCCCGTGCCGCGGCCCAGCCCTGGCCGCCGTCGTGGACGACCACCCGGCTGTCCCGGCGCACCCCGGCGCGCCGCATCGCGTCTTCGAACACCGTGGTGTCCGGCAGCGGGTGCCGGCCGGCAGGGCCCGGCGGTCCCGCGAGGTCCGCCTCCAGGTCGACGTAGACGGCGCCCGCGATGTGGCCCGCCTCGTAGGCCTCACGCCCCGACGGCCCGCCGCGCTCGTACCGGACGTCGAGGATCACGGGCGCGGCGCCCTGGTGCAGGTCGGCGGCGAGCTCCTGTGCGCTGATGATCGTGTCCACCGGTCCATCCTGGCGCAGCCCCGCCGGGCCGGGAAGCCCGGGGCTGAGGCCACCGTCGCGGCCACTGGGCGGGAGCACGGTGGGCCGCCTCCCTGACCTGCGCCGTCGCGGCCCGGCGTGACGGCCGTCGCAGGGTGCGGCGGGCCGCGACGCTGGAAGGCGATCCGTCTGCCGCTTACACTCGAACATGTGTACGAGCTTCCTCCGGATCCGCAGCGCCTGCGGGTGATACGCCTCTATCTGCAGATGCAGATCGCCGCAGTCGACGCCAAGATCCAGGAGGCGGAGTCCGGTTCCGCTCCCGTCGCGGCGGGGGCTGCGGAGGCCGGAGGCGGCGCTCCGCAGCGGGCCAGGGGGGTTGGCGGCGCCCGCACTCCCGCCCGCGCCTGGCGGCTGCAGAGCGTGCCCGATCCGGGCGGCGGCTCGGGCCGGGGTGTCCTCCATCGCGACGACTGCCGGGTTCCCGGGGGCGGACGGCTGAACCGGCAGGAGTTCGAGGTGGCCCTCGGCATGCCGGACGTCACGTCGTGCGGGGTCTGCCGTCCGGAAGCGGAGCCGGCCTCCTGAGGTCCGGCGGCACGTCCTGAGGACCCGCGTGCGATGGTCCGTCAGGTCGCCGACTGTGCTGGGGGAGTGTCAACTCGCCCCCGTCTTCGGGCACGTTCGCGGAAGCGGCGGGGAGGAGCGGGGGTGCGCCGGGTGGAGGGGACCGAAGTGGTGGGCGAGGGCCCAGCGGGCGACGCGGGCCCCCGCGAGGCAGCCCTCGGTGTCCGCCGTGCGGGTGTGGATGCCGGCCCAGACGCGCGCGTCGATCATGTCCTGGTTGAACCGAACGGCGTCGTCGTAGTGGCGTGTGGTGCCTGTGGCGTCGGAGGCGAAGGTGAGATCGAGGCGGGTCGTGCCGAAGAGTCCCGCCAGGGTCTGGGCCACCGCGCCGGCGACCGCGGCGTGCCCGCTGATGTGGTCGGGGTGCGGTGGTGTCACGAGCAGCGGCTGCCACTGCGGATCCGGCTCGGTCGCCGGGTTGCCGTCGGCGCCGGAGAGCCGGACGGCGGTGATCGGCCGCTAGGAACCGTAGTGGAGCTTGGCGTCCCACGCCGTGATGACGGCGTCGGTCGCCGTGGCGTTCGCCGCGGCGAACAGCCGTGCCGTGTCGGCGATGTCGAGACCGTGGCGGGCGCTGTGGTCGCGGTAGGCGGCCTGGAGCTGGACGGCCAGGTTGCCCCCGAAGAACAGGGCGGTCTCGGTCTGCCGCGCGGTGCGGAGCGAACCCGTCAACGCGCCCATGGTCCGCACCTCGTTCACGTCCCGGGCGTAGCGGGCGGAGGCCAGGGCGGGCGGCGGGCCGGGACGGAATCGGGAGGGGGAGGCGAGCAGCAGCGGGCGCAGCCGGGCGAGCCAGGTGTCGATGAAGGGCAGGTTCCCCGGCGGGGTGGGCCGCCAGACGCCGGGAGCCGGCGGAAGGGTGAAGTCCACGGTCGCGAACCGGCCGTCCCCTTCCCGCAGCCGGCTGACGTGCTCGGCGGCGCGCGCTCCGAAGGCCACGCCCTGCCGTTCGGCGTCGCCGTCGGGGATCCTCGCCAGGGAGCCCGTGTACGCCGCGTCGAGCAGCGCCCGGGAGGCGGGGAAGTCGGAGAGCAGGACGTCGTGCGCGGCGGTCACGGCCGCCGCTTCAGGCGACGCGCCGGCGGGTCCGCGGGCGTGCCACTTGTAGGGCGCCCAGCGCCCCTCGATGCCGACCACGGCGTTGTAGACGGCGACCGAGACGAACCCGTGCCAGACGACCGCCTGTCCGGAGGGACGGGTCGCGCCGAGGTTGGTGCCGATGACGTCCGTGGCGATGGCGTTCCACTCACGGACGGCGGCCGGATCCGCCGCCGGCCGATGATCCCTGCCGGCGGCCCGCGCCGGGACGAGGGCGGCGGCCGAGAGCGCGGTGACGGCGAGGGCCACGGGCACGACCGTGCCGGTGAGCCGTCCGTACCACCGCGACAGCCGCCAGGAGGACGGAGCGGTCCTGTCCGCAGGACTCATGGGGAGACTCCTCGTCGACGTCGGGCCCGAGCCGGACCGGAGGGAATTCCCGCCCGGTTCGGGCCACATCGACGTTGTTCCTACCCATGGTCGGGCTGGGCCGCCTCCCGGTTGCCCGGGTGAGCGGCCGGTTCCCGCCGTCCGCCGCACAGGCGGTACCCGTTCCGGGACGACGGTCCCTCGTACGACCGGCCAGTCCGGTGCCCGCCATCCGGCGGGCGGCCGCTGCGACGGGCCGTCGACGGGCGGGTCAGGGGATGGCGATCGGGGGCGGCGGCTGGAGGGGCCCCTGCAGCGGGTTCCAGACACCGCAGACCGGCAGGGCGCCGGCGGTGTTGCAGCGGTTCTCCGCCATGTCGCCGCGGAAGGTGACGACCTTCACCGACAGCTCCGCCGTCGAGGAGGCGCTCACGCTCGCGCCGCACACCCCGGTGACGGGGTATCCGGGGAGCCCGCTGAGGTCCTGCCAGGTGTACGTGCCGCCGCCCACCGGGGTGGTGTCGCGCTGCCCCACGAACGTCCGGCCGCGGACCACGGCGACGGAGTAGTCGCGGTTGCTCGCATTGGCCACGCCCGCCGAGTCGATGTCGCACCCCGAGAGCCTGCCGGGGCCGGGGAAGGGGGCCACGAAGGGCCCGCGGCCGGGGCCGAGGAGCGGAGCGGCGGGGTCGAGGACGGGACCGGCACCGGTCTCGACGATGGGGCTGGTACCGGGGCCCAGGAGAGGTCCGCGACCGGGGTCGAGGAGCGGGCCGGAACCGAGGAGGGGGCCCGAACCGAGGAGAGGCCCGGAACCGAGCAGCGGGCCGAGGCCGAGCCCCGGACCGCTACCGAGCCCGGGACCGCTACCGAGTCCGGGGTCGGTGCCGAGGTATCCGTCGGGGTACGGGTAGTCGTCGTACGGATCGGGCCACGGGAAGTCCGACGTCGATGCCGAGGGCGTGTTCGTACCGTCCGTGCCCACGGCCTGAGCCGTCGTCAGGGAGCCCGCGGATATCGCGGTGGCGATCAGGGCCGCCGGCACCACCGTGCGCGCGAGTCGTCCGAACCGTCGAAGGGACCGCCCGCAGGGCGGCGGGGTCCTGTCTGCAGGACGCATGGAGACACTCCTCGTCGATCTCTGGCCGGCACCGAGCCGGAGGGCTTCCGGCAGGGCTGGGGCCCCTGTGGACGGGATCCGTACCCGCGCCCACCGGCGTCCGGCGCCAAGGTCATCCCAGTGGCGCAGCCCGTTCCCTCCCACCGGGCCGCACTCACCCGATCGACGCCCCGCGCCTCGACAGACCCTGACCCCCCGTGAGCCGTACACCGCTGGCCAACGTTCGCGGGGAGCGAGTGGTGCGCGGGCTCAAGGTGCAGGCAGGACACCGCTCATGACATACGGGTAGAAAACGGAAGAGGCCCGGACCGCCGGGCCTCGAGCGGCGAAGAGGTGGCTGAGGTGGCGGAAGCCTCCACGGACGAGTCGGCCGACGAGAAGTCCGTCGAAGAAGGGGATACCGGCAGGAGCTGAAACGCACTCTGGGCTCCTTCCAGGTCTTCGCGATCTCGTTCGCGTTCGTCTCCGTGGCCGTCGGCATCTTCTCCACCTACGGCGACGTGCTGCAGAACGCGGGCCCCGTCGGCATCCGGCTGTGGATCCTCGTCGCGGTCGGGCAGTCCCTGGTGGCCCTGATGGTCGCGCAGCTCGCGGGGCGCATCGCCCTCAGCGGCTCCTCGTACCAGTGGGCCTCGCGGCTCGCCGACCCGAAGGCCGGCTGTGGGCTCGGCTGGCTGACGTTCTGCTACCTGGCGATCGCCGTGGTCGCCATCGACAACACCCTCGCGAGCCAGGCCTTCATCCGCTCGCCGGCATGCGGCCGGGCGAGGACACGGCGCGCGTCATCACGCTCGTGGTGCTCTTGGTCCAGGCCGTGCTCGCCGTGGCCTCGACCCGTCTCGTCAGCCTGATCAACACCGCGGCGGTCGGCCTGGAGCTCGCGCTCGTCGTGATCATGGCGGTCGCCCTCGTCACGAGATTTCCGGTGTGTCGGCCGGCCCCGAGCGTTCCTGGCAGGCGCCCGGACACATGCAGCTCGATGGCGTGGACGCCAGGATCCAGCTGTTTCCGCTGCTCGCAGCCGACCCCCTCGCAGCGTGGACCGCGACCGTCTGGGCCGTCTGTGGGCCGTGCAAGGTCGGCCAGGGCTGACGGAAGGCACCTGAGAGTGACGGGAGCCTCACCCATCTGACCTGGGCGGGCTTATTTGATCTGCGACACTGGGTGAACCATGCCTGCACCCGGAGAACTCACATTCGTCGCGCCGCGCGGAGCCAAGAGGCCGCCGCGGCACCTTGCCGATCTTTCGCCCGAGGAGCGCCGGGAGGCGGTCGCGGAGCTGGGGGAGAAGCCGTTCCGCGCCAAGCAGCTGTCGCAGCACTACTTCGCGCGGTACGCCGATGACCCCGCCGCCTGGACGGACATCCCGGCGGCGGCGCGGGGGAAGCTCGCCGAGGGGCTGCTGCCGGACCTGATGTCCGTGGTGAGGCACAGCAGCACCGACAACGACACCACCCGCAAGACGCTGTGGCGGCTGTTCGACGGGACGCTGGTCGAGTCGGTGCTGATGCGCTACCCGGACCGCGTGACGATGTGCATCAGCTCGCAGGCGGGCTGCGGCATGAACTGCCCGTTCTGCGCCACCGGCCAGGCCGGTCTGGACCGGAACCTGTCGACCGGGGAGATCGTGCACCAGATCGTGGCGGGCATGCGCTCGCTGCGGGACGGGGAGATCCCGGGCGGACCGGCGCGGCTGTCGAACATCGTGTTCATGGGCATGGGCGAGCCGCTCGCGAACTACAAGCGCGTCATCGGCGCCATCCGCCGGCTCACCGACCCGGAGCCGGACGGGCTGGGGCTGTCCCAGCGCGGCATCACGGTGTCGACGGTGGGCCTGGTCCCGGCGATGCTGCGCTTCGCCGACGAGGGCTTCAAGTGCCGGCTCGCGGTGTCGCTGCACGCGCCCGACGACGAACTGCGCGACACCCTGGTGCCGGTGAACACCCGCTGGAAGGTGCGCGAGGTGCTGGACGCCGCGTGGCACTATGCGGACGTGTCCGGGCGCCGGGTCTCGATCGAGTACGCGCTGATCCGGGACATCAACGACCAGGGATGGCGGGCCGACCTGCTGGGCCGGCTGCTCAAGGGCCGCCGCGTGCACGTCAACCTGATCCCGCTCAACCCGACCCCCGGCTCGAAGTGGACGGCCTCGCGGCCCGAGGACGAGCGGGCGTTCGTGGCGGCGCTGGAGGCGCACGGCGTCCCGGTGACCGTCCGGGACACCCGGGGGCAGGAGATCGACGGCGCCTGCGGTCAGCTGGCGGCTTCCGAGCGCTGACCAGCGCTTGCTAAGGTGACGGACGTTTGCGGCCGTTCGCCGCGACGTCACGCACATCACACAAAAGAACATCCGACAGGGGAGCGCGGAAAGCGCTGAGAGTGCGGCACGGCCGCAGACCCTCGGACCTGATCCGGGTCATACCGGCGTAGGGAGTCACCACATGAGCACCACTCGTCGGCGTGCGGCCGGCACCGTACTGGCCGTCGCGATCGGCGCGACCGCGCTCGCCGCATGCGGCAGTGACGGCGGGGACGCCGCCAAGGGCGGCACCCCCTCCAAGACCGTCACCCTGGTCAGCCACGACTCCTTCGCCGCGTCGAAGGACGTGCTGAAGGCGTTCACGAAGCAGACCGGCTACACCGTCAAGGTGCTGCGCGGCGGCGACGCCGGCGCCGCCGTCAACCAGGCCGTGCTGTCCAAGGGCAACCCGCAGGGCGACGTCTTCTTCGGCGTCGACAACACCCTGCTGTCCCGGGCCCTCGACAACGACCTGTTCGAGCCGTACGAGGCCAAGGACCTCGACAAGGTGCCCGCCGCGCTGCAGCCGGACGCCGCGAAGCACCGCGTCACCCCGATCGACTTCGGCGACGTCTGCGTCAACTACGACCGGAAGTACTTCACCGAGCACAACCTCCCGGTGCCGGAGAGCCTCGACGACCTCGTCAAGCCCGCGTACAGGGACCTGCTGGTCACCGAGAACGCCGCCACCTCGTCCCCGGGGCTCGCCTTCCTCCTCGCCACCACCGCGAAGTACGGCGACGCGGGCTGGGAGGAGTACTGGAAGAAGCTCAAGGCGAACGGCGTCCAGGTCGTCGACGGCTGGGAGCAGGCGTACTACGACAACTTCTCCGGCGCCGGTGGCGGCAAGGGCGACAGGCCGCTGGTCGTCTCGTACGCCTCCAGCCCGCCCGCCGAGGTGCTCGGGCTGAAGACGCAGCCCGAACAGGGGCCGACCGGTGTCGCGACCGGCACCTGCTTCCGGCAGGTGGAGTTCGCCGGCCTGCTGAAGGGCGCGAAGAACCCCGAGGGCGGCAAGGCGCTCGTCGACTTCCTGCTGAGCCGCGCCTTCCAGGAGGACATGCCGCTCAACATGTTCGTCAACCCCGTCCGTGACGACGCGAAGCTGCCCGAGGTCTTCACCAAGTACGCGCCGGTCGTCGCCGACCCGGCCACCGTCGCCCCGGAGAAGATCGCCGAGAACCGGGAGCAGTGGGTCAAGTCGTGGTCCTCGCTCGTGCTGAAGTAACGAAGACCGCCGGGGGCGGGCGCGCCCGGGCGGTGGCCGTCCGGCCGCTCGCCGTACGGCTCGGCCTGATGGCCGTGCCGGTCGCCTTCTTCGGGCTGTTCTTCGGGTACCCGGTCGCCGCCATCGTCGCCCGCGGGCTCCGCGAGGGCGGGCGGTGGCGGCTCGGCCGGTTCGCGGACGTCCTGGGCGAGCCCGACGTCCTGCACGTGCTGTGGTTCACCTGCTGGCAGGCGGCCGCCTCCACCGCGCTCACCCTGGCGATCGCGCTGCCCGGCGCGTACGTCTTCGCGCGCTTCGACTTCCCCGGCAAGCAGGTGCTGCGCGCGGTGGTGACCGTGCCCTTCGTGCTGCCGACGGTGGTCGTCGGCTCGGCCTTCCTCGCGCTGCTGGGGCGTGGCGGGCTCCTCGACGAACTGTGGGGGGTGCGCCTGGACACCACGGTCTGGGCGATCCTCCTCGCGCACGTCTTCTTCAACTACGCCGTGGTCGTACGCACCGTGGGCGGGCTGTGGGCGCAGCTCGACCCCCGCCAGGAGGAGGCCGCGCGGGTCCTGGGCGCGGGACGGCTCGCGGCCTGGCGCAGGGTGACGCTGCCCGCCCTCGCCCCCGCGGTCGCCGCGGCCGCGCTGATGGTCTTCCTCTTCACCTTCACGTCCTTCGGCGTGATCCAGATCCTCGGCGGCCCCACCTTCTCCACCCTGGAGGTGGAGATCTACCGGGAGACCGCGCAGTTGCTGGACCTCCCGACGGCGGCCGTGCTGACGACCGTCCAGTTCGCCGCCGTCGCGGCGATCCTCGCCGTGCACGCCTGGACGGTACGGCGCAGGGAGAGCGCGCTGCGGCTGGTGGACCCGGCCCGCACCGCGCGGCGGCCGCGCGGCGCCGGCGAGTGGGGGCTGCTGGCGGGCGTGCTCGGCGTCGCAGCGCTGCTGATCCTGCTGCCGCTGGGCGTGCTGGCCGAGCGCTCGCTGCACGGACCCGACGGCTACGGCATCGGCTACTACCGGGCGCTGGGCTCGGCGGCCGGAAGCGGCGGGACCTTCCTGGTGGCGCCGGTCGCCGCGGTCTGGAACTCGCTCCAGTACGCGGCCGCCGCCACCGTGATCGCGCTGGTCGTCGGCGGGCTGGCCGCGGCCGCCCTCACCCGGCGCGCCGGGCGCCTCGTGCGGGGCTTCGACGCCCTGCTGATGCTGCCGCTCGGCACCTCGGCGGTGACCATCGGCTTCGGCTTCCTCATCACCCTCGACGAGCCGCCGCTGGACCTGCGCTCCTCGTGGATCCTGGTGCCGCTCGCCCAGGCGCTGGTCGGGGTGCCCTTCGTGGTGCGCACCATGCTGCCCGTGCTCCGCGCCGTGGACGACCGGCTGCGCGAGGCGGCGGCGGTGCTCGGCGCCTCCCCTCTGCGGGTGTGGCGCGAGGTCGACCTGCCGCTGGTGCGGCGGGCGCTGCTCGTGGCGGCGGGCTTCGCCTTCGCCGTGTCCCTGGGAGAGTTCGGCGCCACCGTCTTCATCGCCCGCCCCGACAACCCCACCCTCCCGGTCGCGGTCGCCCGCTTCCTCGGGCGGGCCGGGGAGCTCAACCACGGCCAGGCGATGGCGCTCAGCACCGTGCTGATGCTGGTGTGCGCGGGTGCGCTGCTGGCCCTGGAACGTATCCGCATCGACAGGTCGGGGGAGTTCTGATGACCCTGCTGCGACTGGACGGCGCCACGGTGCGCTTCGGCGGCCACACCGCCCTGGACGGCGTGGGCATGGAGGTCTCCGAGCACGAGACGGTCTGCGTGCTCGGGCCCAGCGGCAGCGGGAAGTCCACGCTGCTGCGGGTCGTCGCCGGGCTGCAGCGGCTGGACTCCGGGCGCGTGCTGCTGGCCGGCCGCGACCAGACGGGAGTTCCCGCGCACCGGCGCGGTGTGGGCCTGATGTTCCAGGACCACCAGCTCTTCCCGCAGCGCGACGTCGCCGGGAACGTCGACTTCGGTCTGCGCATGCGCGGCGCCGCCCGTGCCGAGCGCGAGCGCACCGTCGCGGAGTTGCTGGAGCTCGTCGGGCTGCCCGGCGCGCAGCGGCGCGCGGTCGCGTCCCTGTCCGGCGGTGAGCAGCAGCGGGTCGCCCTGGCCCGGGCCCTGGCGCCGGGGCCGCGGCTGCTCATGCTCGACGAGCCGCTGGGTCAGCTCGACCGGGGCCTGCGCGAGCGCCTGGTGGTCGAGCTGCGCGGGCTCTTCCGGCGGCTGGGCACGACGGTGCTGGCCGTCACGCACGACCAGAGCGAGGCCTTCGCGCTGGCCGACCGGGTCGTCGTCATGCGCGAGGGCCGTGTCGAGCAGGCCGGTACCCCGCTGGAGGTGTGGCAGCGGCCCGCCTCCGAGTTCGTCGCGCGCTTCCTCGGCTTCGACAACGTGGTGGCCGCCACCGTCACCGGCGAGGCCGCCGACACCGCCTGGGGCAAGGTCCCCGTCCCCGCGGGCTCGCCGCAGGGCCCCGGGAGGTTGCTCGTCCGGCCCGCCGGCGTACGGCTCGTCCGCCCCTCCGACGGGTTGCGCTGCGACGTGCTCGCGCGCACCTTCCGCGGCGACCGGGTCACCCTGCTGCTCCGCCCCGAGGAGGGCCCGCGGCTGGAGGCGGGCTGCGCCCCGCGCGACGCCCCCGCGGAGGGCGACACGGTCGGCGTTTCGTTCAGCGCGGAAGAGGTCGTGGTCCTGGGCGGGTAGGCCCTGTTGAGTACTGGGGCCTCAGGGAGGGCGGCGGTGCCGATGGGTGGGCACGGGCGGGCTGTTCGGCTGTCCCGCCGCTGTGCGCCCGAAGGGCGCGAGACGGCGCGACAGCCACAGCGCGGCCTAACCCCGCGTCAGGCGCGCCAGTGCCTCCGGGGCTTCCTCGACGGAGTCGACGAGCGCGATGCGCGATTCCATGGAGCGGCCTTCGGCCAGAGCCTGGAGAAGGGGCCAGGCCGGGAGGCGCCGGGTCCAGTGGTCGCGGTCGACCAGCACCATGGGGCGCGGGGTGCCGTGGGACTCGTAGTAGTTCGGCGTGGTGTTGTCGAAGACCTCCTGCACGGTCCCCGCGGCGCCCGGCAGGAAGACGACCCCGGCGGTGCAGCGGGCCAGCAGCCCGTCCTCGCGGGTGGCGTTGGCGAAGTACTTGGCGATGTGCTCGGCGAAGGCGTTCGGCGGCTCGTGCCCGTAGAACCACGTCGGCACTCCGATGGAGGCGCCGCCGCCGGGCCGGCGGTCGCGGACGTCGAAGGCGGCGCGCGCCCAGTCCGTGATGGAAGGGCGGAAGGAGGGGACCTTGGCCACCGTCTCAAGGGCCTCGGCGAGCATCGCGTCGTCGAAGGGCGCCGCGTAGGCGCCGAGGTTGGCCGCCTCCATGGCGCCCGGTCCGCCGCCCGTGGCAACGGTCAGGCCCGCGCGGGTCAGCGCCCGGCCGAGGCGGGCGGCGCCCGCGTACGCGTCGGTGCCGCGCTCCATGGCGTGACCGCCCATGACGCCCACGACGCGGGTGTCCGCGACGAGTTCGTCGAAGGCGTCGGAGACCGCGTCGTCGTGGATGCTGCGGAGCATCGACGCGTAGATGTCGCCGCTGCCCCGGGTGCGCAGGAACCACTGGTAGGCGCGGGCGTCCGGCGTCGCCTCGTAGCCGTCGTCGACGAGGCCCTCGTACAGTGCGTCGGGGCCGTAGAGCGAGCCCCGGTACGGGTCGAAGGGCAGGTCGGGCACCGGAGGGAAGACCATGGCGCCGCCGGCGCGGACGTGGGCGGCCGCCTCCGGCTGCATGGGGCAGCCCAGGAAGACGGCCTCGGCGATGTCGGCGGACATCAGGGCGGGCGTACGGGTCGTCAGGTCGACCGACTGGACGCGGTGACCGCGCAGCGAGCCCGACGCGGCGACGCGGTCGAACTCTTCGAGGGTCTCTATCTCGTGATCGTTCGGATCGTTCGGCGACAGCACGCCCGTCACCCTAGCGCCCGCGGCGGGGGCCGCCGCCGCGGGGCTCCGCAGGGCGCTACGGCAGCGGCAGGGTGCCCAGGTGGGCGACGAGCAGGGTCAGCGGCAGCACCACGGCGAGGACCGCGAGGGCCCGCACGGCGGCCGCGTTGCGCAGCAGGGCGGCGGGTGCGCCGAGCCGGGTGAGGGCGGCGGTGGCGGGACGGCGGGCGCGCTTGGCGTCCACCGTCGCGGTCAGGGCGGTCGCGACCGCCGACAGGACGACCAGGAAGGCACCCAGGGCGGTGAGCGGCCCGACGGGGTGCGCCGCGGCGCCGAGCCGGCCCGTGCCGGCGAGGGCGGTGGCGGCCACCGCGCACAAGGCGCCCAGCGGGCGGCCCACGAGCGCCGCCTCCTCCTGGAGGGCCCGCCCCGCCAGAAGCCGCAGGGCACCGGGCCGGTACGCAGCCAGCAGCCGTCCGCACAGGTGGACCAGGCCCGGCATGGCCAGCACCATGCCGATGGCCGTCAGCAGCCAGCCGCCGACGACGGCCGGGGCGACGTGACCGAGGCCGCCGGGCAGCGGGAGCGTGCCCCCGGACGCCGGGGCGCCGGCGTCCCCGGCCGAGGAGATCTGTACGGCCAGGCCGATCGCCACGAGAGCCGCGCCCCACGGCAGGGCCGAAGGAGTGCGGCCCTCGCGGCCGGTGGGCTCCTCCTGACGGGACCGCCGCGGCCGCAGGACGACCGCGGCCGCGACCGCCGCGACCAGCGGCAGTGTGGCCGACAGCGTCAGCGCGCCCGCGAACGGGAGTTCCCGGTCCGCGCCCAGTGCCTCGGCGGCACCGGTGAGGTGCGGGCCGGGCAGGTCACCGCGGAGGAAGAGGAAGCCCAGGAGCGCGATCAGGACGCCCAGGCCGCAGTTGAGGGCGGAGCTCGCCGCGGCCAGCAGGGGCAGCCCGTGCCGTCCGAGCCCGGCGGCGGCCAGGCCCGCGTGCAGCCGTCCGCTCGGCTCCGTACGGGCCACGAGCACCGACAGGTGGACGGTGGCGGCGAACGGCGCAGCGCACCACAGCAGCGGGACCAGGCCGTCCGGTGCGGGCGCGGGGTGCGCGAGGGCGTGACCGAGAACGGCGAGCAGCAGGAACCCGGTGCCCGCGGCCGCCGCGACGACCAGCAGCCGGCGCAGCAGCACCTCCGGCCGGGAGCCGAGGGCTACACGGAGGCTGAGCACGAGTCGGCGTCCTCCCGCTCCTGTTGGGGCATGCCGGCCGTGAAGCGGCCGTCGACGAGGGTGACCACCCGGTCGGCGAGGGAGACGACCTCGGGCTCGTTGGACGCCAGCACCACGGTGATGCCGTGAGAGCGGGCGGCGCTGGTCAGTATCCGCAGCACCTGGGCGCGGTCCGCGCGGTGCAGCGGGGCGGTCGGTTCGTCGGCGAAGACCACCGACGGCCGGTTGACCAGGGCGCGGGCGATCGCCACCCGCTGCCGCTCGGCCTGCAGCAGCCTGCCGGGCCGCTTGCGGGCGGCCCCGCCGATGTCCAGCCGGTCCAGCCACTCCTGCGCGTCCGCGCGGGCCGTGCGGTACGGGACACCGCACAACAGGAGCGGCAGCGCGGCGTTCTCCCGGACGGTCAGTTCGGGGAGCAGCTGCGGGCTGCTGTCGATCCAGCCGAAGCGCTCACGGCGCAGCCGCTCGCGGGCGGTCGCGCCGAGGGTGTGCACAGGGGAGCTGTTGAACCACACCTCGCCCTGCTCGGGGAGCAGTTCGCCGGACAGGCAGCGCAGCAGGGTGGTCTTGCCCGCGCCGTGCGGGCCGAGGACGCCGAGGATCTCGCCCTCACGCACGCCGAGGGACACGCCGAGCAGAGCGGGTGAGCGGTCGTGCGCGTGGCGCAGGCCGCGGGCCCACAGCACGTCGTTGTCGGGTGGGTTCACGTTGGCCTCTAACGAACGCGGGGAGTCCGGGTCACTGCGGCACCGTACGCGCCGCACGGCCCCCACCCGGGGTCACCGGGGCGTGTCCCGCGCCCGCGCCCACCCGTGCGGCGTACGCCCCGGCCCCTGACGGCGTCCCGCCCGCGCGGACGCCGACGGGCCGGGGCACGCGTGACGCGTGACCCGGCCCGGGGTGGCGAGGGGGACCGTCAGAGCTTGGTCCAGGCCTCCGTGAGGACGGTGCGCAGGACGCCCTCGATCTCGTCGAACGTCGACTGGTCGGCGATCAGCGGCGGCGCGAGCTGGACGACCGGGTCGCCGCGGTCGTCGGCGCGGCAGTAGAGGCCGTTCTCGAAGAGCGCCTTGCTGAGGAAGCCGTACAGGACGCGCTCGGTCTCCTCGTCGGTGAAGGTCTCCTTGGTGACCTTGTCCTTCACCAGTTCGATGCCGTAGAAGAAGCCGTTCCCGCGGATGTCGCCGACGATCGGCAGGTCGAGCAGCTTCTCCAGGGTGGCGCGGAAGGCGTCCTCGTTGTCGAGCACGTGCTGGTTGAGCTGCTCGCGCTCGAAGATGTCGAAGTTGGCGAGGGCGACGGCCGACGACACCGGGTGGCCGCCGAAGGTGTAGCCGTGCAGGAAGGTGTTGTCGCCCTTGTAGAAGGGCTCGGCGATGCGGTCGGAGATGATGCACGCGCCGATGGGGGAGTAGCCCGAGGTCATGCCCTTGGCGCAGGTGATCATGTCCGGCACGTAGCCGAACTTGTCGCAGCCGAACATCGTGCCGAGCCGGCCGAAGGCGCAGATGACCTCGTCGGAGACGAGCAGCACGTCGTACTGGTCGCAGATCTCGCGGACCCGCTGGAAGTACCCGGGCGGGGGCGGGAAGCAGCCGCCGGCGTTCTGCACCGGCTCCAGGAAGACGGCCGCGACGGTGTCGGGCCCCTCGAAGAGGATCTCCTGCTCGATCTGGTCGGCGGCCCAGCGGCCGAAGGCCTCGGGGTCGTCACCGAAGAGCGGGGCGCGGTAGATGTTGGTGTTCGGCACCTTGTGGGCGCCGGGCACCAGCGGCTCGAAGGGGGCCTTCAGGCCCGGCAGGCCGGTGATGGACAGGGCGCCCTGCGGAGTGCCGTGGTAGGCGACGGCACGCGAGATGACCTTGTACTTGGTCGGCTTGCCCTTGAGTTTGAAGTACTGCTTGGCGAGCTTCCAGGCGGTCTCTACGGCCTCGCCGCCGCCGGTGGTGAAGAAGACCTTGTTGAGGTCGCCGGGGGCGTAGTCGGCCAGGCGCTCGGCGAGTTCGACGGCCTTGGGGTGGGCGTAGCTCCACACCGGGAAGAAGGCGAGCTCCTGGGCCTGCTTGTAGGCGGTCTCGGCGAGCTCCACGCGGCCGTGGCCGGCGTTGACCACGAACAGCCCCGCGAGGCCGTCGATGTACCGCTTGCCCTTGTCGTCGTAGATGTACGTGCCCTCGCCGCGCACGATGGTCGGCACAGGGGCGTTCTCGTACGACGACATGCGGGTGAAGTGCATCCACAGGTGGTCGTACGCGGTCTTGGAAAGGTCCGCGCTCATGGCTATCTGGTTCCCCAGGTGTAGGTCTGCTTCCGGAGCTTGAGGTAGACGAAGCTCTCGGTGGACCGCACGCCGGGCAGCGTGCGGATCCGCTTGTTGATCGTCTCCAGGAGATGGTCGTCGTCCTCGCAGACGATCTCGATCAGCAGGTCGAAGGAGCCCGCGGTCACGACGACGTACTCGACCTCCGTCATCTCCGCCAGCGCGTCGGCGACGGGTTCGATGTCGCCCTCGACGTTGATGCCGACCATCGCCTGCCGCCGGAACCCCACGGTGAGCGGGTCGGTGACGGCGACGATCTGCATGACGCCCTGGTCGAGCAGCTTCTGGACGCGCTGCCGCACGGCCGCCTCGGACAGGCCCACGGCCTTGCCGATGGCGGCGTACGGACGCCTGCCGTCCTCCTGGAGCTGTTCGATGATCGCCTTGGAGACGGAATCGATCACGAAGGCACCGTTGGCGCCCCTGTGATCCGGAGTACGAGTGGCCACGCACCCCACTCTGCACGAGAGGTCAGCCGTCACGCAACCCCCGATCGATGAAATCCGTGGTTCTGGGGCTCGAATCTCACGGAATCCATTGTTTCGGAGTTTCGGCTATGTCGAATACCGCAGTGCTGCAGGTAGGCTGGTGGCCGTCTCACACATCGGACAGGAACAGGGAGAGGTGCAGTGAGCGAGCTCCGTACCTTGCGCAACCACATCAACGGAGAATTCCGCGACGCCGCCGACGGGCGCACCACCGACGTGGTGAACCCCGCCACCGGCGAGGTCTACGCGACCGCGCCGCTCTCCGCCGCCGCCGATGTCGACGCGGCCATGGCCGCGGCCGCGGCCGCCTTCCCGGCCTGGCGCGACACGACGCCCTCCGAGCGCCAGAAGGCGCTGCTGAGGATCGCGGACGCCTTCGAGGCGCGCGCGGACGAGCTGGTGGCCGTCGAGAGCGAGAACACCGGCAAGCCGATCGGGCTGACGGCCAGCGAGGAGATCCCTCCGATGGTCGACCAGATCCGCTTCTTCGCGGGTGCCGCCCGCCTGCTCGAGGGCCGCTCGGCCGGCGAGTACATGGAGGGCATGACCTCGATCGTCCGCCGCGAGCCGGTCGGCGTCTGCGCCCAGGTCGCCCCGTGGAACTACCCCATGATGATGGCCGTGTGGAAGTTCGCCCCGGCGATCGCCGCGGGCAACACGGTCGTGCTGAAGCCGTCGGACACCACCCCGGCCTCCACCGTGCTGATCGCCGAGATCATCGGCGGGATCCTGCCCAAGGGCGTCTTCAACGTCGTCTGCGGCGACCGCGAGACGGGCCGGCTGATGGTCGAGCACCCGACCCCGGCGATGGCCTCCATCACCGGTTCGGTCCGCGCCGGCATCCAGGTGGCCGGCAGCGCCGCCAAGGACGTCAAGCGGGTCCACCTCGAACTCGGCGGCAAGGCCCCGGTCGTGGTCTTCCAGGACACCGACATCGCCAAGGCGGTCGAGGACATCGCCGTCGCCGGCTACTTCAACGCCGGCCAGGACTGCACCGCCGCCACCCGCGTCCTGGTGCACGAGTCGATCCACGACGAGTTCGTGGCCCAGCTCGCCAAGACCGCCGCCGACACCAAGACCGGCGCCGCGGACGACGAGGACGTGCTGTACGGCCCGCTGAACAACGCCAACCAGCTCGCCCAGGTCACCGGCTTCATCGAGCGCCTCCCCGCGCACGCCAAGGTCGAGGCCGGCGGCCACCGCGTCGGCGAGAAGGGCTACTTCTACGCCCCGACCGTCGTCTCCGGCCTCCGGCAGGACGACGAGATCATCCAGAACGAGGTGTTCGGCCCGGTCATCACCGTCCAGTCCTTCTCGGACGAGGACCAGGCCGTCGAGTGGGCGAACGGCGTCGAGTACGCCCTGGCCTCCTCGGTGTGGACCAAGGACCACGCCCGTGCGATGCGCATGTCCAAGCGCCTCGACTTCGGCTGCGTGTGGATCAACACCCACATCCCGCTGGTCGCCGAGATGCCGCACGGCGGCTTCAAGAAGTCCGGCTACGGCAAGGACCTCTCCGCCTACGGCTTCGAGGACTACACCCGCATCAAGCACGTCATGACGTCCCTGGACGGCTGACGCCGCGGGGCGCGACCCCACGCCACGGCCCCGGAGCGACCCCCGCGTCCGGGGCCGCGGCATGTGCGCGTACGCTCCGGACCATGGAGGATCGAAGATCTCTTGAACAGCGCATACGCGCCTGGCTCGTTGTCTTTGTGGTGTGCCTGGTGCTGAGCGGCGCGACCGCGTTCCCGCTGGTGCACGAGGTGCGGTGGGTGGACGGCTGGGGTCTGCCCGGAGCCGTCGGCGACTGGATCTCCCATGTGCGGGAGGGGCTGGACGCCACCGACGCGAAGTACCCGTTCATGCTCTACGGCACGGACTGGCTCGCCTTCGCCCACCTGGTGATCGCCGTCGCCTTCTACGGTGTCTGGCGCGACCCGGTGCGCAACGTCTGGGTCGTGGAGTGGGCGATGATCGCCTGCGTCGGGATCATCCCGCTCGCCGCGATCTGCGTCCCGCTGCGCGGCCTGCCGCTGTGGTGGATGCCGATCGACATGGCCTTCGGGGTCTTCGGCATCGTGCCGCTGCTGGTCCTGCGGCGGATGATCAAGAGGCTGGAGCACTCCGGTACGAAGCCGCCCGTGCCGGCCGGCGTGTGACGGACCGTCGGCCGTCCGGCGGCGCCGCTGCCGCAGACCCGGTGCCCGTCGCCGAGCCGGGCAGGCTCACCGGCCGCCGAGCTCCGCACGCAGCACGTCGATGCGGTTGCTCGTGACGGCGTCGACGCCCAGCCGCTCCAGCCGCCGCATCGTCCGGCGCAGGTCCACCGTCCACGCGCCGACCAGCAGGCCCTCGCCGCGCGCCCACTCCACCAGGGGCGCGCGCACCAGCCCGAAGCGCAGATTGATCCAGCGCGGCCGCAGCTCCGCGAGCAGCAGTGGCGGCACCGGCGCGGAGGTCTTCCAGGTCAGCGCGATCTCGGCGGCCGGATCGCGGTCCCGGACCGCGAGGACGGCGGCCGCCTCGCCGCAGTAGTACGTACGGTCCCCGGCGCCCGCGTCCCGGACCGCGCAGAGCACCGGGCCCGCGGACTCCGGCAGGGTGAGGTCGATCAGGGCCCGGCAGCCGCCGACCGCGGCCAGCGCCTCGTGCAACGTCGGGACGCCCGGCGGCAGCCGGTCCGCGGCGAGGTCCGCGACGGCGGACTCCACGCCCCACAGCCGCTTGAGCGTGGGGTCGTGGAGCAGCACCGGCACCCCGTCGCGGGTCAGGCGCACGTCCATCTCCACCGCGTCCGCCCCCGCGCGGGCCGCGCTGCGCAGCGAGGGCAGGGTGTTCTCGCGGTGGCGGTACGGGTCGCCGCGGTGGGCGATCGCTAGCGCTGCCATCCCGCCAGGTAGGAGTCGATCTCGGCGGTGAGCTTCGCCTTGCCGGGGGCGTCGAGGAAGGAGGCCTCGACGGCGTTCCGGGAGAGCTGGGCCAGGCCGCCCTCGTCGAGCTGCAGCAGCCGCGCGGCCACCGCGTACTCGGTGTTGAGGTCGGTGCCGAACATCGGCGGGTCGTCGCTGTTGACGGTGACGAGGACGCCCGCGGCCACCATCTCCTTGACCGGGTGCTCGTCGAGCGTGGCCACGGCGCGGGTGGCGATGTTGGAGGTCGGGCAGACCTCCAGCGGGATGCCGTGCTCGACCAGGTGGTCCACCAGGCGCGGGTCCTGGATGGCGCTGGTGCCGTGGCCGATGCGCTCGGCGCCCAGCTCGCGCAGTGCGTCCCAGATCGTCTGCGGGCCGGTGGTCTCGCCCGCGTGCGGCACGCTGTGCAGGCCGGCGGCGCGGGCGCGGTCGAAGTACGGCTTGAACTGCGGGCGCGGCACGCCGATCTCGGGCCCGCCCAGCCCGAAGCTGACCAGGCCGTCCGGCTGCAGCTCGGTGGCGATGCGGGCGGTCTCCTCGGCGGAGGCCAGCCCGGCCTCGCCCGGGATGTCGAAGCACCAGCGCAGCACGATGCCGAGCTCCGCCTCGGCCGCCTTGCGGGCGTCCTCGATCGCCTCCACGAACGCCCGGTCCGGGATGCCGCGCCGTACGGAGCTGTACGGGGTCACGGTCAGCTCGGCGTAGCGGATGTTCTGCCGCACCATGTCGCGGGCGACCTCGTACGTCAGCAGGCGGACGTCCTCCGCGTCGCGGATCAGGTCGACGACGGACAGGTAGACCTCGATGAAGTGGGCGAAGTCCCGGAAGCTGAAGTACTCGGCGAGGGCGGCGGGATCGGTGGGCACCTTGGAATCCGGGTGCCGCGCGGCCAGCTCCGCCACGATGCGGGGCGAGGCCGAGCCGACGTGGTGCACGTGGAGCTCGGCCTTCGGGAGCCCCGCGATGAAGGCGTCGAGGGGTGACGCGGTGTCGGACATGGGGTGATCCTCCTGCGGGGTGGTCGGCAACGGCCATCGTAAACACGAAATTGCCTCCGCCCGGTGTCTTCGCAGGCCATAGCATTGCCCGACGTAGTCACCAGGAAGGCAGCGATGTCCCACGACCCCGAGAACCCGACGCCGCGCGACGCCGCGAGCGAGAACCCCGCAGCGGCGGCCCCGTCGACCTCGGAGGCCCCGGCGGACGCCACCCCCGGCCCCGACTTCGAGCTGTCCGCCCCCGCGCCCGCGGCGCCGCACGACGCCCCGGACCCGGCCCCTGCGGACGCGGTGCCTGCGGACGCCGACGTCACGGCCGCTCCGGCAGGGGACGAGGGTGCGAAGAAGCCGGGAGCAGTGGCTGCCGCGGATGCCGCGGATGCCGTGGAGCCCGCCGACGCGTCCGGCGAGGCTCCGGCGGTGAGCGATGCTCCCCCCGTCCCGACCGCCCACCCCGCGCCCGCCCCCGCGCCCGCCGGGGTGCCCGGGCCACCGGATCCGTGGGCGCCGCCGGTGCCCGTCGCCCCCGGGTACGGGCAGCCCGGCGCGCACGCCGGGTACCACCCCTGGGCGCCGCCGATCCCGCAGCCGCCGCAGGAGCAGGTGACGCTGACCAAGCGCCCGGTGCCCGAGGACGCGCAGGCGCCCGCCCCGGCTCAGCAGCCGCGCGATCCTTGGGCGCCGCCCGTCCCGGACGCGGCGGCGACGGTTCCCCCGCAGCCGCCGCACGCCACGTTCCCCGGCTACGGCGGCCACCCCGGGCCGCCCGGGTACCCCGGGTATCCGGCCCACCCCGGCTACCCCGGCCAACCGGGCTACCCCGGCTACGGGATGGGCCCGTACGGCGGATGGGCGCCGCCCGTCGCCCGCAACGGCGTCGGTCTGACGGCGATGATCCTGGGCATCGTGGGCGCCGTCCTGGCCATCTCCTGCTTCGGGGCCTTCCTGGGACTCCCGCTGGGCATCGCTGCCATCGCCTGCGGCATCGTCGGTCTGCGGATCGCCCGGCGCGGCGAGGCGACCAACCGCCCGCAGGCGCTGACCGGCCTGATCCTCGGGATCGTCTCCGTCGTCCTGGCGGGCGGCATGATCGCCCTGGTGGTCGGCGGCATCGACAACGGCTGGTTCGGTCAGCCGGGCGGTGAGGACCTGGTCACCTCCCGGAACGCCGACTGGGAGACACCGCTGGACGACGGCGGCACCGCGCTCTACGACGACGGGGTGCACGTCACGCTGACGGACGTCCAGCGGACGACCGCCCTCCCGAACAGCATGCTGGACGGCGGCACCGCGGTCACGTTCTCCATCGAGTTGGAGAACACCGGCGACGACACCGCCGACCTGAGCGAGAGCGAGATCACGGCCTACGGGGACGACTTCGAGGACGAGAGCCTGCGCGACCTGACCAGCGGCGTGGGCCTGCCCGACGAACTGGCCCCGGGCGAGCGCGCGACAAGGGAGGTCACCGTGGTCGTGCCGAAGGGCGACGAGGACGGCGCCTTCCAGGTCGAGGTCGCGCCCGGCTACGAGTACGACTACACCTACTGGAGCCTGGACGTGCCGTAGCCCCGGCACGGCCGTGCGGCCTCAGCGCCGCACCGCGTCCAGCGCCAGCAGCGCCACGTGCAGGGAGAGGCAGGACTCGACCTGGTCCAGGTCGATGCCGAGGACGCGCTCGACGCGGTGCAGCCGGTCGTAGAAGGACGGCCGTGACAGGTGCGCCGCGTCGGCCGCGGCCGACTTGTTGCGGCCGGCGTCCAGGTAGACGGTGAGGATCCGGACGAGGTCCGTGCCGTGCTCGGCGTCGTAGGTCAGCAGCGGACCGAGTTCGCGCTCGACGTACGTCTGCAGCCGCGCGTCGTCGCGCAGGAGGTGGAGCAGGCCGCGCAGCCGGACGTCCGGCAGCCGGTAGTAGGCCCGCCCGCCGCCCGCCGGCACCCTCTTCTCGGAGGGCTGCGACCTGCCTCCCTCACTGCGGCCGCCGTGCATCGCGGCGTCCGCGACCTGCGCTGCCTCCAGCAGGGTGCGGCGGGCGTCGCGCAGGGAGCCGACCGAGGAGCCGGCCGCCATGACGAAGGCGGTGCCGCCGTCGGGGGCGGGCTCGGTCAGCCGGGTGAGTGCGGCGGCGAACTCCTCCAGCGCGGTGTGCTCGTGGTCGGACGGGCCCAGGGAGACGAGCACGCCGACGCCGCCGTCGTCGAGTGTGCCGGTGAGCGCGGTCAGCCCCCGCTCGCGTACGGCCTGGGCGGCCGTCTCGGTGAAGTCCCGCAGCCGGGCCTGCGCCTCCAGGGCGGCCGAGGCCGGCCCGCCGCGCAGCCGCAGCATGACGCCGACCAGCCGCCGGCCCTCCAGCGGCACGCCCAGGGCCCGGGCGCGCAGCGCGACGTCGGAGACGGTCAGGGCGTGGGTGAGGATGCCGGACAGCAGGGTGCGGTGGGTCTGCCGTTCCAGGGACTCCCGGTCGCGTTCCAGCAGCCGGTTGAGCGCGAGGGTGGCGGCGCCCCGCTCCAGCAGCACGCTGTGGCGGTGCGGGCGTTCGCCCGGTTCCGGGCCTGCGCCGGGGGCGGGCTCGCCGACGACCACCAGCCTGCCCCAGTCCCGGCCGCGCGCTCCGACCGCGGTGACCAGCCAGCCGGTGCGCGGGTCGTGGCCGGTGCGGCCGGCCGGGTGGACGCCGCGGCTGCGCCGCTCCCAGCCGTCGAGCAGGGCCTCGGGGTCGTGCCCCGCCGGGTCGAAGGCGAGCACCTGGTGGGAGAGGTTCTCCAGTACGACGGGCGCGCCCGCCATCCGGGCCACCTCGCGGACGACCTCGCCGGGTTCCGCGCCCTCCACGGACAGTTCGTTGAAGGTCTGGTGCACCGCCTCCGAGGCGCGCAGTTCGGTCAGCTGCGCGTCGACGACGTGGGCGTGCACGGCCTCGGTCACCGCGACGAAGCGCACCTCGGTGCGGAGGGCCACCAGCGGCAGTCCGCGCCGTTCCGCGGCCCGGACCAGGGGGCGGGGGAGGACGTCCGTGTAGCGCCGGCCCAGCTCGACGACGAGGCCCGCGGCGCCGACGTCGGCGAGACCGTCGATGTAGCGGGCCAGGGACTCCTTGTCGTCGGGGAGCATCACGCCGGTGGTGAGGACCAGCTCGCCCCCGTGGAGCATGCCCGCGATGTCGGCCAGCTCGCTGATGTGCACCCAGCGGACCGGGCGCTGCAGCCCGCCGGAGCCCGCGACGACCTGCGGCGAACCCCGCCTGAGCACGTCCAGTTCCAGGACCTCGGCGACGGTGGGGAACACGGCTGACCTCCGGGGCGGAACGGGGCGGTACGTCGTGCCACCGTAACTCCAGGGTGTAAAGGCCCCGGTGGCACGGCTTGCGATGTGTCGGTTGCCCGGTGCGCGCGGAGCCGGGCATCGTCCACCGTGACGATCTGCTGCCGGTCGCCGGGCGAACACAGAATTCGTCGCGTAACCAAAAGGCAACAACGGAATCACTTGTTGGGGCGAGCCTACTCTGTCAGGATCGTCCACCAATCCAAGCTTTGGCCACGCCGCCGAGCGGAGTGCTAGGAGAAGACGATGGACCTCAGCGCGAACGGCGGGTTCGATGTGCGGGAGCGTTTCGCCGAGGGGGCCCAGTACGTCGGCGGAACCCTGCGCGGCGGCACCTCCGGCCGGCCGCACTCCGTCGTCGACCCGGCCACCGGGGAGAGCGTGTACTCCTACGAACTGGCAGGCACCGCCGACGTGGACGACGCCGTCGCCGCCGCCGCGCGGGCACTGCCCGGCTGGGCCGGTGCCACGCCCGGTGAGCGCTCCGACGCCATGCACCGCTTCGCCGCCGTCCTCTCCGGGCGGACGGCCGAGTTCGCGTACGCCGAGTCGCTGCAGTGCGGCAAGCCGCTGCGGCTGACCACGGAGTTCGACGTCCCGGGCACGGTCGACAACACCGCCTTCTTCGCGGGCGCCGCACGCCATCTGGAGGGCAGGGCGGCGGGGGAGTACTCGGGTGACCACACCTCCTATGTGCGGCGCGAGCCGGTCGGCGTCGTGGGCTCCATCGCGCCGTGGAACTACCCGCTGCAGATGGCGGCCTGGAAGGTCCTGCCGGCGATCGCCGCGGGCAACACCATCGTGCTCAAGCCGGCCGAGCTGACCCCGCTGACCTCGCTGATGTTCGCCCAGGCGGCGACCGAGGCGGGCATCCCCGCGGGCGTGGTCAACGTCGTCACCGGCGCGGGGAAGGAGGCGGGGGAACACCTGGTGGGGCACCCGGACGTCGCGATGACCTCCTTCACCGGCTCCACCGCGGTCGGCAGGCGTGTCGCGGAGATCGCCACCGCCACCGTCAAGCGGCTCCACCTGGAACTCGGCGGCAAGGCGCCCTTCGTCGTCTTCGACGACGCCGACCTGGAGGCGGCCGTCCACGGCGCGGTCGCCGGCGCCCTGATCAACACCGGCCAGGACTGCACCGCCGCCACCCGCGCCTATGTGCAGCGCCCCCTCTACGACGCCTTCGTCGCCGGTGTCGCCGACCTCTTCTCGGGCATCCGGGTGGGCGACCCCTTCGACGCGAAGACCGACCTCGGGCCTCTCATCTCGCACACCCAGCGCGACCGCGTCGCCGGCTTCGTGGAGCGCGCCCGCTCCTACGCCACGGTCGTCACCGGCGGCGAGGCCCCCGCCTCGCCCGGGGCGTTCTACCGGCCCACGCTGGTGACCGGCGCCGCGCAGGACAGCGAGATCGTCCAGTCGGAGATCTTCGGGCCGGTACTGGTCGTGCTGCCGTTCGACAGCGATGATGAGGGCCTGGCCCTGGCCAACGACACGCCGTACGGCCTGGCCGCGTCCGCATGGACCCGTGACGTCTTCCGCGCGGGCCGTGCCACCCGTGAGATCAAGGCGGGGTGCGTCTGGGTCAACGACCACATCCCGATCATCAGCGAGATGCCGCACGGGGGGTACAAGGCCTCCGGGTACGGCAAGGACATGTCGGCGTACTCCCTGGAGGAGTACACGCAGGTCAAGCACGTGATGTACGACAACACCGCGGTCGCCAGGAAGAGCTGGCACCGCACGATCTTCGGCGACCGCTGATCCCGGCCGCCCGCCCCTCCGGGACCGCCCCCACCGGCCCGACAGTCCGTCCGTCCCACGCACGACCGCCCCTGGAGGCTGCACCGCAATGGAGATGTTCGAGGGCCTGTCCGAGCCCGTACGCAAAGCGTGGGAACGCAGCCTGACCAGCGGGAGGGCCTCCCTGAGCCGGCGCCGGGTGCTCGGCGCCGGTCTCGGCGTCGCGGGCGCCGGGGCACTGTCCGCCTGCGGCATCCCCGCCGCCACCAACAACCAGGGCGGCGTCAGGAGCGACGACCTGTCCGACAAGGACAAGTCGCTGGTCTTCTCGAACTGGCAGCTCTACATCGACATGAGCGACGACGAGAAGCACATGCCGACCCTGGAGGCCTTCGAGAAGAAGACCGGGATCAAGGTCAAGTACAGCGACGACATCACCGACAACGTCGAGTTCTTCGCCAAGATCAAACCGCAGCTCGCCGCCGGTCAGTCGACCGGCCGCGACCTGGTCGTCCTCACCGACTGGATGGCCGCCCGGATGATCCGCCTGGGCTGGGCCCAGCCGCTGGACCCCACCTACCTGCCGCACGCCTTCACCAACCTGGAGCAACGTTTCCGCAACCCCGACTGGGACCCCGGACGCGCCCACTCCTACCCCTGGCAGGGCATCGCCACCGTCATCGCCTACAACGAGAAGGCCACCAAGGGGAAGAAGGTCGGCAGCGTCTCCCAGCTGCTGGACGACCCCGACCTCAAGGGCCGCGTCGCCATGCTCAGCGAGATGCGCGACACCATAGGCATGACCCTGCTCGACATGGGCAAGCAGCCGGAGTCCTTCACCGCGGACGACTTCGACGCGGCCGTGGCCCGGGTCCAGAAGGCCGTGGACGGCAAGCAGATCCGCCAGTTCACCGGCAACGAGTACACCGACGGCCTCGCCTCGGGGAACATCGCCGCCTGCGTCGCCTGGGCCGGCGACCTGGTCCAGCTCCAGGCCGACAACCCCGAGATCAAGTTCGTGATCCCGTCCGCCGGCTACATCTACTCCACGGACAACATGCTCGTCCCCGCGGGCTCCAAGCACCGCAAGAACGCCGAGCGCCTCATGGACTGGTACTACCAGCCCGCGATCGCCGCCGAGCTCGCGGCATGGGTCAACTACATCACGCCCTGCACGGGCGTCTACGAGGAACTCCTCAAGATCGACGAGGACGTGGCCAACAACCCGCTGATCATTCCCAATGCGGAGATGAAGGCGAAGGCCCATCCCTTCCGGTCGCTCTCCTCCAAGGAGGAGACCGCCTTCGAGGACAAGTTCGCCAAGCTCATCGGCGCCTGACCGGCCACCGCAGTTAGGGATCTGACGACATGACCCAGCAGACCGCACCGCTCGCCGACGAGCCGGCCGGAGCCAGGAACCCCGCCTCCGCGGGAGGCGCCGTGACCCTCACCGGCCTCGGCAAGCAATACGGCGACTTCACCGCCGTCCACCCACTCGACCTGACCATCCCCGAGGGCTCCTTCTTCGCTCTCCTGGGCGCCTCCGGCTGCGGCAAGACCACCACGCTGCGCATGATCGCGGGCCTGGAGGACCCCAGCGGCGGCACCGTCCGCATCGGCGACCAGGACGTCACCGGCCTGCCGCCGTACAAGCGCCCGGTCAACACCGTCTTCCAGAACTACGCGCTCTTCCCGCACCTCGACATCTACGAGAACGTCGCCTTCGGCCTGCGCCGCCGCGGCGTCAAGTCCGTCAAGGGCCAGGCCGAGGAGATGCTCGACCTCGTAGAGCTGGGCCACCTCGCCCGCCGCAAGCCGCACCAGCTCTCCGGCGGCCAGCAGCAGCGCGTCGCCGTCGCCCGCGCCCTGATCAACCACCCCAAGGTGCTCCTCCTCGACGAACCGCTGGGCGCCCTGGACCTGAAGCTGCGGCGCCAGATGCAGCTGGAGCTCAAGCGCATCCAGACCGAGGTCGGCATCACCTTCGTGCACGTCACGCACGACCAGGAGGAGGCCATGACCATGGCCGACACCATCGCCGTGATGAACGCGGGCCGCATCGAGCAACTCGGTGCGCCCACCGACCTGTACGAGAACCCGCGGACGACCTTCGTCGCCAACTTCCTCGGCCAGTCGAACCTCATCGAGGCCGAGGTCGCCGGCACCAGCGGCGACGACCTGCTGCTCAGCGTCGGTGACGGCCGCCTGGCGATGCCCACCGCGCGGTGCGTCCCCTCGGTGCAGGCGGGCGACAAGCTCCTCGCCGGCGTGCGCCCGGAGAAGATATCCATCGTCCACGCCGACGACGCGGCCGAGGTCCCCGAGGGCCGCAACAAGATCACCGGGCGGATCGTCGACGCCAGCTTCATCGGCGTCTCCACCCAGTACGTCGTCAACAGCCCCTGGTGCCCGGAGCTCGCCGTCTTCGCGCAGAACGTGGAGCGCGACGGCCGCCTCGTCCCCGGCGCCGAGGTGGTGCTGCACTGGAGCCCCGCGCACACCTTCGGTCTCGACGCCGCACAGGACATCGAGGCCGGGGAGGTCGACGCGTAATGGCCGCCCTCTCCACCGCCCCCGCCGGGGCACCGGCCGAGGTCCCGCCGGTACCGCCCGGCGCCGCCGCCCGGCGGCGCAGACTCGTCCCGTACTGGCTGCTGCTGCCCGGCATCCTGTGGCTGCTGGTCTTCTTCGCGGCCCCCATGGTCTACCAGGCCTCGACCTCGGTGCAGACCGGCTCCCTGGAGACCGGCTACCAGGTCACCTGGCACTTCGCGACCTACTGGGACGCGTTCAGGGAGTACGACGTCTTCTACCTGCGGTCGCTGATCTACGCCGGCATCGCCACCGTGCTCTGCCTGGCGATCGGCTACCCGCTGGCGTACACCATCGCCTTCAAGGCGGGCCGCTGGCGCAACGTGCTGCTGGTCATGGTGATCGCGCCGTTCTTCACCAGCTTCCTGATCCGCACCCTGGCCTGGAAGACGATCCTCGCCGACGACGGCTACGTCGTGACCGTGCTGGACAAGCTGCACATCCTCAACGTCACCGCGTCCCTCGGCATCACCGCCGACGACCGCGTGCTCGCCACCCCGCTGGCGGTGGTGTGCGGTCTGACGTACAACTTCCTGCCCTTCATGATCCTGCCGCTCTACAGCTCGCTGGAGCGCATCGACCCGCGGCTGCACGAGGCGGCGGGCGACCTGTACGCCCGGCCCTTCACCACCTTCCGCAAGGTGACCTTCCCGATCTCGCTGCCCGGCGTCGTGGCCGGCACGCTGCTCACCTTCATCCCCGCCTCCGGCGACTACATCAACGCCGAGCTTCTGGGCAGCCCCAGCGAGCAGATGATCGGCAACGTCATCCAGTCCAAGTTCCTGACGGTGCTCGACTACCCGACCGCCGCCGCACTGTCCTTCATGCTCATGGCCGCGATCCTGGTGATCGTGTCCGTCTACATCCGCAAGGCCGGGACGGAGGAACTGGTCTGATGCCCGTGCTCAACTGGGTGCGACGGCACCTCGTCGTCTTCGCCGGCGTGGCCGCCCTCGCCTACATGACGATCCCCAACGTGATCGTCCTGATCTTCTCCTTCAACCAGCCCAAGGGCCGCTTCAACTACTCCTGGAACCACTTCTCGCTCGACGCGTGGGCCAACCCCTGCGGTGTCGGAGACATGTGCGACTCGGTGTCGCTGTCCCTGGAGATCGCCGTGCTCGCCACCCTCGGCGCCACGATCCTCGGCACCATGGTCGCCTTCGCGCTCGGCCGCTACCGCTTCCGCGGCCGCGGCCCGGTGACCGGGCTGATCTGGCTGCCGATGGCGATGCCCGAGATCGTCATGGGCGCCTCCCTCGGCACCCTGTTCCTCAACATGCGCATCCAGTTCGGCTTCTGGACCATCCTCATCGCGCACATCATGTTCTGCCTCAGCTTCGTGGTGACGGCGGTCAAGGCGCGCGTGATGAGCATGGACCCGCGACTGGAGCAGGCGGCCCAGGACCTCTACGCCACCCCGTGGTCGACGTTCTGGCGGATCACCTTCCCGATCGCCGCGCCCGGCATCGCGGCGGGCGCGCTGCTGAGCTTCGCGATCTCCATCGACGACTTCATCATCACGCAGTTCAACGCCGGCCCGGCGACCGTGACCTTCCCGATGTTCGTCTGGGGCGCCGCCCAGAAGGGCCTGCCCGTCCAGGTGAACGTCATCGGCACGCTGATGTTCGTCGCGGCGGTGCTGTGCGTCGTCGTCGGGCAGCTGCTCAGCCGCCGCAGGAAAGCCCATAGTTGATCCGCCGACCGCATCCGCAAAGGTGTGAGACCCCATGGACCCAGCCCGTTCGCTCGCCGACGCGCAGCCGACACCGTTCTGGCTGGAGGACCCCGGCAGGCCGCGGGCCGGTTCCGCCCTCGTGGGCGACGAGCACTGCGACCTGCTGGTGGTCGGCGGCGGCTACACCGGGCTGTGGACCGCGCTGCTGGCCAAGGAGCGCGACCCGCGCCGCGACGTCGTCCTGATCGAGGGCAGGGAGGTGGGCTGGGCGGCGTCCGGCCGCAACGGCGGCTTCTGCGCCGCCAGCCTCACCCACGGGCTCGCCAACGGGCTCGCCCGCTGGCCCGAGGAGTTCGGGCGGCTGGAGGAGCTGGGCAACCGCAACCTCGACGGGATCGAGGAGACGGTGGCCCGCCACTCCATCGACTGCGACTTCGAACGCTCCGGCGAGATCGACGTCGCCACCGAGCCCTACCAGCTCGACGATCTGCGGGCGTCCGCCGAGGAGGCCGGCCGGCACGGCGTCGAACTGGAGCTGCTCGACCGCGATCAGGTCCGCGCCGAGGTCGACTCGCCGACCTTCGTCGGCGGCCTGTGGGACCGCAGGGGCGTCGCCATGCTGCACCCGGCCAAGCTCGCCTGGGGACTGCGGCGGGCCTGCGAGGAGCTGGGCGTACGCGTCTACGAGCACACCCGCGCCACCCACCTCGCCCGCAACGGCTCCGGCATGGCCGTGCGCACCCCGTACGGACGCGTCTTCGCCCGGCACGTCGCGCTCGGCACCAACGTCTTCCCCTCACTGGTGCGCCGGGTGCGTCCCTACATCGTCCCCGTGTACGACTACGCGCTGGTGACCGAGCCGCTGACGCCGCAGCAGCTCGGCGCTATCGGCTGGAAGAACCGCCAGGGACTCGGCGACAGCGCCAACCAGTTCCACTACTTCCGGCTCACCGCCGACAACCGCGTCCTGTGGGGCGGCTACGACGCCGTCTACCCGTACGGCGGCCGCCTGGACGCCTCCCGCGACGAGCGACCGGAGACCTATCTCAAGCTCGCCGGGCACTTCTTCCGCTGCTTCCCGCAGCTGGAGGGCGTGCGCTTCACCCACTCATGGGGCGGTGCGATCGACACCTGCTCGCGCTTCTCCGCCTTCTACGGCACGGCCCACGACGGGAAGGTCGCGTACGCCGCCGGTTACACCGGCCTCGGTGTCGGCGCCACCCGCTTCGGCGCCGACGTCATGCTCGACCTGCTCTCCGGCGAGCGCACCGAGCGCACCGAGCTGCGGATGGTGCGCACCAAGCCGCTGCCCTTCCCGCCCGAGCCCCTGGCGTGGGCGGGGATCGGCCTCACCAAGTGGTCCATGGACCGCGCCGACCGCAACGCCGGGCGGCGCAACCTGTGGCTCAAGGCGATGGACCGGCTCGGCCTCGGCTTCGACAGCTGACCGGGCCCCGGCCGCCGCGGCCGACCTGTGGTCCGGATCACCCCATCGGGCGTGGTGAAACCCGCGTAATGATCCGTCACCGGCCTCCTCTCTCCACGTGACAGCACGGCAGCGCACACACGGAACGGAGGAACCGGCATGGTGGGCACAGACGCGCGGGGCGCGGTCGAATGGCTGGTTTCCGTGTCACCCGACCCCGACGCCACCCGGTGGGAATGGGAGCGACACCCCCTCGGGGTGACGCTCCTGCCCGCCGGGAGGCTGTGGGACGTCCTCATCCTCACCGGCGAACTGGGCTACCCGACGCTCGACGTCCTCACGCGTCTCGTCGACCGCCCGGGCCCGGTCCTGACCGACTTCGGCGACTCCCGCATGGGCTACTTCGTGCCTCCCGGCACCGCCGCCCGCTGGATCGGCACCGGCGTCCGCACGGCGGGGCCCGGCACCTGGATCGTGGTCCCCTATCCCGGCCGCGCCACGGGCGGCGTCCGCTGGCTCGTACCGCCGGACGGCACCGGCAACCTCACCGACCCCGGCGTCCTGGAACTGGCCATGCACGAGGCGGCGGCCCATCTGGCCGGACGGCGCGGACGTGATCCGGGCGAGTGACCCCGCGACCGGGGGCCCGCCGGCCGTACGCCCCCGTGCGCGACACTGGTGCCATGATCCCGACGGAGCACGGCCGGCACCGGAGCGGCCGCGGATACCCGGGCGCGCCACGGCGCGCCACCGTTCCGGCGCCCCCGGCCGCGGGGGGCTGACATGGCCCTCGCACCCGGCCTCGCGCACCTCGTCGAGACCGCCCTGCCCGTCTGCGGGCGCCACGGCCTCGCCGTGGCGGGCGGCCTCGCGCTGATCGCGCACGGCTTCGAACGCCGCCCGTCCCGCCACCTCGACCTGGTCACCTTCAGCTCCACCCCGGTCGGCGACATCGGCGCCGCACTCGCCGCCGCGTACACCGGGGCCGGTTACGAGGTCGCCCCGCTGCCCGGCACGCCGCTCGCCGCCCACCTCGGGGTCACCGCGCCGGGCGAGGCCGGCCGCACCGTCCACGTCGCCAAGCAGCCGCTCACCCGACCCCCGGTCCCCGTCGGACTCGGCCTGTCCGCGCCCGTGCCGGTGGTGGCCCTGGAGGACTGCGCCGCGCTGAAGGTGGCCGCCGTCGCCGACCGCGCCGCGGTGCGCGACCTGGTCGACGTGCACGCCCTGACCGCCTGGTTCACGCCGGGGGAGCTGCTCACGATGGCCGTCCACCTCGACGAGGACCTCCAGCCGCGCCTGCTCGCCGACCGCCTCGACAAGCTCGTCGAGGCCGACGACGCGGCGTACGCGGCGCTGGGACTCGGCGGCACGGCCGTCGCCGCCGTCAAACGCTGGGCCTTCGACTGGGCGCAGGACATCCGCCTGGACCTCATGGAGGGCATGGAGCACCCCGACGAGCTGTACGACCTGTAAAGCTCCCGGCCCCGGCGCCGACACCTTGGTGCTTGAGGGCGCCCCGCCCGCCGACGACACTGGCAGGAGACGAGGAGAGGAAGGTCCGCCGTGACCGACAAGCACATCACGCACTGGATCGCCGGGCAGTCGTGGACCGGCACCACGGAGCGGCACGGGGACGTGTACGACCCCGCCACCGGGTCCGTGACCGGGCGGGTGGACTTCGCGTCGATCGCCGAGGTCGACCAGGCCGTCGGCGCGGCCGCCGCCGCGTTCAAGGAGTGGCGCCACGCCTCGGTCGCCAAGCGCACCACGGTGCTCTTCGCCTTCCGCGAGCTGCTCAACGCCAAGCGCGAGGAGCTGGCCGCGATCATCGTCTCCGAGCACGGCAAGGTGCACTCGGACGCGCTCGGCGAGATCGCCCGCGGCCTGGAGGTCGTCGAGTACGCCTGCGGCATCCCGCAGCTGATCAAGGGCGGCTTCACCGAGCAGGCCTCGACCGGCATCGACGTCTACTCGATCCGCCAGCCGCTCGGCCCGGTCGCGATCATCTCGCCCTTCAACTTCCCGGCCATGGTGCCGATGTGGTTCTTCCCCATCGCCATCGCCGCGGGCAACACCGTCGTCGTCAAGCCCTCGGAGAAGGACCCGTCCGCCGCCAACTTCCTCGCGGAGCTGTGGAGGCAGGCCGGGCTTCCGGACGGCGTCTTCAATGTCGTGCACGGTGACAAGGTCGCGGTCGACCGGCTCCTGGAGCACCCGGACGTCAAGTCCGTCTCCTTCGTCGGCTCCACCCCGATCGCGCGCTACGTCTACGAGACCGGCACCCGCTACGGCAAGCGCGTACAGGCACTGGGCGGCGCCAAGAACCACATGCTGGTGCTGCCGGACGCGGACCTGGACCTCGCCGCGGACGCCGCCGTCAACGCCGGGTTCGGCGCGGCGGGCGAGCGCTGCATGGCCGTGTCCGTCCTCGTCGTGGTCGACCCGGTCGGCGACACCCTGGTCGAGAAGATCAAGGAGCGGATGGCCGGTCTCACGGTCGGCCCCGGCTGCAGCGCCGCCTCCGAGATGGGCCCGCTGGTCACGGGCGCCCACCGCGACAAGGTGACCTCCTACCTCGACGCGGGTCTCGCCGACGGCGCGACCCTCGCCGTGGACGGCCGTACCCACGCCGTCACCGGCGAGGACACCGAGGAGGGCTTCTGGCTCGGCCCGACCCTCTTCGACGACGTCAAGCCCGGCATGTCCGTCTACAACGACGAGATCTTCGGCCCGGTCCTGTCCGTCGTCCGCGTGGGCTCGTACGACGAGGGCCTGGAGCTGATCAACTCCAACCCGTACGGCAACGGCACCGCCATCTTCACCAACGACGGCGGCGCCGCCCGCCGCTTCCAGCACGACGTCGAGGTCGGCATGGTCGGCATCAACGTGCCGATCCCGGTGCCGGTGGCCTACTACTCCTTCGGCGGCTGGAAGGCCTCGCTGTTCGGCGACACGCACGCCTACGGCCCGGACGGCGTCCACTTCTTCACCCGCGGCAAGGCCGTCACCCAGCGGTGGCTCGACCCGAGCCACGGCGGTATCAACCTCGGTTTCCCGACCAACAACTGACCGCCAGGGCGGCGCCCGCGAGCAGGGCGCCGCACAGCAGCCAGCTCCCCACGACGTCGAGCGGCCAGTGATAGCCGCACAGGACGAGGGCGACTCCCACCGCGCCATTGAGCAGCACGGCGGCCGCGACCAGCAGCCGCCGTGCCGCCGCGCGTACCAGCCAGGGCAGCAGCAGGAGCACGGCGCCGCCGTACGCGGCGGCCGCCGTGGCAGCGTGGCCGGAGGGGTAGAGCCCGGGATAGCCGGGGGAGAGCGTCAGCGAACCCGGGCCGGCCCGGCCGATCAGCGGCTTCACCAGGGCGACCAGCAGCGGCGCGGCGACCATCACGAGGGCGTACGCCGACGCCGGCAGCCAGGGGCGGGGCAGCCCGTACCGGCGGGCACGCCAGGTGGTGCAGACCATCGCAAGCAGCAGCACGGGCACGGCGACCTGCCAGTTGCCCAGATCGGCGAGGAACCGGGCCGCGGCGGAGCGGTCTGCGGGGTGGGGGGACGATCCCGCAAGGGCGGCGCGCACCGGCCCGTCCAGAGCCAGCAGGCGCCCTCGTATTGCCTCCTGCCAGGTCAGCAGTCCGAAGAGCGCCGTGCACACCACGGCCACCAGAGAAGTTGGCCGCCCCGGAACAGGGGGGAGAGTTCCGGGGCGGCCAGAACGATCGCCGTACCGCCCGCCCCGGGGGGTTTGGGGCAAGCGGCCGACCGATCGGCGAGGATTGCCGGAGCCTTCGGCTTCGGCGCTGTGCGCGAGGGCACTGCTGTACCGGTGATGGGGATTCACCGGCAAAGTGTCGCCCGCGGACTTCCGCAGACGGGGTGTTTCTTCCAACTGTGGAAACCGTACGTCACCGGGAGCCCGCCGGGCAGGGGTTGCACCCTCCCGCCATCAGGCCCGCACACCTTCTTCACGCTCTGTGTCGCACACACTCGGTCACGGGCGAAGTACCTGGTCACAGCCGCGCGAGCGCGCCCTCGATGATGTCCAGGCCCTCGTTCAGCAGGTCCTCGCCGATGACCAGCGGCGGCAGGAAGCGCAGCACGTTGCCGTACGTGCCACAGGTCAGGACCACCAGGCCCTCCGCGTGGCAGGCCTTGGCCACGGCGGCCGTGGCGGCCGCGTTCGGGGTCTTGCTCCCCGGCTCCACCAGCTCGATCGCGATCATGGCGCCGCGACCGCGGACCTCACCGATGATCTCGAACTTCTCCTGCATGCCCCGCAGCCGGCCGAGCATGATCTCGCCGATGCGGCGCGCCTTGGCGTTGAGGTCCTGCTCCTTCATCGTCTCGATGGCACCGAGCGCACCGGCGCACGCCACCGGGTTGCCGCCGTAGGTGCCGCCGAGGCCGCCGGAGTGCGCGGCGTCCATGATCTCGGCGCGGCCGGTCACCGCGGCCAGCGGCAGACCGCCGGCGATGCCCTTGGCGGTGGTGATCAGGTCCGGGACGATGCCCTCGTCCTCGCAGGCGAACCACTGGCCGGTGCGGCAGAAGCCGGTCTGGATCTCGTCCGCGACGAAGACGATGCCGTTCTCCCGCGCGAACTCCGCCAGCTTCGGCAGGAAGCCCTTGGCCGGCTCGATGAAGCCGCCCTCGCCCTGGATCGGCTCGATCACGATCGCGGCCACGTTCTCGGCCCCGACCTGCTTGGTGATCATGTCGATCGCCTGGGCCGCCGCCTCCTGCGCGCAGTTCTCCGGACCGGTCAGCCAGCGGTAGGGGTAGGCCAGCGGCATGCGGTAGACCTCGGGCGCGAACGGGCCGAACGAGTGCTTGTACGGCATGTTCTTCGCCGTCAGCGCCATCGTGAGGTTGGTGCGGCCGTGGTAGCCGTGGTCGAAGACGACCACGGCCTGGCGCTTGGTGTACGCGCGGGCGATCTTCACCGCGTTCTCGACGGCCTCGGCACCGGAGTTGAACAGCGCGGTGCGCTTCTCGTGGTCGCCCGGGGTCAGCTCGTTGAGGGCCTCGGCGACCTCCACGTACCCCTCGTACGGCGTCACCATGAAGCAGGTGTGGGTGAAGTCGGCCAGCTGCGCCGACGCGCGGCGCACCACGGCCTCGGCGCTGTTGCCGACCGAGGTCACCGCGATGCCCGAACCGAAGTCGATCAGGGAGTTGCCGTCCACGTCCTGCAGCACGCCGCCACCGGCGCGGGTGACGAAGACGGGCAGGGTCACGCCGACACCGCTCGGGACCGCCGCCGTCTTGCGCGCCAGCAGCTCCTGCGACTTGGGGCCGGGGATCGGGGTGACGAGTCGACGCTCCTGGGCCAGATCGGTCATGGCGGACGTACTCCTTCGAACCGTGGTCTTTTCTCGCAGGCTAAGCCCGTACGGCGGAGCCTCGCACACTCCGATAGGGCGCACTGCGGAACGCCTCTTCGACGTGGCGGACATGAGCGTGCCAAGATCCTTCAGACTGCGGTGGCCGCTCGACTACATTGAGTGCGGACCTGCGAGGGGTGGCACACGAGATGGAACGCGACGGTACGCACGAGAAGCCCGCGGCGCCTCCGCCCGGAGGCCCCGGCCCGCAACCGGGCACACCGCCGGTACCCGGTGCCCGGCCGATGCCGGGTGCCCCGCCCGCGCACCCGGGACCGCCCCCCGTGCCCGGTGCCCGGCCCGGCCCCGCCGATCCCGGCCGCGGCGAGCGGGACGCCCGGCGCGAGGCAGCCCCCGCCGCCTTCGCCGCGCCCCCACCGCCCCCCGGACCCCCGCCGCAGCAGGGGACCCGTCCCGGCGCCGGCACCTGGCACGCCCCCGCGGGGTCCGTGCCGTCCGGGGCGCCCGACAGCTCCGGCCTCCTCGCCTGGCTCCGCGCCCCGCGCCCCGCCGCCGCCCCCGGCGTGTGGCGCCTCGGCCACCGCCCCCGCCCCGCCGCCGACCCGGACGCCGTGCCGGGCCGCCAGCTCGTCGCCGGCGCCCTGATCTCCTTCCTCGGCGGCTGGCTGCTGTGGTCCCTGCTGTGGAACGGCTACCTCGGCAGCTACTGGCTCTGGCCACTGCTCGCCCTGACCCCCGAATCGTGGCGGCAGGCCGGCGGCAACCAGACCGCCTACCTGTGGGCCTCGTACCTCTACTACGCGCTCATCGGCGGCGCCCTGCTGGTCTTCTTCGCCCGCGTCGGCCGCTGGGCCGAGCTGTGGCGCCGCTGGATCACCGCGCCGCTCCGGCGCGCCCGCGAGGAGGAGCGGACGGCCGCGGGCCGCGAACCCGCCGACCCCGCCCAGGATCCGGCCGCCTTCCCCGCGCTCCGCCTGGGCGGCGCCGCCGACGCCGCGGACCGGCTCGCCGAGGACGCCCGCGCCGGGCTGATGAACGACGTCGACTTCACCCGCCTCTCCCGCGCCTGGCAGTCCGTACGCTCCGAACCCGGCCGGCTGACCGCCTTCACCGACACCGTCCTGCGGTACGGGGCCGCCGCCTGCGCCCACCCGTCCGGCGCCCGCGACCTGCCCGCCCGCACCGCCCGGCACGACCTGCTCGCCGGACAGGTGCGGATCGGCGCCGCCCCCGACGACGAACGCAACCCCCGCACCCACCGTGGCGCCGGCTACGCCCTCGACCCGTCCGTCCTCGGCACGTCCCTGCTGGCGGTCGGGCCGCCCGGCTCCGGCAAGACCGTGCGCTTCGTGCGGCCCGCGCTGGAACTCATGTGCCTGCAGGCACTCGCCGGGCGGGCGGCCGTCGTCGTGGTCGGCACCGACGGGGCACGGCTCGCGCCGGACGAGTCCTTCGACGTCGTCGTCAAGATCGGCCAGCCCGACTCCGCGTACGACCTCGACCTCTACGGCGGCACCGCCGACCCCGACGAGGCCGCGGGCTTCCTCGCCGAGGCCCTCGTGGGCGACCTCACCGCGGCGCTGCCCGGCGGCGACAGCCGGCGCGCCGCCACCGCCCTCGCCCAGCTCCTCGGGCCCTTCCACGCCGCCCACGGCCGCTTCCCCTCCGTCCCCGAACTGCGCGAACTCCTCGACGGCACCCCCTCCGCACTGGCCGCGCTCCGCTCCGCCCTGCAGGCCCGCGGTGCGGCCGCCCAGGGACAGCTGCGCGAACTCGACGCGCGGGAACGGCAGTCCGCCCGGCCCGGTGACGCGGGCCCCCTGCTCGCCGACCGCATCGCGCTGCTCGACCGGCCCGCGTTCGCCGGGTTCTTCGACACCACCGGCGGCAGCCACCCGTTCTCGCTGCGGGGTCTGGAACACCCGCTGCGGGTCCGCATCGACCTCCCGGAACGGGGCCACGCCGAGGTCTCCCGGATGCTGGCGCGGCTCGTCCTCGCCCAGTTCGCGGAGTGCGCTGCGGCCCGCCGGGACCGCTCCCTGTTCGCCTGCCTCGTCCTCGACGACGCCTCCCACACCGTGACCGCCGAATCCGTGCGCGGCCTGCAGCGCATGCGCTCCGCCAACGCCGGCGCGGTGCTCACGCTGCGCACGCTGGACGACGTCCCCGAGGCGCTCCGGGGTGCCCTGCTGGGCGCCGTCGGCTGCCGGGCGGCCCTCGCCGGGGTCACCGCCTGGGACGGCGCCCGGTTCGCGGAGGTGTGGGGCAAGGAGTGGGTGGACGTCCAGGACGTGACGAACCGTCAGATCATCGCGGACGAGCCGCTCACGCGGGTGCTGCACACGGTGCGGCGCCTGGTGACGGGCAAGGCGGTCACGGCGGAGTCGGTGACGGTGCGCCGGGTCGAGCGCGAGCGGTGGTCCGCGTCCGACCTCGCGCACGCGGTCCCCGCTGGGCACGCCGTCGTCTCCCTCACGGCGGTGGACGGGGAGCATGCGGCGCCGGTGCTTGTGGATTTGCGCGCGTAATCCTTGTGCGCGGCCGGTTGTCGTGTGCGGGTTGTCTGCGCCTGCGGCGGGAGAGAGACCCCAACCGCAACCACGACGCACCCGCACACGAAGACGGCCCGGCACCGCAGGTATACGGTGAGGCAGAATCGGATGTGAACGCACTCCGAGATGGAGAAAAAGCCCGTGCCGCCCACGCTCGCCTCGCTGCTGCGGAACCCCGCCCTGAAGCTGGCCGTCCTCGCCGGAGGCGACCGCCTGGAGGAGGCCGCCGTTCGCTGGGTGCACACGAGCGAGCTGGACGACCCCGCCCCGTACCTGGAGGGCGGCGAACTGCTGCTCACGACGGGCCTCAAGCTGGACATGGGCTCGCCCGAGGCACTCGGCCAGTACGTGGCGCGCCTGGCCGGCGCCGGTGTCGTGGGCCTGGGGTTCGGCGTGGGGGTGAGCCACGACGCCGTGCCGCAGGCGCTCGTGGACGCCGCGGCCGCGCACCGGCTGCCGTTGCTGGAAGTGCCGCACAGGACCCCGTTCATCGCGATCAGCAAGGCCGTCTCCGCCGAGATCGCCGCAGAGCGGTACAAGGCGGTGACCGCGGGGTTCGAGGCGCAGCGGGAGCTGACCCGGGCGGCGCTCGCGCCGGACGGGACGACGGCGCTGCTGTCGCGGCTCGCGGCGCACCTGAAGGGCTGGGCGGCGCTGTACGACGCGTCGGGCGCCGTGGTGGCCGCGGCGCCGGAGTGGGCGGGGCGGCGGGCCGCGCGGCTCGCCGGCGAGGTCGAGCGGCTGCGCGGCAGGCCCGCCCCGGCCAGCGCGGCGGTCGCGGGCCCGGCCGGCACGGAGGACCGCGTCGAACTGCAGTCGCTGGGCACCGGCCGGCGCCCCCGCGGGTTCCTCGCGGTCGGCACGGAGGAGCGGCCCGACACCTCCGCCCGGTACCTCGTGCACGCCGCCGTCGCGCTGCTGACGCTGTCGCTGGAGCAGTCCCGCGCGCTGCAGGACACGCAGCAGCGCCTGGGCGCCGCACTGCTGCGGATGCTGCTGGCCGGCGAGCCCGAGCACGCCCGCACCGTGGCCGGCCGGCTGTACGGCGGGCTGTTCGACGCCCCCGTGCGCGTCCTGGTCGCGGAACGCGCGGAGGCGGCCGAGGCCGCGGGGGACGCGGTGGGGCTGCTGGCCGAACGGGTGGAGACGGCCGGGATGCGGTCCGCGGAGCCCGTGCTGGCGGTCCGGGAGGAGGACCGTCTGACGGTGCTCGCGGCCGCCGGCGGCGAGGTGATGCCGGCCTGTGTGGCGGCTGTGGACGGGAGCGACGACCTGGTGGCGGGGCTGTCCGCCGCGGTGGGTGCCGCGGGGGTCCCGGGCGCGCACGAGCAGGCCGAGCGCGCGCTGGCGGTCGCCCGGCGGCGTGGCCGCAGTCTGGTCGAGCACGATGAGGTCGGTTCCGGCTCGGTGCTGCCGCTGCTGGGTGACGACGCCGTACGGGCGTTCTCCGACGGCCTGTTGCGGCCGCTGCGCGAGCACGACGCCACTGCCCGGGGTGACCTGGTCGCGTCGCTCCGGGCGTGGCTGTCCCGGCATGGGCAGTGGGACGCCGCCGCGGCGGACCTGGGGGTCCACCGGCACACACTGCGCTACCGGATGCGGCGCGTGGAGGAGATCCTGGGGCGCTCGCTGGACGACCCGGACGTCCGCATGGAGCTGTGGCTGGCCCTGAAATCCGGCGGCTGAGCGGGGCCTGCCAAAACGTCGCATCGGGTGAGGTGCTTTCTACGCGCTGGACAAGACCGGCCGGCTGTCGCCCGCCCTACCGTGGTCCGCATGAGCACCCCCACCGCCTTCTGGCTCGCCGGCCGCCCCGCCACCGGCGAGGACACCTTCGATGTCGTGAACCCGTACGACGGCAGCGTCGTGGCCTCCGTCGGCGTGCCGACCCCCGCCCAGGTGGAGGAGGCGGTCGCCGCGGCGAAGTCCGTCGAGGCGGAGTTCGCCGCGACCCCCGCCCACGTGCGGGCCGCGGCCCTGGACCACGTGTCGAAGCGGCTGGCCGAGCGCACGGAGGAGATCGCCCGGCTGATCACCGCGGAGAACGGCAAGCCGGTCAAGTGGGCCCGCGGGGAGGTCGGCCGTGCCGTGTCCGTCTTCCGCTGGGCGGCGGAGGAGGCGCGCCGCTTCAACAGCGGCGAGGCCCAGCGCCTGGACACCGACGCGGGAGGCACGGGCCGTCTCGCGCTGACCCGGCGCTTCCCGCGCGGCACCGTGCTCGGCATCGCGCCGTTCAACTTCCCGCTGAACCTGGTGGCCCACAAGGTGGCCCCGGCGATCGCGGTCGGCACCCCGATCATCCTCAAGCCGGCCCCGGCGACCCCGCTGTCCGCGCTGCTCCTCGGCGAGATCCTGGCCGAGACCGACCTGCCGGCCGGTTCGTGGAGCGTGCTCACCGTCCCGAACGACCGTATGCCCGCCCTGGTCCGGGACGAGCGGCTGCCGGTCATCTCGTTCACCGGCTCCGACCGGGTCGGGTACCAGATCATGGACTCGGTGCCGCGCAAGCACATCGCCCTGGAACTGGGCGGCAACGCCGCCGCCGTCGTCCTGGCCGACTGGTCCTCCGAGGAGGACCTGGAGTGGGCGGCGAACCGTATCGCCACCTTCTCCAACTACCAGGGCGGCCAGTCCTGCATCTCCGTCCAGCGGGTCGTCGCCGACGCGTCCGTGTACGACCGGCTGGTGGAGAAGGTCGTCGCCAAGGTCCGCACCCAGGTCACCGGCGACCCCTCGGACGACGCCACCGACGTCGGGCCGCTCGTCGACGAGAAGGCCGCCGAGCGCGTGGAGTCGTGGGTCGAGGACGCGCTGGGCAAGGGCGCCAAGCTGCTCACCGGCGGCCGGCGCGACGGCGCCGCCTACGAGCCGACCGTGCTCGCCGACCTTCCGGCGGACGCGATCATCGCCACCGAGGAGGTCTTCGGCCCCGTTCTGTCCCTGCACAAGGTCGACGGCCCCGACGAGGCCTTCGCGGTCGTCAACGACTCCCGGTTCGGCCTGCAGTGCGGTGTGTTCACCCACGACCTGCAGACCGCCTTCCGTGCCCACCGGGAGCTGGAGGTCGGCGGCGTCGTCATCGGCGACGCGCCCTCCTACCGCGCCGACCAGATGCCCTACGGCGGCGTCAAGGACTCCGGAGTGGGCCGCGAGGGAGTCAAGTACGCCATGGAGGACTACACCTACGAGCGGGTCATGGTCCTGACCGGTCTCGCCCTGTAGCCACCACGGCAGGAGGAGCCACCCCTTCCAGCGGCCGGGGCGCATGTGCGGTGCGTCCCGGCCGCGCTGTGCGCGCTGTCGGCATGCGCACGTAAAGTGTCGCTCTCACGCACGGCGCCGGGGAGGCGCCAGGGAGGGGAAACGCAAGGTGGCAACGTATGCGGTGGTCTGCACGGCGGAGGCCGGGGCGACCGCGGAGGCCGTGGCCGGGGGACCGGTCGGCGGATGGGTCGCCGGAGGCGACGGCGGTACCGGAGTGCTCTTCGACGCGCCGGTGACCGAGGGTGAGGGCATCGGTATCGCTGACGTGGTGCCGGCCGGCCGCGAGCTGGCCCGCCGGCTGGACGCGCCGGCCCTGGTGCTGGTGGCGACCCCGCAGGTCGCGTACGCGGTGTTCGTGCGCCCGGACGGCGAGGGCAGCCAGAGCATGGTGTGGGCAGCGGACTGGGAGCCGCCCACCGATCCCAAGGAGTACGCGGAGCACCGCGCCCAGTGGGACGCCCTGGCCGCACGCTGCGCGCAGTGGTTCGGGCGCCCCGAGGCGGGCGCCGCCCTCGCGGAGGTCCGCAACGACCCGCGCCCCGGCGAGGCCAAGCCGGGCACGGACGAACTGCTGCGCCGGGTGTGCGCGGCCCTCGGCGTCCCGGCCGCGACGGTCGGTGCCTCCTCCCTCACCTCCCCTGACGGCGTGGCCGACGACGGGGTGCCGCAGGGCGCGGTGCGCGTCGAGGCCGCGCCGCCTTCCGGAAGCGGGTCCGCCCCCGCCGGCGGCTCCACGTTCCGTGCCGTGCGCGCCCTGGTGCTGCTCGCGGGCTTCTACCTGCTGGGCGTGGTGCTGCTCGCGGTGCTGGCCGGGATCGACGTCCTGGTCGCCTCCTGGGGCGTGGGCGGACTCACCGGCAAGGTCGTCATCGTCACCGCCGTCCTCGCCATCCCCATCGTCCGCGGCATGTTCATGCTGCGCCGCCCGCAGGACGACGGCCCCTCCGGCGTCCCCGTCACGGAGGCGCAGCAGCCCGAGCTGTGGGCGGCCGTCCGCGACCTGGCCGCGCGCTACGGCACCCGCGCGCCGGACGAGATCGTCCTCGTCGGCGAGGTCAACGCCGCCGTCTCCGAGAAGTCCCACCTCCTCGGCCTGGTCGGCGGCCGCCGCCGCATGTACATCGGCGTGCCGCTGCTCGCCGGGCTGACCGAGCGCCAGCTGCACGCCGTCCTCACCCACGAGTTGGGCCACTACGGCAACAGCGACACACGGCTGTCCGCGATCACCCTGCGCGGCCAGGAGCGGATGCTGCGCACCATCGCCCACTTCGAGGAGCGCGCCGCCCGGACCCGGGGCCGCGAGCAGGCACGCCAGGAGGAGCGGGCCGCGAAGGCACTGGCCAAGGGCCGCAAGGCCAAGGAGGTCGACGCCTCGGGCGCCGGCATCACCTACCGCGCCATGGCGGCCATCTACACCGCCTACGCCAGGTTCTACCTCCGCGCCTCGCACAGCGTCGGCCGCGCCCAGGAGCTCGCCGCGGACCAGGCCGCCGTACGGCTCGCCGGGCGGGACGCCACCGCCTCCGCGCTGCGCGAGATCCCGGTCCTGGACGCCGCCTTCGACCACTACATGCGGCAGTACGCCGCCTTCGGGGCCCCGGCCCGGCTGCTGCCGCCCGCCGGACAGGTCTACGGCGGCCTGCCCCGCTTCCTGTCCGACCCCGAGCGCCGCGCGGAGCTGGACCGGCTGCGCTCCCGTCTGCCGCGCGAGCAGCGCTCCCCGTACGACTCCCACCCCCCGATCGCCGAGCGCGTCCGCCTCGTCGAGGCGGCGCCCGCCGACGAGCCGGGCACCGTGCCCGCCGGGCAGGACCGGCCTGCCCTGGAGCTGCTGCACGACCGGGACCAGGTGCTGATCGCCCTGGAGATGGCCACCCTCAGCCCCGAGAGCCAGGCGTTCACCCGAGTGGAGTGGAGCGCCCTGGCGGATCCTGCGGTGCGTCTGCTGCTCGCCGAGAACGCCGCGCCGCTGCGTTCCGCGCTGTCGGCCGCGGGCGCCGAGCCGACGGTGACCGCCCTGCTCGACGCCGCCGACGAGGGCCGCCTCCCGGCGGTGGCGCAGGGACTGCCCGAGGGCGCGCTGCACGCGGGCACCGCCGCCCTCGCCGGTCTCGCCCTCGCCGAATCCGGCGCCGCGCACTGGGAACTGACATGGGATCAGGGAGTGCGGCTGGTGCTTGCCGACGGCACCGACGAGGCGGAGTTCGGCTCCGCGGTCGACGCCCTCGCCGACCCCGTCGCCGAGGGCGGCTCCGCCCCGGACACCACGCCGCTGCGCAAGCTGCTCGCGTCGGCCTGAAACACCGTCGGAAGGTCGCCGGCACTCCGCGCCCCGTGCGCGAGGGCTGGTGACCATGCCGGAACCGGGGTACTAACGAACAAGTAGCACCGGTCGGTAACCGACGCGAGGTGACGCCCCCATGTCCGCAGCATCCGCCCGCCCCACCGTTTCCGAACGCGAAGCGCGCCAGGTCGCAGAGGCCGCCCGCGAACAGGAATGGCGAAAGCCGAGCTTCGCCAAGGAACTGTTCCTGGGCCGCTTCCGGCTCGACCTGATCCATCCCCACCCCACACCGTCGACCGAGCAGGTCCAGCGCGGCGAGGAATTCCTCGCCAAGCTCCGCGACTTCGTCGAGACGAAGGTGGACGGGGGCCTGATCGAGCGTGAGGCGAGGATCCCCGACGAGGTCATCACCGGGCTGAAGGAGCTCGGCGCCCTCGGAATGAAGATCGACCCCAAGTACGGCGGCCTCGGCCTCACCCAGGTGTACTACAACAAGGCGCTGGCCCTCGTCGGCTCCGCCAGCCCCGCCATCGGCGTGCTGCTCTCCGCGCACCAGTCGATCGGCGTGCCCCAGCCGCTGAAGATGTTCGGCACTCCGGAGCAGAAGGAGCGGTTCCTGCCGCGCTGCGCCCGCACCGACATCTCGGCCTTCCTGCTCACCGAGCCCGACGTGGGGTCCGACCCCGCGCGCCTGGCGACCACGGCCGTCCCCGACGGGGACTCCTACGTCCTGGACGGCGTGAAGCTGTGGACCACCAACGGCGTCGTCGCCGACCTGCTGGTCGTCATGGCGCGGGTGCCGAAGAGCGAGGGCCACAAGGGCGGCATCACCGCCTTCGTCGTCGAGGCGGGCTCCGAGGGCATCACCGTCGAGAACCGCAACTCCTTCATGGGGCTGCGCGGCATCGAGAACGGCGTCACCCGCTTCCACCAGGTGCGGGTCCCAGCCGAGAACCGCATCGGCCCCGAGGGCTCCGGGCTGAAGATCGCCCTCACCACCCTCAACACCGGCCGCCTGTCACTGCCCGCGTCCTGCGTGGCGGCCGGCAAGTGGTGCCTGAAGATCGCCCGCGAGTGGTCGGCCGCCCGGGAGCAGTGGGGCAGGCCTGTCGCCCGCCACGAGGCCGTCGGCGCGAAGATCTCCTTCATCGCGGCGACCACCTTCGCGCTCGAAGCCGTCATGGAGCTGTCCAGCCAGATGGCCGACGAGGACCGCAACGACATCCGCATCGAGGGCGCGCTGGCCAAGCTCATCGCGTCCGAGATGGGCTGGACGATGGCCGACGAACTGGTCCAGATCCGCGGCGGCCGCGGCTTCGAGACCGCCGACTCCCTCGCTGCCCGCGGCGAACGGGGCGTCCCGGCCGAGCAGTTGCTGCGCGACCTGCGGATCAACCGGATCTTCGAAGGCTCCACGGAGATCATGCACCTGCTGATCGCCCGGGAGGCCGTCGACGCCCACCTGTCGGTCGCCGGGGACCTGATCGACCCCGACAAGGCGCTCGGCGACAAGGCCAGGGCCGGCATGAAGGCGGGCGGCTTCTACGCCCGCTGGCTGCCGAAGCTGGTGGCCGGCCCCGGCCACATCCCCGGTGCCTACTCCTCCTTCCACCCGGCGGGCCACCCCGACCTCGCCGCCCACCTGCGCTACGTCGAGCGCAACGCCCGCAAGCTCGCCCGCTCCACCTTCTACGCCATGTCGCGCTGGCAGGGCCGGATGGAGACCAAGCAGGGCTTCCTGGGCCGCGTCGTCGACATCGGCGCCGAACTGTTCGCCATGAGCGCCAGCTGCGTCCGCGCCGAGATGCTCCGCACCAGGGGCGAGAACGGACGCGAGGCCTACCAGCTCGCCGACGCCTTCTGCCGCCAGTCGCGGATCCGTGTCGAGGAGCTGTTCGGCCGTCTGTGGACCAACACCGACGCCATCGACCGCAAGGTCGTCGACGGGGTCCTTGGCGGCGCCTACACCTGGCTCGAGTCCGGCATCGTCGACCCCTCCAGCGACGGTCCGTGGATCGCCGACACCACCCCGGGCGCCTCCGGCAAGGAGAACGTCCACCGGCCGATCCGCTGACCGGACGGGGAACGCGCCCCCGGCGCGCGGGGCACCGCCTTCGCGGAGGCGGTGCCCCCGCCGTGTCGGCGACCGGACACAATGGGGGGATGACGGACTCTCTCGCCGACCCCCACCTGCGGCTGCCCGGACCGGACGCGGCCGGCGGCGCCCACGACGGCCCCCATGACGGCCCCCGCGACATCGTCGTGCTGGGCTCGACCGGATCGATCGGCACCCAGGCCATCGACGTCGTCCTGCGCAACCCCGACCGCTTCCGGGTGGTGGCCCTGTCCGCCGCGGGCGGCCGGGTCGGGCTCCTCGCCGACCAGGCGCTGCAGCTCGGCGTCCGGGCGGTCGCCGTCGCGGACGAGAACGCGGAGGGACCGCTGCGGGAGGCGCTGGCCGAGCGCTACGGCACCGAGCCCCTGCCCGAGATCCTCGTCGGACCCGACGCCGCCACCGAGCTGGCCGGCCGTCCGTGCCACTCCGTCCTCAACGGCATCACCGGCTCGATCGGGCTGCGCCCGACGCTGGCCGCCCTGGAGGCGGGGCGGGTCCTGATCCTCGCCAACAAGGAGTCGCTGATCGTCGGCGGCCCCCTGGTGAAGGCCGTGGCCAAGCCGGGCCAGATCGTGCCCGTCGACTCCGAGCACTCCGCGCTCTTCCAGGCCCTCATGGGCGGCTCCCGTGCCGAGGTCCGCAAGCTCGTCGTGACCGCCTCAGGCGGCCCCTTCCGCGGCCGGGGCAAGGAGGAGCTGGCCGGGGTCACCCCGGAGCAGGCGCTGGCCCACCCCACCTGGGACATGGGCCCGGTGGTGACGATCAACTCGGCCACCCTGGTGAACAAGGGCCTGGAGGTCATCGAGGCCCACCTGCTCTTCGACATCCCCTTCGACCGCATTGAGGTCGTCGTCCACCCTCAGTCGTATATCCACTCGATGGTGGAATTCACGGATGGCTCCACGCTGGCCCAGGTCAGCCCGCCCGACATGCGGATGCCGATCTCGCTGGGCCTCGGCTGGCCCGAGCGGGTGCCCGACGCCGCGCCCGGGTGCGACTGGACCAAGGCGGCCACGTGGACCTTCTTCCCGCTCGACGACGAGGCGTTCCCGGCGGTGGCGCTCGCGCGCCGCGTCGGTAGCCTCGGGGGTACCGCCCCCGCGGTGTTCAACGCGGCCAACGAGGAGTGCGTGGCCGCGTTCCTCGCGGGCACGCTGCCCTTCACGGGCATCGTGGACACCGTCGCACGGGTGGTCGAGGAGCACGGAACTCCCGCCGAGGGAACCTCCCTCACCGTGGAGGACGTCCTCGAGGCGGAGAACTGGGCGCGGGCCCGCGCCCGGGAACTGGCTGCGGAACAGGCGACGACGGAGGCAGCACACGTATGACAGGACTCATGTGGGGTCTGGGGATCGCGGTCTTCGTGGTCGGGCTTCTGGCCTCCATCGCCTGGCACGAACTCGGCCACCTCTCCACGGCCAAACTCTTCAAGATCCGCGTGCCGCAGTACATGGTCGGCTTCGGGCCGACCATCTGGTCCCGCCACAAGGGGGAGACCGAGTACGGCGTCAAGGCGATTCCGCTGGGCGGCTACATCCGCATGATCGGGATGTTCCCGCCCGGAGACGACGGCCGGATCGCCGCCCGTTCCACCTCGCCGTTCCGCGGCATGATCGAGGACGCCCGCTCCGCGGCGTACGAGGAGCTCAAGCCCGGCGACGAGACCCGGATGTTCTACACGCGCAAGCCCTGGAAGCGCGTGATCGTCATGTTCGCCGGCCCGTTCATGAACCTGATCCTGGCCTTCGGCCTCTTCCTGGCGCTCTTCATGGGCTTCGGCATCCCCACCCAGACGACGACGGTGGGCTCGGTATCGGACTGTGTCATCCCCGCGTCCGACACCCAGGCCCTCAAGGCCAAGGACCCCTGCACCCGCGGCGACTACCCGGCCGCTCCCGCCAAGGCGGCCGGTCTACGGCAGCGCGACCGGATCGTGGCCTTCAACGGAGTGAAGGTCGACGACAGCCAGTGGACGGTGCTGCAGCAGGAGATCCGCAAGACCATCGGCCCCGCCACGATCACCGTCGTGCGCGACGGCAAGACCGTCGACCTGCACGCGAACCTGATCCCCAACAAGGTCGTCAAGACCGACGGGCACGGGGGCATCGTCAAGGACCAGTACGTCCAGGCCGGGTTCCTCGGCTTCACGCCCGCGGACGGCGTGGTGACGTACGGTTTCGGGCAGTCCATCGACCACATGGGCACCACCGCCGAGGAGAGTGTCCGGTCCCTCGCGGCGCTCCCCGGCAAGATCCCCGACCTGTGGAACGCAGTCTTCAGCGGCGCCGAGCGGCAGCCCGACTCCCCGGTCGGCATGATCGGTGCGGCGCGTCTCGGCGGCGACATCTTCTCGCTGCCGCTGCCGGCCACGCAGAAGGTCGCCACGATGGTGAACCTGCTCGCCATGATCAACATGGCCCTCTTCCTGTTCAACATGCTCCCGCTGCTGCCGCTCGACGGCGGGCACATCGCGGGCGCCCTGTGGGAGTCCGTCCGCCGGAAGTTCGCCAAGGTCTTCCGCCGTGCCGATCCGGGCCCCTTCGACGTGGCGAAGCTGATGCCGGTCGCCTACGTCGTCGCGGGCATCTTCATCTGCTTCACGGCACTGGTCATGGCCGCGGATCTCATCAATCCGGTGCGTTTGACCTAGGCGCGATGTCGGAGGCGTGGGTGGGGTGACGTAGTCTCGTTCAACGGAGCCCGCCCACGCCGCCGGGACCTCGATCCGCGTACTTTGGGGATGCCACGCACATGACCGCGATTTCGCTCGGGATGCCGTCCGTGCCGATCAAGCTCGCAGACCGCCGCAAGAGCCGCCAGATCCAGGTCGGGTCGGTCGCGGTCGGCGGCGACGCCCCGGTCTCCGTCCAGTCCATGACCACCACCGTCACGGCCGACATCGGCGCCACGCTGCAGCAGATCGCCGAGCTCACCGCGTCCGGCTGCCAGATCGTCCGTGTGGCCTGTCCCTCGCAGGACGACGCCGACGCCCTCGCCACCATCGCGAGGAAGTCGCAGATCCCGGTGATCGCGGACATCCACTTCCAGCCGAAGTACGTGTTCGCGGCGATCGACGCGGGCTGTGCGGCGGTGCGGGTGAACCCGGGCAACATCCGGCAGTTCGACGACAAGGTGAAGGAGATCGCCAGGGCGGCCTCCGACGCCGGCACCCCGATCCGGATCGGGGTGAACGCCGGGTCGCTGGACAAGCGGCTGCTGGAGAAGTACGGCANGGCCACGCCCGAGGCGCTGGTNGAGTCGGCGCTGTGGGAGTGCTCGCTGTTCGAGGAGCACGGCTTCCGGGACATCAAGATCTCGGTGAAGCACAACGACCCGGTGGTGATGGTCAACGCGTACCGGCTGCTGGCGGCGC
>NZ_KB892116.1:0-92197 GCF_000373665.1 Streptomyces sp. BoleA5
GCCCAGTAATGGGTGGAGCTGACCGGTACTAATAAGCCGAGGGCTTGTCCATAGGTTGCTCGCGTCCACTGTGTAGTTCTGAAACAACGAACCCCGGCCCCCCTGTTTTTGGTGGGGTGGTTGGTGCCGGTTTGTTGGTTTCATAGTGTTTCGGTGGTCATAGCGTTAGGGAAACGCCCGGTTACATTCCGAACCCGGAAGCTAAGCCTTTCAGCGCCGATGGTACTGCAGGGGGGACCCTGTGGGAGAGTAGGACGCCGCCGAACAAATATTGAGAGCCGTGCCCCCCGGACCCAGTCCGGGGGGCACGGCTCTTTGTCGTATCCACACCCGCTGTTCATGTTCAGATCAGCAACGGATCACCCGCTGAGGTGATCCTTGCGGGAACCGGGTAAGTGGAGGTGGACCTGATGCAGCAGTTCCTGGTCCAGGGTGCTGAAGTAGCCGCGCTGGAGGACGAGTTCTCGTCCGCGGCGGACGGGCGGCATGCCGTTGCGGTGGCCTCGGCGACCTCCGGGCTGCAGCTGGCGCTGCTCTCGCTCGGCATCGGTGCCGGCGAGGAGGTGATCCTGCCTTCGTTCGCGCCCGTGGAGACCGCGGCCGCCGTGCGGCGGGCCGGTGCGGTGCCGGTCTTCGCGGACATCGACCCGCTGACGTTCTGCCTGGACCCGGAGGCCGTCGCCGCCGCGATCACGCCCCTCACGGTGGCGATCCTGCCGGTGCACCTCTTCGGGCACCCCGCGGCCGTCGACCAGATCACCGACATCGCCGCCCGGCACGGCCTGGCGATCATCGAGGACGCCACCCAGGCCCAGGCGGCCACACTGGCCGGCCGCAGGGTCGGCACCTACGGTGTGCTGAGCGTGTTCGCCGTCGAGGAGGGTGCCGTGGTGACCACGGAGCACCCCGAACTGGCCGGTGCCGTCAAGCGGCTTCGGGACACCGCCCACGCCGAGGCCCGGATGGCCGACGGCAAGGCGTCCGTGGGCCGCGGGGTGCTCGCGAAGCTGGCCGGTGCCGTGGCCCGGCAGCGGGCCAACTGCCGTTACCTGGACTCGGCCCTGACCGGAGTCCTGGTGCCCTACGTCGAGCCCGGCGCCCACCACGTCTACCACCGCTACACGGTGCGCATACCGGGGAACGGCCGGCCGGACCGGGACGCCTTCGCGATGGCCCTGGCCGCGCGGGGCGTGCAGGCGAGCGTGAGCATCCCGACGCCCGTGCACCGGATGCCCGAGTACCGGTCGAGTTCGTTCCTGCCCAGGACCGAGAAGGCGGCCGGCGAGACGCTTTCGCTGCCCGTCCACCCGGGCCTGACCGAGAAGGAGTTGGAGCGGATGGCCACGGCGTGCAACACGCTGGGCGGTCTTCTCTGATCCCGGGTTGTTCCGGTCGGGCCGTGCGTCGCGCGGATTTCCGAACCGGGGCCGGTGTGGGTTAAGATCCTTCACGTCGACACGCCCCAATAGCTCAGTCGGCAGAGCGTCTCCATGGTAAGGAGAAGGTCTACGGTTCGATTCCGTATTGGGGCTCTGATAGGGGAAAGGCCCCCGCCTCACGGCGGGGGCCTTTCCCGTTTATGGTGCCTTCGGCGAACCGCCCTCCGTCAGGCGGGCAGTTCCGGTTCGGGGACGCGCATCGTGAGGATGGCCATGTCGTCGGAGGGCGCGTCCGAGGCGAAGCGCTCCACGGCTCGCTGGATACGGGCCGCGACGGCGCCCGCGGTGAGGCCCGTGCAGGTGGCCAGGACGTCGGCGAGGCCGTCGTCGCCGAGCATGCGGTTGCCCTCGCGGCGTTCGGTGACGCCGTCGGTGACGCAGAGCAGGACGTCGCCGGGGTCAAGGGTGACGGTCTGCTCGACGAGTTCGAGGTCCTCGATGACGCCGAGCAGCGGCTGAGGTTCCGCGGCCGGTTCCACGACGCCGCTCTGCCGCAGTCGCAGCGGCAGCGGGTGGCCGGCGCAGACGACCTTCAGGACGGCGCTGCCGTCGTTCTGCGGCCACATCTCGCCGTAGAGGAGGGTGAGGAAGCGGCTGCGTGCGCCCTCGTCCAGGATGGCCGCGTTGAGCCGCTCCAGGACGGACGGGCCGCTGAAGCCCTCGCGCGCGAGCAGACGCAGCGCGTGCCGGGCGAGACCGGTCACGGCGGCCGCCTCCGGGCCCGTTCCGCACACGTCGCCGATGGCGAAGCCCCAGCAGCCGTCGCGGATCGGGAACACGTCGTAGAAGTCGCCGCCGACCTCGTTGCCCTCGCCGGCGGCGCGGTAGACGACCTCGACCTCGACGCCGGGGATCACGGGCAGGCCGGGCGGCAGCAGGCTGCGCTGGAGGGACTGGCTGATGGCCGTTCGCTCGCTGTAGAGGCGGGCGTTGTCCAGGGCGAGGGCGGCCCGGCGGGACAGGTCCTCGGCGAGTTCCAGGATCTCCTGGCGGAAGCGCTCGTCGGCGGACTTGCCGAGGGTGAGCATGCCGATGACGCGGTTGCGGGCGACCAGCGGCAGGACGACCGTCTCGCCGCCGACGGCGGCGGCGGTCGCCAGGGCCGTGCCCGGGCCAGTCGCGGGCCGCCCGGCATCACCGAGGCCCAGGCTGCGCAGGGAGGCGCGCAGGGCGCTGGAGTGGGCGGCGTCGGAGGGCGCGGTCCACACACGGGCGCCGGGGGTGGGGTCGGGGTCGGGAGGGGCGAGGCGGGAGAGCAGGGCCTTGATGCCGTCGATGCGGTCCTCGTCCTCGTGGAGGACGAAGGCGAGTTCGGGCTCCGAGGCCTGGTCGGCGATCGTGTAGACGGCGCACCAGTTGGCCAGGGTGGGAACGGTCATCTGGGCCATCAGGGCCAGCGTCTGGTCGCGTTCGAGGGTGCCCGCCAGCAGGTCGGAGGCCTCCACCAGGAAGGACAGCGAGCCCCGGCGCAGGCGCTCGAGCTCGGTGAGGCGGGCGCTCTCCACCGCCAGCGCGATCCGGTCGGCGGCGAACTGCAGCCGCAGCGCCTCCTCGTTGGTGTACCGGCCGGGGCTCTCCGCGGCGACGCCGAGCGAACCGGTGAGGCGCCCCTCTACCTTGAGGGGGACGGTGACGACCGAGCGCATGCCGGTGCCGGCGAGCAGCGGGACGGCGCCGGGGACCGCCGTGAGGTCCTCGTGGACGGCGGGCATGCGGGCGCTGCCGTAGCGGCCGGTGCCGGCCTCGACGGGGACGCGCGCGAAGCGCTGCCGTGCGGAGGGGAGGCCGGTGGAGGCGCGCACCTCCAGCTCGGTCTCGTCGTCGGTGGCGAGCAGCAGGTACGCGGCGTCGCCGTCGAGCATGTCGCGGGCCCGCTCCACGGTGCGCTGCAGCAGCCCGTCGAGGTCGTCGGGGGCGGGGGAGCCGATGAAGGACTCGAAGGGGTCCACGGCCTTGCCGCGCTCGGATCCGCCCTCGACGGCGATCATGCCGCGGCCGGGGTTCTGCAGGACGGCGCGCTCGTCCTCGCGCACCAGCAGGCACACGGTGGACGGCTCGCCCGAGGTGTCGCGGACCCGCAGGTGCGTGCCGTAGACGGGGAGGATCCGCCCGTCGGCGTCGCGGACGCCGTAGCTGCCCTCCCAGCGGGACAGCCGAAGGGCCTCGGCGATGCCGTGGCCGGTGCCGGGGGTCTGCGGCCAGGCGGCGAAGTCGCCGAGCGGCTTGCCGGTCACCTGGTCGCCGGGGTGGCCGAAGAGTTCGGCGGCGTCCTGGTTCCAGCGGGTGATGACGCCGCCCCGGTCGACCTGGACGACGGCGACGCGGACCCGCTCGTCGGCCAGCGGCAGTGCCTGGACGGGCAGGGCCGGGCCCGCGGAGCGGGTGCCCGCGGGACGCTGGGGGAGGTCCAGGCGGAACCAGACGTGCTTGTTGGCCGCGGTGTACTCCACACCCCAGCGGCTGGCCAGGGCCGAGCACAGGAGCAGCCCGCGGCCGCCCTCGTGATCGGGGTGGATCTGCTTCTTGGCGTCGTGGAGAGGAAGCTCACGTTCGGGGTAGCGGTCGGACACCTCGATCCGCACGGCGGAGTCGAAACGCAGGCACTGGACGTCGGCGGCGGTGCCGGCGTGGACCACGGCGTTGGTGACGAGTTCACTGGTCAGGACGACGGCGTCGTCGACCACCTCGGAGAAGCCCCAGCCCTGGAGCGTGTCGCGGACGAACGCGCGTGCGGTGGCGACCGAGCGTCCCACGGGTTCGAAGGTGGCCGCCGCCCGCGCCGTGATCACAGATCTCCTTGTTTGTCCCGGGACGTCACCATTCGTCGTCCGCTGTACTGTCACCACCGGCCCCCACTTCGAGGTGTACGCCCGGCCCAAGGTGGGCAACCGCATGCCAGGTTACTTACCCCCGGCGACCGCGTGTGTGCCGGTTGGGGGTGTTCCTGCCCCGATCATGACGCCGGTCATATGCGATGCTGCCGAACTGTTATGGCCGGGCCCGGGCATGGTGAAACACTGGTCATGCCTGAACGAGGCACCTGCAGGTCGGTCGACCCTCCGGGAGGGACACGGTGGAGTCTGGCGCATCGGCGCGAGGCGGCGCGGCATCCGCGGCGAAGCGGGGCGGTTCCGCACGGGTCAAGAACGTGCGGTCGCGTACGAGCGGGGGCGGTTCGGGGACGGTCGAGGTCGACTCGGCGGCCCTGCACAGGCTGCTGTCGGCGTTGGAGTCCATGCGGGACGGCAACTTCCGCAAGAGGCTGACCGTCACCGGCGACGGGGTCATGGCGGAGATCTCCGCGGTGTTCAACGAGGTCGCCGACCGCAACCAGCACCTCACGGGGGAGCTGGCGCGGGTGCGGCGGGTCGTGGGCCGCGAGGGCAAACTCGCGGAGCGCCTGGAGACGGGGGCGTGCGAGGGCGCGTGGGCGGCGGCCATCGACGCCTCCAACGCGCTCGTGGACGACCTCGTGCGCCCCATGTCCGAGGTCGGCCGGGTGCTGTCGGCGGTCGCGGAGGGCGACCTGGAGCAGCGGATGGACCTGCGCGCGCAGGGCGCCGACGGTTCCGGGCATCCGCTGCGCGGCGAGTTCCTCAAGGTGGGCCGCACCGTCAACGGGCTGGTCGACCAGCTGTCCACGTTCACCGACGAGGTGACCCGGGTGGCGAGCGAGGTCGGCACCGAGGGCAAGCTCGGCGGCCAGGCACGGGTCCGCGGCATGTCCGGCTCGTGGAAGGACCTCACGGACTCGGTCAACACCATGGCGTCCCGTCTGACGGCCCAGGTGCGTGACATCGCCCTCGTCACCACGGCGGTCGCCAAGGGCGACCTGTCGCGCAAGGTCACCGTGCACGTGGCCGGCGAGATGCTGGAGCTGAAGAACACCGTCAACACGATGGTGGACCAGCTCTCCTCCTTCGCCGCCGAGGTGACCCGCGTCGCACGCGAGGTGGGTACCGAGGGCCAGCTGGGAGGCCAGGCCAAGGTGGCCGGGGTCGACGGCGTGTGGAAGGACCTCACGGACTCCGTCAACCTGATGGCCGGCAATCTGACGGCCCAGGTGCGTGACATCGCCCAGGTGACCACCGCGGTCGCCAACGGCGACCTGTCGCAGAAGATCACCATCGGCGCGCGCGGCGAGGTCGCGCAGCTCGCCGAGACGGTCAACGCGATGACCGAGACGCTGCGCACCTTCGCCGACGAGGTGACCCGTGTCGCGGGCGAGGTCGGCGCGGACGGCCGGCTCGGCGGCCAGGCGCAGGTGCCGGGCGCCGCGGGCATCTGGAAGGACCTCACCGACTCGGTGAACACCGCGTTCCGCAACCTGACCGGCCAGGTGCGGGACATCGCGCAGGTGACGACGGCGGTCGCCAACGGCGACCTGTCGCAGAAGGTCACCGTCGACGTCTCGGGCGAGATGCTGGAGCTGAAGAACACCGTCAACACGATGGTGGACCAGCTGTCGGCCTTCGGTGCCGAGGTGACCCGGGTGGCGCGTGAGGTCGGCGTCGAGGGAGAGCTGGGCGGCCAGGCGCAGGTGCCGGGTGCGGCGGGTCTGTGGAAGGACCTGACGGATTCGGTGAACACCGCGTTCCGGAACCTGACTGGCCAGGTCCGCAACATCGCGCAGGTGACGACGGCGGTCGCCAACGGCGACCTGTCGCAGAAGGTCACCGTCGACGTCTCCGGCGAGATGCTGGAGCTGAAGAACACCGTGAACCGCATGGTGGACCAGCTGTCCTCGTTCGCCGGACAGGTCACCCGCATGGCCCGGGACGTGGGGACGGAGGGCCGCCTCGGCGGCCAGGCCCGCGTCGACGGCGTGAGCGGCGTGTGGAAGGAGCTGACGGACTCCGTCAACTTCATGGCGGGCAACCTCACCTCGCAGGTCCGCCAGATCGCCCAGGTGACGACGGCGGTGGCCCGCGGCGACCTCTCCCAGAAGGTCGACGTCGACGCGCGCGGCGAGATCCTGGAGCTGAAGAACACCATCAACACGATGGTCGACCAGCTCTCCTCCTTCGCCGAGCAGGTGACCCGGGTGGCCCGCGAGGTGGGCACCGAGGGCCGGCTCGGCGGTCAGGCGCAGGTGCCGGGCGTCGCCGGTGTGTGGCGCGACCTCACCGACTCCGTGAACGGCATGGCGGGCAACCTGACCGCGCAGGTCCGCAACATCGCCCAGGTGGCCACCGCGGTGGCCCGCGGCGACCTCTCCCAGAAGATCGACGTCGACGCGCGCGGCGAGATCCTGGAGCTGAAGAACGTCCTCAACACGATGGTCGACCAGCTGTCGGCCTTCGGCGACGAGGTGACCCGGGTGGCCCGCGAGGTGGGCACCGAGGGCATCCTGGGCGGCCAGGCCGAGGTGAAGGGCGTGTCGGGCACCTGGAAGGACCTGACGCAGTCCGTCAACTTCATGGCGAACAACCTCACCATGCAGGTCCGCAACATCGCCGAGGTCACCACCGCGGTCGCGCAGGGCGACCTGTCCAAGAAGATCACCGTCGACGCCAAGGGCGAGATCCTCGCCCTGGTCACCACCGTGAACACGATGGTCGACCAGCTGTCGGCCTTCGGTGACGAGGTGACCCGGGTGGCCCGCGAGGTGGGCACCGAGGGCCAGCTGGGCGGTCAGGCGCGGGTGCGGGACGTCTCCGGCATCTGGAAGGACCTCACCGACAACGTCAACCTGATGGCCAACAACCTGACCAGCCAGGTGCGTTCGATCTCCTCCGTCGCCACCGCCGTCGCCAACGGCGACCTCACGAAGAAGATCACCGTCGAGGCGCGCGGCGAGGTCGCGCAGCTCGCCGAGACCATCAACACGATGGTCGACACGCTGTCCGCCTTCGGTGACGAGGTGACCCGGGTGGCCCGCGAGGTGGGCACCGACGGCATCCTCGGCGGTCAGGCGCGGGTACCGGGCGTGTCCGGCTCGTGGAAGGACCTCACCGAGTCGGTGAACAACATGGCCTCCAACCTGACCGGCCAGGTCCGCAACATCGCCATGGTCACCACCGCGGTCGCCCGCGGAGACCTGTCCAAGAAGATCGACGTCGACGCCCACGGGGAGATCCTGGAGCTGAAGACGACCATCAACACGATGGTCGACCAGCTGTCGGCCTTCGGTGACCAGGTGACCCGGGTGGCCCGCGAGGTGGGCACCGAGGGCCGCCTGGGCGGTCAGGCGCGCGTGCCGGGTGTCTCCGGCATCTGGAAGGACCTCACCGAGTCGGTGAACCTGATGGCGAACAACCTGACCCGTCAGGTGCGCAACATCGCCCAGGTGGCGACCGCGGTGACCCGCGGCGACCTCAACATCCGCACGGACGTGGACGCGGCGGGCGAGATCCTGGAGCTCCAGGACTACATCAACACCATGATCGTCCGACTCCGCGAGACCACGCTCGCCAACAAGGAGCAGGACTGGCTCAAGGGCAACCTCGCCCGCATCTCCGGTCTGATGCAGGGCCGCCGCGACCTCAACGACGTGGCGGCGCTCATCATGAGCGAGCTGACCCCGGTGGTCTCCGCCCAGCACGGCGCCTTCTTCATCGCGGAGGAGCCGGCCGGCGGGGAGGAGATCGACGAGGGCTACGAACTGCGGCTGAGCGGCTCGTACGGCTTCTCCAAGCGGACGATGCCGACGGTGTTCCTGCCCGGAGAGGGGCTGATCGGCACGGCCGCCGTCGAGAAGCGCTCGATCCTGGTGGAGGACGTGCCGCCGGGCTACCTGCGGATCTCCTCCGGTCTCGGGGAGGCGCCGCCGGCCCATGTGATCGTGCTGCCGGTGGTGTTCGAGGACCGGGTGCTCGGTGTCATGGAGCTGGCCTCCTTCCAGCCGCTCACCCAGATCCAGAAGGACTTCCTCGGCCAGATCACGGACATGATCGCGGTCAGCGTGAACACCATCAGCGTGAACACCAAGACCGAGTACCTGCTGGAGCAGTCGCAGGAACTCACCGAGCAGCTGCGGGAGCGCTCCGCGGAGCTGGAGAACCGGCAGAAGCAGCTGGAGATGTCCAACACGGAGCTGGAGGAGAAGGCGGAGCTGCTGGCCCGCCAGAACCGGGACATCGAGGTGAAGAACACCGAGATCGAGGAGGCCCGGCAGGTCCTGGAGGAGCGCGCCGAGCAGCTGGCCGTCTCGATGCGCTACAAGTCCGAGTTCCTGGCCAACATGTCGCACGAGCTGCGCACCCCGCTCAACTCGCTGCTCATCCTGGCCAAGCTGCTCGCGGACAACGTCGAGGGCAATCTCTCCCCGAAGCAGGTCGAGTTCGCCGAGACCATCCACGGCGCCGGCTCGGACCTGCTGCAGCTCATCAACGACATCCTGGACCTGTCCAAGGTCGAGGCGGGCAAGATGGACGTCAGCCCGACCCGCATCGCCCTGGTCCAGCTGGTCGACTACGTGGAGGCGACCTTCCGGCCCCTCACGGCGGAGAAGGGCCTGGACTTCTCGGTGCGGGTCTCCCCGGAGCTGCCCGCCACGCTCCACACCGACGAGCAGCGGCTGCTGCAGGTGCTGCGCAACCTGCTGTCCAACGCGGTCAAGTTCACCGACAGCGGTTCGGTCGAGCTGGTCATCCGCCCGGCCGGCCCCGACGTGCCGCACGCGATCCGGGAGCAGCTGCTGGAGTCAGGATCGCTGCGGGGCGCCGACGAGCCGCTGATCGCCTTCTCCGTGACCGACACCGGCATCGGCATCGCGGCGAGCAAGATGCGGGTCATCTTCGAGGCGTTCAAGCAGGCGGACGGCACCACCAGCCGCAAGTACGGCGGCACGGGCCTGGGCCTGTCCATCAGCCGGGAGATCGCCCGGCTGCTCGGCGGCGAGATCCACGCCGACAGCCAGCCCGGCCGCGGCTCCACCTTCACCCTCTACCTGCCGCTCAACACCACCGAACTGCCGCCCCAGGGCTACCTGCAGCTCGCCGGAGGCGAGACCGCGGAACTCGAGGGAGCACCGGTCGAGCCGCTCCACGCCCCCGCGCACGGCCATGTGGCGGTGCGCGGCCGGGGCGCGGGCAGCAGCCTGGCCCGGCTGCGCCGGCGTTCGGCGGCGGCACCGCTGCCCGCGGCGGCCGCCGGACCGACGGAGCGCGCCGCGCTGTCCGAGTCGTGGGTGGAGGGCGCGCACAGTGACGCCTACACCGGCTTCTCGGGCGGGTTCAGCGGTGAGAAGGTGCTCATCGTCGACGACGACATCCGCAATGTCTTCGCCCTCACCAGCGTGCTGGAGCAGCACGGGCTGACCGTGCTGTACGCGGAGAACGGCCGCGAGGGCATCGAGGTCCTGGAGCAGCACGACGACGTCGCCGTGGTGCTGATGGACATCATGATGCCCGAGATGGACGGCTACGCGACCACGGCCGCGATCCGCAGGATGCCCCAGTTCGCCGGGCTGCCGATCATCGCGCTGACGGCGAAGGCGATGAAGGGGGACCGGGAGAAGAGCATCGAGTCCGGGGCGTCCGACTACGTCGCCAAGCCGGTGGACACCGACCACCTGCTCGCGGTGATGGAGCGGTGGATGCAGTCCAGGTGACGCCGCGTCGGGCGCCACCTTGGGCGCCGCGTCTGGCGCCGCGTTGGGTGATCCGGCGGGCAACGGACGGTGAACGTCCATGACTCGGCGTGTGTGAAGAGGTGTGAGAGTGCGGGATTCTGGGAACCTTCTGGTCTCCGCTTGCGTTTCTGCTACGTGCACAGTGACATGGCGGTGACAGGGTGTGGCGGACAGCGGGGTGCGGCTACCATGACCGGCACAAGGACGGGCGGCGCTCAGGAGTCGTCCACGGGGGCGGCGACCGGTGCAGTGCCGGGGCGAGGAGGGCGGGCCATGGTGCAGAAGGCCAAGATCCTCCTGGTCGATGACCGGCCGGAGAATCTGCTGGCGCTAGAGGCCATCCTCTCCGCGCTCGATCAGACCCTGGTGCGGGCATCGTCCGGGGAGGAAGCGCTCAAGGCGCTGCTCACCGACGACTTCGCGGTGATCCTGCTCGACGTCCAGATGCCGGGCATGGACGGGTTCGAGACCGCGGCGCACATCAAGCGGCGCGAACGCACCCGCGACATCCCGATCATCTTCCTGACCGCCATCAACCACGGGCCGCACCACACCTTCCGCGGCTACGCGGCCGGCGCGGTGGACTACATCTCCAAGCCCTTCGACCCGTGGGTGCTGCGCGCCAAGGTCTCGGTGTTCGTCGAGCTCTACATGAAGAACTGCCAGTTGCGCGAGCAGGCCGCCCTGCTCCGGCTGCAGCTCGAACAGGGCGCCCGCCCCGGCGGCAACGGTTCCAAGGAGCCCGTGGGCCTGCTCGCCGAGCTCTCCGCGCGGCTCGCCGCCGTGGAGGAGCAGGCGGAGGCGCTGTCCAAGCAGCTCGACGAGTCCGCCGACGCGGCGGCGGTGGCCACGGCCGCCCACCTGGAGCGCAAGCTGACCGGGCTGCGCCGCGCGCTGGACGCGCTGGAGCCCGGCACGGCCGGCGGCGACAAGAAGATTCCCCCGCAGGAGTGAGGCATGTGCGCCATTTGACGCAAGGTCATCCTTGGCGCACCAGGGTCACGACACGAATGGCGGTATGCGCGGCCACGCGTGTCGTGCGCGGGGCGGAACGGTAACCTCACCATCATGGCCTCACGTACGTCCGGCACCGCCAAGAAGGCTGCCGCCAAACCTGCGGCCAAGCCCGCGGCGAAGAAGGCCCCCGCGAAGAAGGCGGCGGTCAAGAAGCCGCCCGCCAAGGCGGCGGCGGCCAAACCCGCGCCGAAGCCGGCGCCGTCCCCGACCGGGGGCGTCTACCGGCTCGCGCGAGCGGTGTGGCTCGGCCTGGCGCACACCGTGGGCGCGCTCTTCCGGGGCGTCGGGCGCGGCGCGCGCGGTCTCGACCCGGCTCACCGCAAGGACGGCCTGGCGCTGCTGCTGCTCGGCCTCGCGCTGGTCGTGGCCACCGGCACCTGGTCGGATCTGCGCGGTCCGGTGGGCGACCTGGTCGAGATCCTGATCACCGGACTGTTCGGGCGGCTGGACCTGCTCGTGCCCTTCCTCGTCGGCGCCATCGTCTGGCGGCTGATGCGCCATCCGCAGAAGGCCGACGCCAACGGGCGCATCGTCATCGGCCTGACCACCCTCAGCGTCGGCGTGCTGGGGCTGGTGCACATCGGCTGCGGTTCCCCCGGACGGGGCCAGGGCGCCGACGCGATCCGCGACGCGGGCGGGCTCATCGGCTGGGCGGCCTCCGCGCCGCTCGACTACACCGTCGGAGCGCCCCTGGCGGTGGCGCTGCTGGCCCTGCTCACCTTCTTCGGGCTGCTCGTCACCACCGCTACCCCCGTCAACGCCATTCCCCGGCGGCTGCGTGAACTCGGCATCCGGCTGGGGCTGGTGGAGGAGCACGCACCCACCGGGGCCGAGGACGACGCCGTGCCCTTCAGCGACCTGCTGGAGGAGGAGGCACCCCAGGACGGCGGGGAGAAGGCGCGCCGCCGCTCCAGGCGCCGCCAGGAGCCGACGGAACTGCCCGATCTCACGCCCGGCGACGGCCTGGACGCGGTCGGCCTCGCCTACGGTGTGGCCGCCGACCTCGACGGCGCCCTCACCTACGGTGTGCCCGGTTCCTCGGTCGTCGCGGACCTCGTCAGCCACTCCCTGCCGCCGGCGGGGGTCAGCGGGCAGGACGGCGCCGACGAGGACGCCGGCCCGTCCGTGCCCGACCTCACCAAGGCCGCGGCGTCCGGCGAGGGCACGGCGCTGCCGCCGCGCGCCGAACAGCTCCAGCTGTCGGGCGACATCACCTACGGCCTGCCGTCACTGGACCTGCTGCAGCGCGGCGGTCCAGGACGTACCCGCAGCGCCGCCAACGACGCCGTGGTGGAGTCGCTGACGAGCGTCTTCTCACAGTTCAAGGTCGACGCACGGGTCACCGGGTTCACCCGCGGCCCGACGGTGACCCGCTACGAGGTGGAGCTCGGCCAGGCCGTCAAGGTCGAGCGGATCACGGCCCTCGCCAAGAACATCGCGTACGCCGTGGCCAGTCCGGACGTACGGATCATCAGCCCGATCCCCGGCAAGTCGGCGGTCGGCATCGAGATCCCCAACAGCGACCGGGAGATGGTCAACCTCGGCGACGTACTGCGCTCCGCGGACGCCGCCGGCGAGGAGCACCCGATGACGGTGGCCCTCGGCAAGGACGTCGAGGGCGGCTACGTCATGGCCAACCTCGCGCGCATGCCGCACATCCTCGTCGCGGGCGCCACCGGGTCCGGCAAGTCCTCCTGCATCAACTGCCTGATCACCTCGATCCTGGCGCGTGCCACCCCCGACGAGGTGCGGATGGTGCTGGTCGACCCCAAGCGCGTGGAGCTGACCGCGTACGAGGGCATCCCGCACCTCATCACCCCGATCATCACCAACCCCAAGCGGGCCGCGGAGGCGCTGCAGTGGGTCGTGCGCGAGATGGACCTGCGCTACGACGACCTGGCCGCCTACGGCTTCCGGCATATCGACGACTTCAACGCGGCCGTGCGCAGCGGGAAGGCGAAGCCGCCCGAGGGCAGCGAGCGGGAGCTCTCGCCCTACCCCTACCTGTTGGTGATCGTGGACGAGCTCGCCGACCTGATGATGGTCGCGCCGCGGGACGTGGAGGACGCGATCGTCCGCATCACCCAGCTCGCCCGGGCCGCCGGCATCCACCTGGTGCTGGCCACCCAGCGGCCCAGCGTCGACGTCGTCACGGGCCTCATCAAGGCCAACGTGCCCTCCCGGCTGGCCTTCGCGACCTCCTCCCTCGCCGACAGCCGGGTCATCCTCGACCAGGCCGGCGCCGAGAAGCTGATCGGAAAGGGTGACGGGCTGTTCCTGCCGATGGGCGCCAACAAGCCGGTCCGCATGCAGGGCGCCTTCGTCACCGAGGACGAGATCCACGCCGTCGTCACCCACTGCAAGGCGCAGTTGACGCCCTCCTACCGTGACGACGTGGTCGTCGGCTCGGGCCCGAAGAAGGAGATCGACGAGGAGATCGGCGACGACCTGGACCTGTTGTGCCAGGCCGCGGAACTGGTCGTCTCCACGCAATTCGGCTCGACTTCGATGCTCCAGCGCAAACTGCGTGTCGGCTTCGCGAAAGCGGGCAGGCTCATGGACCTGATGGAATCACGCGGGATCGTCGGCCCCAGCGAGGGGTCGAAGGCCCGTGACGTACTGGTCAAGCCGGACGAGATGGACGGAGTGCTCGCCGTACTCCGCGGCGATGCCGGTTCGTAGCCGTTCCGTGGCTCACTCGTAAGTGGGCCGGGCGCAACCGTTGCTCCTGCCCGCACGTCAAGTTATTGCAGGGGGAAGGCGTATGGCCGACTGTCATCGGCGCCGGGAAAGACGGCAATCCTGATGGCGGACAAACAACGCCCGCCCGCTTGCCCGTCCTTTTGCACACCCCCCTAGACTGAGTCTCCAGCAGGTGGCTGCACGCTCGAAAGGCGCCCCCGTGTCCATCGGCAACCCGCCCCCCGACGACCGGATCCCGGTCGGTCGTGCCCTCGCCCAGGCCCGCGTCGCCGCGGGTCTGACCGTCGACGAGGTCAGTACCACAACGCGTGTGCGCGCGCCCATCGTGCACGCGATCGAGCAGGACGATTTCTCGCGCTGCGGCGGCGACGTGTACGCCCGCGGCCACATCCGGGCGATCGCACGCGCCGTGGGCCTCGATCCCGAGGCCCTGATCGAGCAGTTCTCGGCGGAGCACGGCGGTGCGCCCGCCCCCACCCCCGTGGCGCCGCTGTACGAGGCGGAGCGGATGCGGTCCGAACCGCGCCGCCCCAACTGGACGGCGGCCATGGTCGCGGCGATCGTCGCCGTCGTCGGCTTCGTCGGCTTCACCCTCTTCAGTGGTGGTGAGGACGGCGGCAAGGAGCCGGTGGCGGGCAAGCCGAGTGCGGCGAGCCCGGCGGCCAAGCCGTCCGGCAGCGCCACGAGCACCGCGCCGAGGCCCGAGGCGTCCGACAGCGCGATCGCCGCCGCTCCGGCCGACAAGGTCACCGTCAAGCTCACCGCCCCCAACGCCAAGAGCTGGATCCAGGCGGTGGACAGCAACGGAAGGCAGCTCTTCCAGGGCAGTCTGGAGCCGGGCGACTCCAAGACCTTCACCGACAAGAGCAAGATCAACCTCATCATCGGCAACGCGGGCGCGGTCAACCTCTTCGTCAACGGCAAGGACCTGGGACCGGCGGGCGACCCCGGTCAGGTCCAGCGCCTCACCTTCACTCCCGGCGACCCGGAAGCGGGGTGACGCCCGGCTTCTCGGGCGCGCACGGACACCGCGGCGCCCGGCGCGGGACAATCGTCCCGTCGCCGGGCGCCGCTGCGCGTCGGAGCCCCGTCAGGGACAAAGTAGGCTGAGCCTATGTCCGAACCCCGTACCGTCGCTCTTGTCACGCTCGGCTGCGCTCGTAACGAGGTGGATTCCGAGGAGCTCGCCGGCCGGCTGGCGGCGGACGGGTGGCAGCTCGTCGACGACGCCGCCGCCGCCGACGTGGCCGTCGTGAACACCTGTGGCTTCGTCGAGGCCGCCAAGAAGGACTCCGTCGACGCCCTCCTGGAGGCCAACGACCTCAAGGGCCACGGGCGCACCCAGGCCGTGGTCGCGGTCGGCTGCATGGCCGAGCGCTACGGCAGTGAGCTGGCCGAGGCCCTGCCCGAGGCGGACGGCGTGCTCGGCTTCGACGACTACGCGAACATCTCCGACCGCCTGCAGACGATCCTCTCCGGCGGCGTCCACGCCTCCCACACCCCGCGCGACCGCCGCAAGCTGCTGCCGATCAGCCCCGCCGCCCGGCAGGCCGCCAGCGAGGTCGCGCTCCCCGGCCACGCGCAGACCGCCGAGGAGCCCGCCCCGGCCCCCGAGGACCTGCCCGAGGGGGTCGCACCCGCCTCCGGGCCGCGCGCCCCGCTGCGCCGCCGTCTGGACAGCAGCCCGGTCGCCTCGGTGAAGCTGGCATCCGGCTGCGACCGCCGCTGCTCGTTCTGCGCCATCCCGTCCTTCCGCGGCTCGTTCATCTCCCGCCGCCCCTCCGACGTGCTCGGCGAGACCCGCTGGCTGGCCGAGCAGGGCGTCAAGGAGGTCATGCTGGTCAGCGAGAACAACACCTCGTACGGCAAGGACCTCGGCGACATCCGGCTGCTGGAGACGCTGCTGCCGGAGCTGGCCGCCGTGGACGGCATCGAGCGGATCCGGGTCAGCTACCTGCAGCCCGCCGAGATGCGCCCGGGCCTGATCGACGTGCTGACCTCCACGCCGAAGGTCGCGCCGTACTTCGACCTGTCCTTCCAGCACTCCGCCCCCGGGGTGCTGCGCGCGATGCGCCGCTTCGGTGACACCGAGCGCTTCCTGGAGCTGCTGGACACCATCCGCTCCAAGGCGCCGGAGGCCGGGGTCCGCTCCAACTTCATCGTGGGCTTCCCCGGCGAGTCGGAGGCGGAGCTGGAGGAGCTGGAGCGCTTCCTGGGCGCCGCGAGGCTGGACGCCATCGGCGTCTTCGGCTACTCCGACGAGGAGGGCACGGAGGCGGCCGGCTACGACGGCAAGCTCGACGAGGACGTGGTCGCCGAGCGGCTGGCCCGGGTGTCCCGGCTGGCCGAGGAGCTGACCGCGCAGCGCGCGGAGGAGCGGCTGGGCTCGACGGTGCACGTGCTGGTCGAGTCCGTCGACGAGGAGGAGGGGGCGGTCGGCCGCGGTGCCCACCAGGCGCCGGAGACCGACGGCCAGGTCCTCCTGACCGCCTCCGCGGGCCTGGAGCCCGGAACGTTCGTGGCGGCGAAGGTGGTGGACACCGAAGGCGTCGACCTCGTCGCGGAGCCGCTCGGCACGACGGAGGAGGCCGGCAGATGACGGGAGCCCCGGCGTCCGCGGCCGGCGACCACCGGTCCGCACCCGCCGTCCCGGCGGCAGCGGTCCGGCGGCCCTCGCTGTGGAACATCGCCAACGTCCTGACGATGGTGCGGCTGCTGCTGGTGCCGGGTTTCGTCATGCTGCTCGTGCACGACGACGGGCACGACCCGGCGTGGCGCTCCTTCGCGTGGGCGGCGTTCGCCGTCGCGATGATCACCGATCTCTTCGACGGCGAGCTGGCCCGGCGCTACGGGCTGGTCACCGACTTCGGCAAGATCGCCGACCCGATCGCCGACAAGGCGATCATGGGCGCGGCGCTGATCGGGCTCTCCGCCCTCGGCGACCTGCCCTGGTGGGTCACCGCGGTGATCCTCTTCCGTGAGCTGGGCATCACTCTCATGCGGTTCTGGGTGATCCGCTGGGGCGTCATCCCGGCCAGCCGCGGCGGAAAGCTGAAGACGCTCACCCAGGGCGTCGCGGTCGGCATGTACATCCTGGTCCTGACCGGGCCGCTGGCGACGCTGCGGGCGGTGCTGATGGGCGCCGCGGTGGTGCTCACCGTCGTGACCGGGCTGGACTACGTGCGCCAGGCGGTCGTCATGCGCCGGGCCGGGCTCGCCGCGCGGCGCACGGCCGCCGCGCGCCGGGCGCGCGAGGCCGACGAGCCGGAGGGCGGCCTCGCGCAGGACGTCCCGCCGGCGCACCCGGAGGAGCAGGGACAGGGCGCGTGAACGCCGCCGGCGAGGTCCTGGGGCTGCTGGAGGAGCGGCGGCAGTGGCTCGCCGTCGCCGAGTCGCTGACCGGGGGCCTGGTGGCGGCCGAGCTGACCTCGGTGCCGGGCGCCTCCCGGTCCTTCCGGGGCTCGGTCACCGCGTACGCCACCGAGCTGAAGCGGGACGTGCTGGGCGTGGACGGCGCGCTGCTGGCCGAACGCGGCGCCGTGGACCCCGACGTCGCGCGCGCCATGGCGGAGGGCGTGCGGCGCGTGCTGCGCGCCGACTGGGGGCTGGCCACCACCGGTGTCGCCGGCCCCGACCCGCAGGACGGGCAGCCGGTCGGGACCGTCTACGTGGCGGTCGCCGGGCCGACCGGCTCGTGGTGCGAGAGACTGCAGTTGAACGGCGACCGTGCCGCGATCCGTACCACCACCGTGAACGCCGTTCTGACCCTCTTGCAGCAGACGCTTCTGACCGGCCGGGGAACACCCGACGAATCCCCGACGGCGAAGGGTGGGGAAGAGAGCGGGGGGCAGGGATGTTTGCAGCCCTGAGTGAACACGTCATCGCTCCCCGCACGGCCGGTGTCGGAGGCGGTACGGTGGGGCAAGAAGGTTGCGAATTCGCGGTCCGAGGAGGGAGCCACCGATGATTCTGCTCCGTCGCCTGCTCGGTGACGTGCTGCGTCGGCAGCGCCAGCGTCAGGGCCGCACCCTGCGTGAGGTCTCCTCATCCGCCCGGGTCTCCCTGGGCTATCTGTCGGAGGTCGAACGAGGGCAGAAGGAGGCTTCCTCCGAACTGCTCTCCGCGATCTGTGACGCCTTGGACGTCCCGATGTCCGAGGTGATGCGGGAGGTCAGCGACGATCTGGCGCTTGCCGAACTCGCCGAGTCGGCTGCTGTCGGGTCGGCAGCCGCGCCTATGCGGCCGCTGCTGGGCGCGGTTCCGTCCGTACCGTCCGGTCCGGACGAGCGAGTCACCATCAAGGCGCCGAAGGCGCCCACCGAGGCCGTGGACGTCGTCGCGGCCTGAGCGACACCAAGCAGTTCCGAACCGTGGCCCCGGCCGGTGGAGAACCGGCCGGGGCTCCGGCGTGTCCGCGTTTGGTCCGCGGATCCGGGGAAGGCGTCCCATGTGGCGGGTCCGCCCTGGAGGTGGTCCCGCGACGCAAGGCGATTCCCGAGGAGGAGCAGCATGACCGTCGTGAAGAGCACGCTGCCCGAGGCCGACCGCAAGATCGTCGGAGAGGCCCTGCAGCAGACCCTCACCGACCTGATCGACCTGTCGCTCGTGGCCAAGCAGGTGCACTGGAACGTGGTCGGGGCACGGTTCCGGTCCGTCCACCTCCAGCTCGACGACGTGGTGACCACCGCCCGGACCTACGCCGACACCGTCGCGGAGCGGGCGGCCGCGATCGGGGTGACGCCGGACGGGCGCGCGGGGACGGTGTCCAAGGGCAGCAGGATCGACGAGGTGCCGGACGGGTGGATCAAGGACGAGAAGGTGGTCGCGGTCATGATCGCGGCGCTGGACGCCGTGATCAGGCGGGTGCGCCAGGGGATCGGGGCGACGGAGAAGCCCGACCCGGTGAGCCAGGACATCCTGATCGGCCTCGCCGCCGAGCTCGAGAAGCACCATTGGATGTTCCAGGCCGAGAACGTCTGAACCCCGTCCGGGCCGGATGGGGAGTCGGCGGGCGCCGTGGCGCCCGGTCGCCCTCGGTTGCCCTCGGGCGGGGGAATGTCGCAGGTAGTAGCCGTACGTGTCCTCCTTTCGGGTGAACGTTGTGCGGGGTGGGGCGGCGGAGGTCTAGAGATCTTGTGGGCAGGGGATCGCACCTGTGTACGGGGAAAGCCCGGGATTGGGTCCCTGGTGATTCCCGCCGCAACCTCGGGGCTCCGAAGGAGGCGGCCATGCATGTTCTCCGCCTGTTTCACGAGCTGTGGGCCCAGCGGCCGGTCCGCTGGGCGATCGCGATCGTCGCGGGTGTGGTGTGGTGGTGGGCCCTGCTGAGGCTCGTCGTCCAGCCCGCGCAGGCAGGCTCCTTCGAGGGCCTGGTCGTCGCCGGTGGCTGGGGGCTCAGCATCGTCCCCCTGCACACGGCGAGGTGGTCACGGGGATCGTCATCGGCCGCCGGGGCGGCCGTCCGCGAGGTTGAGGGCCCGGCGCCGGGAGAACTGCCGGGAAGAGTTCCAGGACCCCGAAGTCAGTCACTACCAGGGCATGACGACGCCCCCGTCGGGGCGCAGGATCTGGCCGGTCGTGAAGGCTGAGGCGTCGGAGGCCAGGAAGAGCACGGTGTGCGCCACGTCCCGGGGGTCGCCCACACGCCCCAGGGCCGCGGCGCGCACCCGCGCCTCCTCGGCGAGGGCCTGACCCGCTCGTCGAAGCGGCCGTCGGGTCCGATGCCGTGGTGGCCCGTCATCGGTGTGCGGACGAAGCCGGGTGCCACGGCATTGGCCCGCACCCCATGGGGCCCCAGCTCCGTGGCGAGGGTACGGTCCGGGTCAGCTGGACCACGGCGGCCTTGGAGCCGCTGTAGCAGAGCAGCCCGCGGGCGCCGGTGTCGATGGCGCCGGAGGCCGTGGTGACGATACTGCCGGCGCCACGCTCGGCCATCGGGCGCGCGGCCTCGCGGGCGCAGCGCAGGACCCGCCTTGAAGTGCGCCGGTAGCACCCGGTCCAGGTCGGCGTCGTCGGTGTCCACGACGGTGCTGGAGTGCATGACGCCCGCGATGGCGGCCGGCACGCCCAGCCGTCCGCGGGCGGCCATGGTGGCCGCGACGGCCTCCGCGACCTGCGCGCGGCCGGTGGCGTCCACGGTGCGCGCCTCCGCCGCGCCGCCGGCCTTCACGGCGAGTTCGGCGGTGTGCCGGGCACCGGGCCCGCCCACGTCCGCGCAGACGACGGTGGCCCCGCCTGGGCGAGCAGCAGCGCCGAGGACCGGCCGATGCCGCCGGCGGCACCGGTGACCAGGGCGGTGCGCCCGGTGAGGTCGTACGCCGGTACGGCCATGCGGCTACGGTACGACCGGATCTGACGGCCCGTCAATCAGTGTGACCGCGGCGCGGGTGCGGGCGGCGGCGCGGGACCGCGCTGGCAGCGCGGGCACCAGTACGTCACCCGGGTCTGGCCGGGAGGCCCCAGCTCGGCGACGCGGACCGCCGTCCCGCAGCGCAGGCAGTCGTGCCGGCCGCGGCCGTACACCCAGTGCGTCCGGCCGCGCCGGGTGTCGCCGGTGGTGATGTGGCCGTGCCGGGTCTTGTTGGCCTGCAGCAGCTTCCTGGCGAGCGCGACGATCCGTTCGGGCTCGGGAACCTCGCCGACCGGCATCCACGGTGTGACGCCGCGCAGGAAGCACAACTCGCACTTGTACACGTTGCCTATGCCCGCGAGATTGCGCTGGTCCAGCAGCGCGTCCCCGACCGGCCGGGCCGGGTCGGCGGTCAGCCGGCGCACCGCCTCCTGCGGATCCCAGTCCGGGCCCAGCAGATCCGGGCCGAGATGGCCGACGGCCCGGTCCTCCTCGGCGGTGCGCAACAGCTCCAGCACGGGCAGCCGGTAACCGACCGCGACCCGTTCGGCATGGGCGAGGACCGCGCGGACCTGGTGGTCGGGGCCGCCCCTCCAGCGCTCGCCGGGCGCGTACAACTGCCAGGAACCGTCCATGCGCAGGTGCGAGTGGAGGGTCAGACCGCCCTCGACCCGCATCAGCAGGTGCTTGCCGCGGGCCACGACCTCCTCCACGTGACGTCCCGACAGGTCGGTCGTCGCCAGGCGCGGCACGCGCAGGTCAGCGCGGAGCAGGACGTGCCCCGCCAGCGCCCAGTGCAGCCGGTGCGCGGCCAGCCAGATCGTGTCGCCCTCGGGCACGGATCCCCCTGTTCCCGTCGTTCCGTTCAGGCCCGCAGCCGCAGACCGCGGGGTGTCGCGTGGAAGCCGGCCGCCTCCAGGGAGCGGCCCAGCACCGAGGTGAGGGCGGACTCGCCGTTGGTGCGTTCGACCGTGAGCCGGCCGAGCGCACCGTCCCGCACGGCCAGGGCGAGTGCGTCGGCGGCCGCCTGCAACCGCTCCTCGTCCACGCCGCCTCCTTCCGCGCCGCCGCCTCCCCGGCCGTCGGCCTCCGCGGGGGAGGGGCCCGGCCAGGCCAGCAGGGTTTTGCCGCCGCGTTCGACGTACAGCGTGAGCTCTCCGTCGACCAGGACGACCAGGGCGCCCGCCTTGCGTCCCGGCCGGTGCGTCACCCCGGCGGGCTGCTCGGGCCAGGGCAGGGCGGCACCGTAGGCGTTGGCCGGGTCGGCGGCGGCCAGCACCACGGTGCGGGCCTTGTCGTGCCGGGTGTCCTCGCGGTCCCGCGCGTTGCTGATGGCCCGCAGCCGGTCCACGGCTCCGTCCATGGCGAACTGGGCCGCGCCCAGCCCCTCCACCACGTAGCCGCGGCGCGCCTGGCCGGTCTCCTCGAAGGCCGACAGCACCCGGTAAGCGGCCGAGAAACCGCCCTCCACGCCCTCGGCGGCCACCGCGCCGCGGGTGACCACGCCGTGCCGGTCCAGCAAGGTGTGGGTGAGCGCGTGCGCCCGGTGCGTCGCGTCGGACTCCGCGGCCGGCACCAGGGACCAGCGGCCCGCGGTCGTCGGCGGGCCGCCCCGAGAGGCCGTCACCCGTGGCGCGGGCCGGCCGGTGCGGGCCGTGAAGGCGCCGTAGCGGCCGCGGGGCACCGCGCGCGGCGCCCGGTGGGCGGTGGAGCCCGCCGTACGGCCGGAGCCGAGCAGCGCGCGCAGCGGAGCGAGCGTGTCATTGGTCAGCCGGCCGGACCAGGCCAGCTCCCAGACCACCTCGGCCAGTTCCGGATCGGACACCTCGTGCCCGGCGGCGCCGACCTGCTCGGAGATCTGCCGGAAGAACAGCCCGTAGCCGCCCGACAGCCCGTCCAGGACCGCGCGGTGCACCGGGGACAGCTCCAGGGGCTGCGGCTGAGGCAGCAACAGGGGCGCGGTGTCGGCGAGGTAGAGCGACACCCAGCCGTCCTTGCCCTGCAGTGCGCCGGCCCCCGCCCACACGACCTCGCCCGCCGAGGTGAGCTCGTCCAGCATCGCCGGGGTGTAGTCCGCCACCCGGGCGGGCAGGACGAGCTTCTCCAGGGCCGAGGCGGGGACCGCCGCGCCCTGGAGCTGCTCCACGGCCCGCACCAGGCCGTCGAGGCCGCGCAGGCCGTGTGTGCCCACGTGCTGCCACTGCGGCAGGAAGGTGGCCAGGGTGGTCGGCGGTACCGGTTCCAGTTCGTGCCGCAGCGCCGCCAGCGAGCGCCGCCGAAGCCGGCGCAGCACACCGGCGTCGCACCACTCGTGGCCCGCGCCGCCCGGCCGGAACTCGCCCTGGACGACCCGGCCGGACGCGGCGAGCCGGTGCAGGGTGCCGTCGGCGACGGCGGTGCCCAGGCCGAAGCGACGGGCGGCCTCGGCCGAGGTGAACGGCCCGTGGGTACGGGCGTAGCGGGCCAGCAGATCGGCCAGGGGGTCCTTGACGGGCTCGGTGAAGGCCTCCGGCACACCGACCGGCAGCGCGGTTCCCAGGGCGTCCCGCAGCCGCCCGGCGTCCTCCACGGCCGCCCAGAGTTCCACGCCCGCGACGCGGACCCTGATCGCCCGGCGCGCCCCCTCCAGCCCGGCCGCCCAGCCGGGTTCCGCCCCGTGGGCGGCCAACTCGGCGTCGTCCAGCGGGCCCAGCACCCGCAGCACGTCGGCGACGCCCTCGGGGCCCTTGATCCGCCGTTCCTCGGTGAGCCACTGCAGCTCGCGCTCCAGCTCCACCATGACCTCGGCGTCGAGCAGTTCGCGCAGCTCGGCCTGGCCCAGGAGCTCCGCCAGCAGCCGGGAGTCCAGCGAGAGCGCCGCTGCGCGACGCTCGGCAAGGGGCGAGTCGCCCTCGTAGAGGAACTGGGCCACGTAGCCGAAGAGCAGCGACTTGGCGAACGGCGACGGCTCGGGCGTCGTCACCTCGACCAGCCGCACCTTGCGGGACTCGATGTCGCCCATCAGCTCGACCAGCCCGGGGACGTCGAAGACGTCCTGCAGGCACTCGCGGACGGCCTCCAGCACGATCGGGAACGAACCGAACTCCGAGGCCACCTGGAGCAGCTGGGCGGCCCGCTGGCGCTGCTGCCACAGCGGTGTGCGCCTGCCAGGGTCGCGGCGGGGCAGCAGCAGCGCCCGGGCCGCGCACTCCCGGAACCGGGACGCGAACAGCGCGGAACCGCCGACCTGGTCGGTGACGAGCTGCTCGACCTCGCCCTTGTCGAAGACGACGTCGGCGGCGCCGACCGGCGACTGGTCGGCGTCGAACTCGGCACCCTGCCCGGCAGGGTCCACGTCCAGCAGGTCCAGACCCATCAGGTCCGCGTCCGGCAGGCGCAGCACGATGCCGTCGTCGGCGTGCATCACCTGTGCGTCGAAGCCGTACCGCTCGCCGAGCCGGGCGCCCAGCGCGAGCGCCCACGGCGCGTGGACCTGGGCGCCGAAGGGGGAGTGGACGACCACCCGCCAGTCGCCCAGCTCGTCCCGGAAGCGCTCCACCACGATGGTGCGGTCGTCGGGCACATGGCCGCAGGCCTTTCGCTGCTCCGCCAGGTACGCCAGCACATTGTCGACGGCCCACGGGTCCAGGCCCGCCGCGGTCAGCCGCGCCCGGCCCCTCTCCGGATCCAGGGCGGCGACCTCGCGCAGGAAGGCTCCCAGGGCGCGGCCCAGTTCGAGGGGACGGCCGAGCTGGTCGCCCTTCCAGAACGGCAGCCGCCCCGGCACGCCCGGGGCGGGCGAGACCAGCACCCGGTCGCGGGTGATGTCCTCGATCCGCCACGAGGTCGTGCCCAGGGTGAAGACGTCGCCCACCCGGGACTCGTAGACCATCTCCTCGTCCAGCTCGCCGACCCGGCCGCCGCCCTTCTTCGGGTCGGCGCCGACCAGGAACACCCCGAAGAGCCCGCGGTCGGGGATGGTGCCGCCCGAGGTCACCGCCAGACGCTGCGCGCCCGGACGGCCCGTCACGGTGTTCGCCACCCGGTCCCACACCACGCGCGGCCGCAGCTCGGCGAAGGCGTCGGAGGGATAGCGCCCGGCCAGCATGTCCAGCACCGCGGTGAACGCCGAGTGCGGCAGCGCCGCGAACGGCGCGGCCCGGCGGACCACCGCCAGCAGTTCGTCGACGTCCCACGTGTCCAGCGCCGTCATCGCGACCAGCTGCTGCGCCAGGACGTCCAGGGGGTTGGAGGGGACCCGCAGCGCCTCGATCGCGCCCTCCCGCATCCGTTCGGTGACGACCGCCGACTGCACCAGGTCACCGCGGTACTTGGGGAAGACCACGCCCGTCGAGACCGCCCCCACCTGGTGCCCGGCCCGGCCCACGCGCTGCAGGCCGGACGCCACCGAGGGCGGCGACTCCACCTGGACGACCAGGTCCACCGCGCCCATGTCGATGCCCAGCTCCAGGCTGGACGTGGCGACGACGGCCGGCAGCCGCCCGGCCTTGAGGTCCTCCTCCACCAGGGCGCGCTGCTCCTTGGAGACCGAGCCGTGGTGCGCCCGGGCCAGCAGCGGCGGCGCCCCGTGCGCCGCGCCGGACTGCGCCATGATCTCCGCGGGCGGCGCTCCCTCGGGCAGGGGCTCACCCGTGGCCCGCTCGTACGCGATCTCGTTGAGCCGGTTGCACAGCCGCTCGGCCAGGCGGCGCGAGTTGGCGAAGACGATCGTGGAGCGGTGGTCCTGCACGAGGTCGGCGATGCGCTCCTCGACGTGCGGCCAGATCGAGGGCCGGGGGTCGTCGCCCTCGGTGGCGGGGGAGCCGCCGAGCTCGCCCAGGTCCTCGACGGGGACGACCACCGACAGGTCGAACTCCTTCTGCGACGGGGGCTGGACAACCGTCACCTTGCGCTGGGGCGACAGGAAGCGCGCCACCTCGTCCACCGGGCGGACCGTCGCCGACAGGCCGATCCGCCGTGCGGGGCGCTCCAGGAGCTCGTCCAGCCGCTCCAGGGACAGCGCCAGGTGCGCCCCGCGCTTCGTCCCGGCGACGGCGTGCACCTCGTCCAGGATCACGGTCTCGACGCCGCGCAGCGACTCCCGGGTCGAGGAGGTCAGCATGAGGAACAACGACTCGGGGGTCGTGATCAGGATGTCCGGCGGCCGCGTCGCCAGAGCGCGCCGCTCGGCGGCCGGGGTGTCGCCCGAGCGGATCCCCACCCTCACCTCCGGCTCCGGCAGCCCCAGCCGGACGGACTCGTGCCGCAGACCGGTCAGCGGACTGCGCAGATTGCGCTCCACGTCGACGGCGAGCGCCTTCAGCGGCGACACGTACAGCACACGGCAGCGGCGCTTGGCCTCGGCGGGCGGCGGCGCCGACGCCAGCCGGTCCAGAGCGGCCAGGAACGCCGCGAGCGTCTTGCCGGAGCCGGTGGGGGCCACCACGAGCACGTCGGAACCGCCGGCGATCGCCCGCCACGCCCCCGCCTGGGCGGCGGTGGGCGCGCTGAAGGCCCCCGTGAACCACGCGCGCGTGGCGGGGGCGAACGCGTCGAGGGCCCCCGCGGGATCCTGTTCCTCCGGGGTGCCACCGGTGCTCCGTCGCGACATGCCATCCATCCTGCCTCGCCGCACCGACAAACCGCCCCCGGTCGGTGCCCGCACCGCCTTTCCCGGGCGGGTTCGCTGGATCGCCGTGGGCGTCACGGCCGTCGGCTGCTACGGGGTGAAGCCGCTGGGCCTGTCCGTCCCCGCGGGCTTCCTGGAACGTCCCGTCGTACGGCGGCCGGCCGCGCTGCTGCCCATCGCCCTGCTGGCGGCCCTCACAGCCCTGCAGACCCTCGGGGACGGCCGCGCCCTGGTGCTCGACGCGCGCGCCGCGGGTCTGGCGGCAGCCGGCGTCGCCCTGGTGCTGCGCGCCCCCTTCCTGCTGGTCGTCGCGGAGACCGGGGTGGTGACCGGAGGGCTGCGGGCCGTCACCGGGTGACGGGTTACTGTGATCCGTCACAAAGGACGCGTCCGTGAACGCGAGTGGAGGGAGGACGATGGCGGCCGACACCCTGCCGGTCCTCTCCGACGCGGCCCGCGCCCTCGCGGCGCGCTGCGAGCACAAGGTGAACGAGATCGCCCGCACCATGACGACGCGCGCCTTCACCGACCTCCCCGGCTACGCCGAACTGCCCGCCGACGTCAAGGAAGGGGAGCTCGCCGCCACCGCGCGCCACGGCCTGCGGCTCCTCCTGCGCCGGGTCGTCCACGCCACGCCCGCCGAGCGGCCGGAGCGCGGCGACTTCGAGCGCTTCAGGGAACGCGCCGCCCAGCGCGCAGAGGAGGGGCTGCCCCTGCACCTGGTGCTGCGCAGCCATCTGCGCGGCACCGCCGTGCTGTGGCGGGCGCTGCGCGAGGTGGCCCGGCCGGGCGAGGAAGCCGCGCTCGCCGAACTCGCCGACGTCCTCATCGGCGTCCAGGAGGACATCGTCGGCGCCGTCTCCGAGACGTACCTGGACGAGCAGAGCACCCTCGCCGCCGAACACCGCGAGGAGCGCCGCGCCCTGGTGCGGGCCCTGCTCGACGGCTCCCTGCCGCCGGATCGGCTGCCCGCCGGCCGGCTGAGCCTGGCGGACGGCGCCCTCGTGCTCGCACTCCACTTCCCGCCCGAGGGCGCCGCGGGCCGCCCCCCGGTAGCGGCGCAGCGCAGGCCGCGTCGCGCCCAGGCAGCCCTCGACCGCGCCTTCGGCACCGAGGTGCCGGCCCTGCTCGACGACACCGGAGGCCACGCCGTCGTCCCGGGCCACCGGTTGCCGCCGGGTGGCGACGACGGGCTGCTGTCTCCGCTGCGCCGCGCCTGCTCCCCCGACGTACGGCTGGCCGTCGTCTCGGCCGCCGCCCCCCGGGACATCCCCGGCGCCGCCCGTACGGCGTCGGAGGTGCTGCGGGTGGCCCGCGCCGGCGGGCTGCCGCCCGGGCTGCACCGGCTCGACGACGTCCTGCTGGAGTACCACCTGTCACGGCGTGACGCGAGCAGTGAACGCATAGCCGCTCTGCTCGACCCGATCGCGGACCGCCAGGACCTGGTCGAGACCCTGCGGACCTACCTCGGCAGCCGGCTGGAACGCCGCAGCACCGCACGCCAGTTGGGACTGCACCCCAACACCGTCGACAACCGGCTCGCCCGGATCTGCGAACTCACCGGGCTCGACCTCGCCGCGCCCCACGGCACGGCCCTGGCGCTGGCCGCACTGCTGCTGCGCGACGACGCCGGCTGAGCCGGCTCAGACCAGGCGCCCGTAGGCCCGCAGGGTGAGCAGCGCGTCGAGGGTGACGAGGGGCCGCCGCTCCAAGAGCGTCCCGGGCGCCCAGGCGGGCCGCCCCGCGGGCCAGCCGCCGTCGTCCTGCTGACCGGCCGCGAGGAAGTCCAGCGCGCGGTCCATCTCCGCGTCCGTGAACCATTCCCGCGCCGGGGACTCCGGCGTGCGCGCGTAGTCGTACGCGAAACGGTGCTCGCCGTCGGGTGCTCCGGACGGTGGGGCGTGCTCCGGGTCGCGGCCGGGGTCCAGGACGACGAGCCGCTGCTCGCGCACGATCCGCCCCAGGCGCGCCGCCGCCTCCCGGGCCCGGGCGCGGTCGGGCGCGTGGTCCAGGAACGCCATCGCCGCAACGGCCTCGCCGGGATGGGTCTTGTCGAGCGTCTCGATCGCCGACCAGCAGAAGTCCGTGGCCCGGAACAGCCAGGCGTGCCACACCTCGTTGCGGTGCAGCGTGCCCACCACGGGCCCGGTGGCCAGCAGATCGCCGGGCGGACAGTCCACCAGCGGCAGCCAGGGCGCGACCGGGAAACCGCGCAGCGAGGGGTGGAGCGCGGGCAGCGCGCCCTCCGGGGTCGACACGGCCGTCACGTAACGGCAGATCCGCTCCGCGCGCTGGCCGCCGCACCTGCCGATCTCGTCGAGCACGCCCAGCGCGTGGGCCACGTGCAGCGGCTGGCTGACCGTGCCGCGCAGATCGGGGTCGAGGCCGTGGCCGTAGCCGTCGTCGGCGTTGCGGTACGCGGACAGCGCGGTCTCCACCGCGTCCGCCGGGCCGTTCCGGAAGTGGTACGCGAACCTGCGCTGCTCGAGCACCCGTGCGGTCAGCCACACGAAATGCTCGGCGCGTTCTAGCGGGGTTGCTGGCATGTGCGCACAGTAGGCCTCCGTAAGCGCTCTGCACACGCAAGTGCGCAGGGAGCACCCTGGCGTGCGACCACGCGCCCCCCGGTACGGGTCATGAGCCGCGGCGGGTTGACGGCAGCCCGGAGCACCCCCGGGCCCGAGGTGCCGGATGACGCGGGCCAGGGGCGCGGTGCCCGGCCCGCCCCTGTGACGGGCGGAAGGTCGCCGAAGGCGGCGCCCGGCGGGGGCACGGCCCGACCGGGCCCGGTGACGATGCGCGCGCGGGTCCCGGGGGGTTTGAATGGGAGGGGGACCCACGACATCGGACGACCGGGTGGCTACGCACACCGACCTGGACAACCTCGGCTCGCCGTATGACGCCGGCGGCGCCCTGTTCGTCGTCGACGGGCACGGCGACGCCCTCATGTGCACCGGGTCGGTGCACGAGCTGACCCCACCTCGCCACCGAGCGCGCCTCGCTGCGGCCCGCCGACCCGCTGCACCGGGAGGCGCTCACCGCCGCGTGCCTGTACGCCGTGTACGACCCGCTGACCCGCACCTGCACGATGGCCCGCGCCGGACATCTGGCGCCGGTGATCGTACGGCCGGACGGCAGCGCGCAGATCGTCGAGATCCCGGACGGGCCCCGGCTGGGCGCCGCCGGGTGCGCGCCGTTCGCCGCCGCCGAACTCGACATAAGGTCTTCCTCAACCTCTCCAAGGAGGAGCAGCGCACCCGGTTCCTGAAGCGGATCGACCTCCCGGAGAAGAACTGGAAGTTCTCCGCCGCCGACGTAGGCGAGCGCCGCCACTGGGACGAGTACCAGAAGGCGTTCTCCGAGATGCTGTCGGCCACCAGCACCGAGTACGCGCCCTGGTACGTCGTCCCGGCGGACCGGAAGTGGTTCGCACGGATCTGCGCCGCGGCGGTGCTCGCCCACACGCTGATGGAGATCGACCCGCAGTACCCGACGCTCGGCGAGGAGGCCCGGCGCGATCTGCTCGCCGCCCGGGAGGAGTTGGAGGCCGAGGCCCCCGACGGGGCGCTGGCCGACCCGTACGCGGCGCGGCGGCGGACGAAGGGCGCGCGGCGCCCCTGACCCGGGGCCCGCCGCGGGTACGACCGTCCCCTGGGACGGCGACCTCAGCCGGCGCGCCCAGGGCGCCACCGAGCGGATGGGCGGCGAGGGACGCCGGGGTCGGCCGTCGTCCTGCTGCTCCTGTGGGAGTCCGGAAAGCTGGTGGCACGCCGGGCACGGGCGGCGGCCGCGGCGCGGGGCCGGGCGGCGCCGCTTCAGGTGCCGGCTGCGGGCAGTTCCAGCCTGAGTTCGTAGCCGCCGTCGGCCGTCGGACCCGAGGTGACGGTGCCGCCGAGCAGCGCGGCGCGCTGCCGCAGGCCCACGAGGCCGTAGTGGGCGCTGGGCAGCGGGAGCGCGGGCCGGGTGGGGGCGGTGTTGGTGACCGTGACCCGGACCGTGCCGCCCTGGCGGTGGATCCGGACCCGCGCGGAGGCACCGGGGGCGTGCTTGCGCACGTTGGTCAGCGCCTCCTGGACGGTGCGGTAGACCGCGCGCTGCACCGTCGGCGGCAGCCCGTCCGGCAGGTCCGGCTGCAGTTCGGCCTCGATGCCGCTGCCGCTCACCAGCCGTTCCAGGTCGGCGAGGGAGGGCTGCGGGGTCAGCTCCGTGGGCCGGCCGCCGGCGGCGCGCAGCACGCTGACCATGTGCCGCAGCTCGTCCAGGGTCTGCACGCTCAGCCGCCGGATCGTCGCCGCGGCCTCCTTGACCTCGGCGTCCTGCGTGCCGACCTGGAGCGCCCCGGCCCGCACGGCGATCAGGCTGACCTGGTGGGAGACCACGTCGTGCATCTCCCGGGCGAGCTGGGCGCGTTCCTTGGCCAGTACGGTCTGCGCGGTCAGCAGCCGCTCGTGGTCGCGGGCCTCGGAGATCTCGAGGAGCCGCAGCGACAGATCCCGCCGGGCCTGCACGAGCTGCCCCAGGAAGGCCGGGGCGGCGGCCGTAGCCGCCGTGTAGCTCAGGGTGATCAGGGTCGAGGGCTCGGACAGGTCGAACTTCGGGGCGGGCCACGGCGCCATGTCCGCGATCGTGAAGGCCAGCGCGCACCCCGCCAGCAGCCACCTGCGCCGGGTGAACGAGGCGAGGGTGTACAGCGCGGCAAGCGTGGCGAAGGCCGCGTCCGAGACCAGCACGGCGGGCAGCGCCAGCACGAAGGTGATCAGCGGCAGGCGCCGGCGCAGCATCAGGGCGACCGCGCCGCCGAGGGCGCAGCCCAGGCGCACCGGCTCCTCGGGGTCGACGTTGACCCAGATGTCGAACAGCGCGACCCCGACGACGACGAGGTCCACCACCACGGGAGACGGCCGCCGGAACCTCATCCGCCCTCACCGTCCTGCGCTCGCTTGAGCAGCCCCGCGCGCTCCGCGAGCAGCGCGGCCTGCACGCGGCTGCCCACCTGCAGCTTGGTCAGGATGGCGCTCACATGGTCCTTCACCGTGCCCGTCCCCAGGTGCATCCGCCCGGCGATGTCCGCGTTCGACAGGCCCTCGGCGACCAGGAGCAGCACGGTGCGCTCGCGCTCGGTCAGCCGGGCCACGCCGCGCGCCGCCGACTCCTGCGGGCCCGAACCCAGGTACCCGTCCACGACCGTCCGGGTGACCTTGGACGACAGCACGGCGCCGCCGTCGGCCAGGGTCCGCACCAGGAACGGCAGTTCCTCGGGGTCGGTGTCCTTCAGCAGGAAACCGGCCGCGCCCGAGCGGAGCGCCGTGGCCACGTACTCGTCCATGTCGAAGGTCGTCAGCATCGCCACCACCGGAGGCTGCGGCAGCCGCCGGAGCCCGGCCAGGACGGTGAGGCCGTCCACGTCGGGCATCCTGATGTCCAGCAGGACGACGTCGGGCTGGGACTCCTGCGCCGTACGGATCGCCTGCCCGCCGGGCACCGCGGCCACGACCTCGATGTCGTCCGCCGCGTCGAGGATGCGCTGGAAGCCCGTACGGATCAGGGCCTCGTCGTCGACCACCAATACCCGGATCACGCGTGCTCCACTCACCACCGGACCCCTGCCCGATTCCTACCACGCCGCGGGCCGTCCGGCAGGTCACCGGGCCGCGTCCGGCCAGGTGACGGGGAGCGGAGGCCGGAAGGCGGAGGCGGTGCCGGACGAGTGCCGGAGGGGGCGCCGCGGGCGGTTTCCACAACGCTGGAGGCAAGACCAACGTAACACCGGGTGTGCCGCGGGCAGCGGCGCGCGCGGTGGGGCGAGGCCCGTCGACGGGGCGGGGGCGGGCCCGGTGGGCCGGGCGGTGGAGATGTCCCGCGGACGCTCCTCGGCGCCGTTCGCGCCGCGCGCCGGGCCGGCCCGAGCCGCGGACCGGGCGGGCGGGACGGCAGGCCGCCGCCCGGGCGCTGATCCGCTCCGCCGCCCTCGGCGCCCAGGCCGACGTGATCCCGCCTGCTACGGCCTGGCCCTCGCCCTGGCGCTCCCGCTGCGCCGGCTGGGGGCCGCACGCGACCTGGCCCTCGTCGCGCCGGCGGCGTGCCGGTCCTGCCCCGGGTGCCGTACCCGCTCCGCGCGGCGGCCCACGGCGGCTGGGCCGACGCCCCCGCCGCGGCCGGTCACGGAGGCTCCTGGCTCGCCCTGCACCTGGTGCCTGCCGGGCGCGGCGCGCTCGGGCGCGGTGAGTGCCGCCACGGACGGGCCCGGCCGCGGCCGCACCAGTGCCGCGCTGCCACCGCGGCCGTGCGACGGGCCTCCAGCGACGGGGCGGGGGACACGGCACGGGCGGCGAGCACGTGCCGCTCCGGCGCCCGGAGGGCGTCAGTGGTGGAGGGCCGCCTTGGCGCGCTCCAGGGCGACGCGGACCGCCGCGGACAGGGTCTCGATGTCGTACGCGCGGTAGTGGCGGCGGCCGTTGATGAAGAAGGTCGGCGTGCCCGACACATTGCTCAGGTCCGCGGACTCTGCGTCCTCGGCGACCCGGACCGCGACGGCGCGGCTCTCGAGGTCGTGCCGGAAGCGCTCCATGTCGAGCCCGGCCGCCTCGGCCAGCCGCTCCAGTCCGCGGACGTCGAGCGCCTGGGGGTGCGCGAAGATCTGGTCGTGCATCTCCCAGAAGCGGTCCTGCTCGGCCGCGGCCTCGGCGGCGCGGGCGGTCTGCACGGCGTGGGGGTGCACATCGGCGAGCGGCAGATGGCGCCAGACGTACCGTACGTCGCCGAAGTCGGCGAGCAGGTCGCGGATGACGGGCTCCGCCTCACCGCAGTAGGGGCACTCGAAGTCGCCGTACTCGACGACGGTGACCAGGGCGTCGTGCGGGCCGCGCACATGGTCGCGCTCCGGGTCCACGGGGACGGCCAGGTCCTCCAGTTGCTGCGCCTTGCCCAGCAGCGCCCGCCGGCGCACCGCGCGGGGCAGCCGGGACAGGACGAGCGTCACGCCCCAGGTGAACAGGAAGGACAGGACGACCGCGGCGAGGATGCCGACCTTCGCCTCGGCGAGCCGCGCGCCCTCGAAGGCGCGGGCCGCGATGAGCAGGGCGATGGTGAAGCCGATGCCGGAGATGGTGCCGCCGGCCGTCACCGCCCCCCAGCCGACCGGCGGGCGCAGCCGCCCGCGGCTGAGCCGCGTGGTCAGCGCCGAGGCGCCCACGATGCCGAGCGGCTTGCCCACGGCGTAGGCGACGACGATGCCCAAGGTGACGGGGGAGGTGAACGCGGCCGCCAACTGCCGTGCGTCGAGGGTGATGCCGGCGTTGGCCAGGGCGAAGGCGGGGACGATCAGATAGCTCGTCCAGGGGCGGAACAGCTCCTGCAGCCGGGAGTTGAGCGACACCGACAGCGCCAGGCCCCGCCGGGCGTCGCGCTCCAGAGCGGGGGTGGGCTGCTCCCTGAAACGCAGGTAGAGCGTGCTGGCCCGGCGTAGGTCGGCGCCGCGCGCCGGGTGGTCGCAGGCCATGAGGCCGAGCGCCAGCCCGGTGACGACGGGATCCACCCCGGAGCCGAGCAGGGCGAACCACACGGCCACACCGGTCAGCGCGAAGGCGGCGCCGCGGAACTCGCCGCACGCCCGCACGATGGAGTTGGACGCCACGAGTCCGACGACGAAGATGCCGATGGCGACGAGCAGTTCCGGCCAGGAGATGCCGCTGGTGTAGGCGAAGGCGATGACGGCGAGCGCGATGAAGTCGTCGACGACGGACGCCGTCAGGATGAACGCCCGGGTGGCCGCGGGGAGTCTGCGGCCCAGCAGGGCGTAGAGCCCGAGGGCGAACGCGGTGTCGGTGGAGATCACGGTGCCCCAGCCGCGCGCTTCGGGGGTGCCGTGGGTGAACGCGAGGTAGAGCGCGAGCGGTACGAGCATGCCGGCCAGTCCGGCCGTCGTGGGCAGGGTGATCCGGGTCCGTTCGCGGAACTCGCCGAGGTCGAACTCCCGGCGGGTCTCCAGGCCGACCATGAAGAAGAACAGCGTCATCAGCCCGCTGTTGATCCACTCCCGCAGGTCGAGCGACACCCCCTGCGAGCCCAGGGTGAGCGACAGATGGGTGTGCCACACCGACTCGTAGCTCTCCGGCGCCAGATTGGCCCAGGCCAGGGCGATGACGGTGGCCGCCAGCAGGAAACCGGCGCCCGCGGTCTCGGTGCGCAGGAAACGCAGCCGCGGAGCGGTCACGCCAGGGCGGCGCGGAGTCTGCCCCGTTGCTTGCAGTGACGGGAACGCGCTCACCCGCACATCGTGGCACGAGCCCGCGACAGCGGCCTGTCGCACGGACGTCCGGGGCTGACCGGCGGCGCCTTCAGGGCCTGCCCGGAGCCCGCGGACCCTACGCACGGTGACCGCTCCGCCCGCCGCGGGCCCGGCGGTTGGCGCTCCGGCGCCGGACGTTCGAGACTCAAGGAGACGACTTCTTCCCGTACGGCCGGACAAGCGCCCACGACCTCGTGGCAGCGGGCCGCTGGGCTGCGGAAGGCCGTAGACCCTCAGGTGATCACATGGTGGACAAGTCAGCCGAGGTCCGTGGGCGCGAGCAGGATGAGGCCCCGACCACCGGGGGACATCGCGCCGGTCCCGGGACCGGCACCGAAAGGATCCTCGCGGAGACCCTGGCCGGCGTCGTCCACGCCGATCAGGTCCGCGTCGACAGCCACTTCTTCGACGACCTGGGCGCCGACTCGCTGGTCATGGCGCACTTCTGCGCACGGCTGAGGAAACGGCCGGACGCGCCGTCGGTGTCGATGAAGGAGATCTACCGCCATCCCACCGTCCGCAGCCTGGCCGCCGCCCTCGACGACGCCCCGCCGGCCGCCACCGCCGCCCCCGAGACCGCGACAGGTCCGGCACGGGCCGCGGCGCCGCCGCCGGTCGCGGGAGCGCCGACCGGCACCCCCCACTACGTGCTCTGCGCGGTGCTGCAACTCGCCTTCTTCATGGCGTACTCCTTCGGGGCCGCCCTCGTCCTCACCAAGGGCGTGGACTGGATCGGCGGGGCCTCGGGCCTGGTCGACACCTATCTGCGGGCGATCGCCTTCGGCGGCGTGACCTTCGCGGCGGTGTGCGTGCTCCCCGTCGTCGCCAAGTGGGTGCTCGTCGGCCGGTGGCGCCCCCGGCGGATCCGCATCTGGAGCATGGACTACCTGCGCTTCTGGTGCGTCAAGACGCTCATCCGGTCGGATCCGCTGGTGTTCTTCCACGGGTCGCCGCTGTACACGCTCTACCTGCGGGCGCTCGGCGCGAGGATCGGGCGCCGCGTCACCGTCCTGTCACGGCGCGTGCCGGTCTGCACCGACCTGCTCACCATCGGCGACGACACGGTGATCCGCAAGGACGTGTTCTTCTCGGGCTACCGCGCCGAGTCCGGGGTGATCAGGACCGGCCCCGTCACGCTCGGCAAGGACGTGCTCGTCGGCGAGGTGACGGTGATCGACATCGACACGGTCATGGGCGACGGTACCCAGCTCGGGCACGCCTCCTCCCTCCACGCAGGCCAGCGCGTGCCCGACGGCGAGCACTGGCACGGGTCCCCGGCCCAGCCCGCCGACGTCGACTACCGGGCCGTCGGACCGGCCCGCTGCGGCGCCGCGCGCCGGGCGGGCTACTCCCTGTCGCAACTGCTCGGAGCGGTCCTGGTGTACGTGCCGCTGGCCGTCGCCGGCTCGGTGCTGCTGTTCGCCGCCGTGCCGCAGTTCGCCTCGCTCCTGGAGCCGGGCCCCACGGCGCTGACGACCTGGGGGTTCTACGCCGACGCCCTGGTCACCTCGATCGCCCTGTTCTTCGGCGCGGTGGTGCTCGGCCTGCTGTTCACGGTGACGGTCCCGCGCGTGCTGAACCTCGCCGTCAGACCGGACACGGTCTACCCCCTGTTCGGCTTCCGGTACGGGATGCACCGGACCATCGGCTTCCTGACCAACCGGCGCTTCTTCAAGACCCTGTTCGGCGACAGCTCGGCGATCGTCCACTACCTCGGCGGCCTGGGCTACCGGCTCTCGCACGTGGAGCAGACCGGGTCGAACTTCGGCACGATCATGAAGCAGGACAACCCGTTCCTCAGTTCCGTCGGCCGGGGGACGATGGTGGCCGACGGGCTGTCGATCGTCAACGCCGACTTCTCCAGCTCGTCCTTCTGCGTCTCGCGGGTCACCATCGGTCCGCACAACTTCGTCGGCAACTACGTCGCCTACCCGTCGCAGGGCAGGACGGGGGACAACTGCCTGCTGGCGACGAAGGTCATGGTCCCGGTGGACGGGCAGGTCAGGCAGGGCGTCGGCCTGCTGGGCTCGCCCAGTTTCGAGATCCCGCGGTCCGTCCTGCGCGACAGCAAGTTCGACCATCTCAAGGACGGCGAGACCTTCCGGCGCCGTCTGGCGGCCAAGAACCGGCACAACGTCTTCACCATGGCGCTGCATCTGCTCGCACGGTGGGTCTTCTTCTTCTGGGTGGCGCTCGTGGTGTCGATCGCCGCGGACCTGTACTCCACGCTCGGTCTGTCGGTGATCGCCCTCGTCAACGTCCTCACCCTCGCCTTCACCGTCGTCGACATGGTGCTCTCCGAACGCATCGCCACCGGATTCCGGGGGCTGCGGCCGCTGTACTGCTCGATCTACGAACGTCCCTTCTGGCGGCACGAGCGCTACTGGAAGGTGACCAGCGTGAGCGAGGCGATCATGGTCTTCAACGGCACGCCCTTCAAGAGCGTCATCTGGCGCTGGCTGGGCGTCCGGGTGGGCCGGCGGGTCTTCGACGACGGCTGCTACTTCCCGGAGCGCTCCCTGGTCGCCATCGGGGACGAGTGCGTGCTCAACGAGGGCAGCCGCATCCAGTGCCACTCGCAGGAGGACGGCACCTTCAAGTCCGACCGCAGTGCCCTGGGGGCCGGCTGCACCGTCGGCGTCGGGGCCCTCGTCCACTACGGCGTGACGATGGGTGACGGGACGGTCCTCGCGCCCGACTCCTTCCTGATGAAGGGCGAGGAGATGCCGCAGGGCGCCCACTGGGCCGGGAACCCCGCGCGGGAGATGCCGGACGAGCTGCCGGTGCCCCCGGCCCACCGCGTCGACGCGGCCGCCGCCCGTACCAGGACCGGCTGAGCGGCGACGCCGGGCCGTGCTCCGTGACCGTCCGTGCACTGCGGTGGCACGCGTGCCCGATCGGGCCAACACTGGTGGAGTACGGGCAAATCGACTACGGCGGGCGCCACTCAGCCGTTGTGGGCCCGCCGGACGGGTGGGCAAGGTGACGACTTCCCCCTTCGGGTCCGGCGACCCGTTCTCCGACCTCTTCAACCGCTTCTTCGGGATGAGCCCGGCGGCATCGCCACCCGCCGTCCAGCGCGTCCCCATCGGGCGACTGCTCAGCGACTCCTCCAGCCAACTGCTGGCGGCCGCCGCGAGCAGGGCGGCCGCGGACGGCGCCGACCTCGACACCGAGCACCTGCTGTGGGCGGCCACCCGCGTACCGGCGGGCCGGCAACTGCTGGAGCAGGCGGGCGTGGACCCGGACCGGCTGGCCGAGGACGTGGCCGCGGTCCTGCCCTCGGGCACCGGCGGCGGGGAGCCCGCGCTCACCCCGGCCGCGAAGCGCGCCCTGCTCGCCGCGCACGCGCGCTCCCAGGCCACCGGCGCCTCCTACATCGGCCCGGAGCACATCCTCGCCGCGCTCGCCGACGATCCGCGCTCCGGCCTCGAGATGCGCTCCGAGGGCGCCGACCCCACGGCCATGGCGGGCAGGGGCGGCGGCACGCGGTCCGCGCCGACCGACACCCCGACCCTGGACGAGTACGGCCGGGACCTCACCGAGGAGGCGCGCGGCGGGCGGCTGGACCCGGTGATCGGCCGCGGCGAGGAGATCGAGCAGACCGTCGAGGTGCTGTCCCGGCGGACCAAGAACAACCCCGTGCTCATCGGCGACCCCGGCGTCGGCAAGACCGCCATCGTCGAGGGCCTCGCCCAGCGGATCGTGGCCGGGGAGGTGCCAAGGGCCCTGCGGGACCGCCGGGTGGTCGGCCTGGACCTGGCCGGACTCGTGGCCGGCTCCAAGTACCGCGGGGAGTTCGAGGAACGCCTGAAGAAGGTGATCGACGAGGTCACCGCGGCGAAGAGCAGCGTCATCCTGTTCATCGACGAACTCCACACCGTCGTCGGTGCCGGGGCGGGCGGCGAGGGGGCCATGGACGCGGGGAACATCCTCAAACCCGCCCTGGCCCGCGGTGATCTGAGCGTGGTCGGCGCCACCACCATCGACGAGTACCGCAGGTACATCGAGAAGGACGCGGCCCTCGAACGCCGCTTCCAGCCGGTGATGGTGCCCGAGCCCTCCGTCGACGAGACGGTCGAGATCCTGCGCGGACTGCGCGACTCGTACGAGGCGCACCACCAGGTGCGCTACACCGACGAGGCGCTGGACGCCGCGGCCGCCCTGTCCGACCGCTACATCAGCGACCGCTTCCTGCCCGACAAGGCCATCGACCTCATGGACCAGGCCGGCGCCCGCGTGGGCCTGCGGTCCCTGGGCGGCCCGGGCCCGTCCGACGAGCTGGAGGAGCGCCTCACCAAGCTCCGCCGCGAGAAGGACGAGGCCGTCAGCACCGAGGACTTCGAACGCGCCGGCGGCCTCAAGGAGCGGATCCGGGAGCTGGAGAACGAACTCGCCGCGGTCGCCGGGGAACGGGAGCAGACCCCGGGCGTCACCGCCGAGGACATCGCCGAAGTGCTGTCCGCGCGCACCGGCATCCCCGTCTCCCAGCTGACCGAGACCGAGCGCGAGCGGCTGATGAAGCTGGAGGAGGACCTCCACAGGCGGGTGATCGGCCAGAACGAGGCGGTCGACGCCGTCGCCCAGGCCGTGCGCCGAGGCCGCGCCGGCATGGGCGACCCCGACCGGCCCACCGGCAGCTTCCTGTTCCTCGGGCCGACCGGCGTCGGCAAGACGGAACTCGCCAAGGCGCTCGCCGAGTTGCTCTTCGGCGACCCCGAGCGCATGATCCGCTTCGACATGAGCGAGTTCCAGGAGAAGCACACCGTCTCCCGGCTCGTCGGCTCCCCGCCCGGCTACGTCGGATACGACGAGGCGGGGCAGCTCACCGAGGCGGTGCGCCGCAAGCCGTACAGCGTCGTGCTGTTCGACGAGGTCGAGAAGGCCCATCCGGACGTCTTCAACCTGCTGCTGCAGGTGCTGGACGACGGGCGCCTCACCGACGCCCAGGGCCGCACGGTGGACTTCCGCAACACCGTGGTCATCATGACCAGCAACATCGCCTCCAAGCACATCCTCGACCACGAAGGGGCGATCGACGACATCAGGGACGACCTGATGGCCGAGCTCCAGGCGCACTTCCGGCCCGAGTTCCTCAACCGCATCGACGAGATCATCGTCTTCCACGCGCTGACCCGGTCGGACCTCGTGCAGATCGTCGACCTGCTGCTGGAGCGCAGCCGCCGCAGGCTGCACGCCCAGCAGATCGGCCTCGATGTCACCCAGGCCGCCAAGGAGTGGCTGGCCGACCGGGGCTACCAACCGGAGTTCGGGGCGCGTCCGTTGCGCCGCACCATCCAGACCGAACTCGACAACAGGCTCTCCAACATGCTGCTCGACGGCACCCTCAACCCCGGGGACACGGTCGTCGCCGACGTCAGGGACGGGCGGTTGACCCTCGGCCTCGAGGGCCGCGAAGCGCAGGATCCGGCCGAGGAGGCGGCGGCGTCGGACGGCTGACGCCGGCCCACCAGGCAGCTCACGGGCGGGCATCCGCCCCCGGGCCCGCGCCCTCCCCGGAACCGAACGGGGCGGGCGCCGGGAGGAGACGGAAAATGACCGGTCACATGTACCTCGCCTACGACTACCCGGTCCTGGGCGCGTTCTGGACGATGATGTGGATCTTCCTCTGGGCCATCTGGATCTTCCTCATCGTCCGCGTCGTGATGGACGTCTTCCGCGACGACGCGATGAACGGATGGGCCAAGGCGGCGTGGCTGCTCTTCGTGCTCGTCCTCCCCTTCATCGGGATCCTCGCGTACCTGCTCTTCCGCGGCTCGGGCATGGGCAGGCGCGAGGCGGAGCAGATGCGCAACCGCCAGAAGGCGTTCGACGAGTACGTCCGCGAGACCGCCGGCGGCGGCACGGCGGCCGGCGGGGTCGACGCGCTCGCCAAGCTCTCGGAGCTCAAGGCGAAGGGCGACCTGACCGAGGAGGAGTTCCAGCGCTTCAAGGAGAAGGTCCTGCGCTGAACCGTCCTCGTCACGCGGCGGCGTGCGCCGCCGCGCGCAGCGCCGGGAGACACCATGAACGCACCGTACGGACACACCACGACGCAGGGGCCCGCAGACCCTGACGAGGTGCTCGGCAAGCTGGGCGGCTCCTGGGGGTGGTCCCTGGGCTTCGCGCTCGCGACGCTCGTGGCGGGGGTCGTCGTGCTCGTCTGGCCGGACGAGACGCTGCACGTGCTGGCGGTCGTCATCGGCCTCTACCTGCTCCTCGCGGGCGTCTTCCGCTTCGTCACGGCGTTCTCCCGCCGGGACGGCGGCGGCCGGGTGACGGCCGTGATCGTCGCGGTGGTCGCCGTGCTCGCCGGGGTCCTCTGCCTGCGGCACCCGCTGCAGACCACCGCCGTGCTCTCCCTCGTCCTCGGCGCGTACTGGCTGGTGTCGGGGCTGCTCGTGGGGTTCATCGCCATCGCGGGACGGGACATGCCGCACCGCGGGATGGCGTTCGCGGTGGCCGCGCTCGGGGTCGTCGCCGGGATCGTCGTGCTCGCCTTCCCCGTGCAGTCGGCGGTCGCGCTGGCCCGGCTGGTCGGGCTGTGGCTCGTCCTGCTGGGCCTGGCCGAGGCGGCGGCGGCCCTCGCGCTGCGCTCCCTCGCGAAACGGCCGGCGCCGGCGGGTCCGCCCCGGTGATCAGGGCGCGGCGTCGCCGGCGGTCTGCGCGGGCGCCGGGGTCCGCAGCGTCTGCTCGGCCCAGGTGATCTTGCCCTGCCCGTGGTAGCGGGTGCCCCACTGGTCGGCGCAACGCGAGACGATGACCAGGCCGCGCCTGCTCTCGTCCAGGGTCCGGGCGTGCTTCGGGTGCGGCGCGCCCGCGCCCGCGCCCGCGTTCAGGAGGTGAGGAGCCGCTCGTCGGACGGGGCCGGGGAGGGCGAGGGGAAGCCGTCGCCGTACTGCACCGCGATCATGGCGATGTCGTCGTCGAGCTTGATGGCGCCGCCGCCCACGTGCATCGAGAGCCCGTCGAGCACGTGCTGGAGCAGTTCCTCCGGACGGGAGCCCGGCCAGGTGGCCACGTGCGCGCCCAGGTCGTAGAACTGGCCGTCGTCGTTGCGGGCCTCGATGGCCCCGTCGGTGTAGAGCAGCAGCGTCGACTCGCGGCCGAAGGGGAAGGTGTCGACGACGTAGTCCCCGGCGTCCAGGCTGCCCAGGCCGAGCGGGGGAGAGGGCGTGGCGGGGGACAGCAGCAGGGTGCCGGACCGCCGTGCCATGTAGGGCGGCGGATGCCCGCAGTTGACCATGTGGATCTCGGTGCAGTCGTCGGGGACCTCGAGGACCAGCGCGGTGATGAACCGCTCCACGGCGTCGCTGTCGGTCCGGCCCGTCTCCTCGAAGTGGCCGCGTATCGAGTGCTCCAGGTCGGCCATCAGCTCCGGGAGCGAGCCGAACCTGCGGGCCGCCCCCCGGAACGCCCCGAGCAGGGCCTCCGCGTCCTCGACCGCCGGCAACCCCTTGCCCTTGACGTCCCCGATCAGGAAGCGCACCCCCGCCGCGCTCCTGGCCACCGCGTACAGGTCCCCGCCGATCTGCGCGTAGGGATGGGAGGCGTGGTACGCCGCCCGCACGAGCAGCGGCCCGATGCGCGGGGGCAGCGGGCGCAGCAGGACGCGCTGGATGGTGTCGGACACGATCCGCACCTCCATCAGCTCCCTGACGCTGCGGTCGCGGATGCTGCGGGAGGCGATGACGAAGGCCGAGACGAGGAGGATCTCCAGCTGGTGCACGGCGGGGATGGACGTGCCCAGCAGGTCGTCGTGCACGTCCAGCACCAAGGCCGCCACGCAGGACAGGGCGGCGCTCAGGGTCGTCGTCCCCGGCCCCGCCAGCACCGCAGTGGTGGCGGGGACCACCACCATCAGCGAGGCCAGGTGCTCGGTGGGCGGCAGTATGAAGCCGGTGACGACGATGGAGATGATCATGAAAAGGGCCAGGCCCAGCGGCCCGTGGCCCTGGGTCAGCAGCGTCACCCAGGAGGGGGCGGCCCCCGAGCGGTGCGGCGCCGCCCGCCGCCCGGGCAGCCGCCGCAGGCGGTGCGTGAGGTTGTCCTTCATCGCGGCTCCGGGTCCCCGACGGGTCCGGGGGCCGGAGCAGGAAGGCCGTCCTCCAGCGCTGGCGGTCGCATATACCGAATGTACGCCCCGCAAACATTACGGGGCATCGTGGTGGGTAATGGCGCCGTTCGGTAAAAGCGGACGACGCGGGAAAGGTGTGGGCGGTGCGCCCGGTCCGAAGGCCCGGGACGCCGGTCTGTCAGCCCGCGAAACCAAGCCCGTGAACGCCGGCCCGTGAGGCTCAGCCCGTGAACGCCTCGACCAGGGTCCAGACGGCCAGGCCCGCCATGCAGACGCCGCCGACGCGCTGGATGGTCTTCAGCGGGACCTTCTTGGCGATGAACCGGCCCACCACCAGTGCGAGGGCGGAGACCGACATCAGTGCCGCGGCCGAGCCGATCGCGGTCGGCAGCCAGCCGTTGGTGGCGGCGAGGTTGGCGGTGGTGATCTGCGTGAGGTCGCCCCACTCGCTGATGAACACGGCGGTGAACGCGGTGGAGTACACCGGCCAGAACCCGGTCACGGTCCTGCCGGCCTCGTCGTGGTCGTCGTCGCCCCCGCCCCGCAGCAATACCACGGCGCCGAAGGCGAACAGGGCGGCGGAGACCAGTTTCACCGCCATGTTCGGCAGCATGCTGATCAGGCTGCCCGCGCCCACCGCGATGGCCACGTGCAGGATGAAGGCGGTCGAGGTGCCGAACCAGACGTAGAGCGGGCGCATGCGCGTGCCCATCGCCAGCGAGGCGAACATCGTCTTGTCCGGGAGTTCGGCGAGGAAGATCAGCCCGAAGGCGGTGACGAGCGCCAGGGGGTCGAAGGTCATTCCGGTGCTTTCTGCTGGGACCGGACCGTGGACTCGACGGCACCCAGAGGGCGACGGGAAGCGCCGACGGCCCGGCACGACGGAGCGGCCCGCACGGCGGTGCGGACCACGTCTTGCCTTGGCCGAAGGTCTCGTCCACCCCCGCACCCGGTGCGGCGGCCCGGTGGCCGGGACGTCCACGGACGTCCAGTGTGTCGACCAGCCGGTATTGCGGGACTACTCCCCTTCGCTTCACCCAGTGTACCCAACGCCCCGGTCGGCCCCGCCGCCCCGCTGCCCCGCCGCTGTGAGCGGCCCCGGACGGCGGACGCGTGGGCCCTTGTGCGACGCCCGCCCGTTCGGCCGGCGGCGCGGGATACTGGGCGCATGAAGCTGACGGTGTTCTGGGAACGGATGCGCGTGCACTTCGGCGAGACGTACGCCGACTCCTTCGCGCGCGACCACGTGATGTCCGAGCTCGGCGGCCGGACCGTCCACCAGGCACTGGACGAGGGCTGGGAGACCAAGGACGTCTGGCGGGCGGTGTGCGCGGCCGTCGACGTCCCGGCATCGCGCCGCTGAGCACGGGGGCGGGACTGAGGGCGTGACGGGCAGCGACGAGACGATAGCCGGGGCGACCGGGGCTCCGCGGTCCCCTGGGGAGCCCGGGGAACCGGGGCGCGGAACGGGTGCGGGAGAGGGTGCGGTGGGTTCGGGGATGCCGCGCTGGCTGCCGAGGGCGATGGTGCTGGCGATCGCGCTGCTGGCCGCCTTCCAACTGGCGAACTGGGCGTTCCACCAGGTCATCGGATTGCTGGTGAACATCCTGCTGGCCTTCTTCGCCGCCCTGGCGATCGAGCCGGCCGTGGACTGGATGGCCGCGCGCGGGATGCGCAGGGGCTGGGCGACCGGGCTGGTGTTCCTGATCGTGCTCGCCGCGGGCGGGATCTTCGTGGTGCTGCTCGGCTCGCTGCTGGTGGACCAGATCACCTCGATCGGCAGCAATCTGCCGGAGTACGTCGACGACGTGGTCGTGTGGGTCAACCAGACCTTCGGCACCGACCTGTCCGTCGGCAAGCTGCAGGAGAACGTGCTGCACTCCGACTGGCTGCGCACCTATGTGCAGCGGCAGGCGGGCAACGTGTGGGGGCTGTCGGCGACGGTCCTCGGCGGGGTCTTCCAGGTGCTGACGATCGGCCTGTTCACCTTCTACTTCGCCGCCGACGGGCCACGGATGCGCCGCGCCGTCTGCTCGGTGCTGCCGCCGGCCCGGCAGGCCGAGGTGCTGCGGGCGTGGGAGATCGCGGTCGCCAAGACCGGCGGCTACCTGTACTCGCGGGCCCTGATGGCGCTGATCTCCGCCGTCGCCCACTACGTGCTGTTCGTGGTCATCGGGGTGCCGTACGCGCCGGCGCTGGCGGTCTGGGTCGGTGTCGTCTCGCAGTTCGTGCCGACGGTCGGCACGTACCTGGCGGGGGCGCTGCCGATGCTGATCGCGTTCACGCAGGACCCGTGGGACGCGCTGTGGGTGCTGGGCTTCGTCGTGGTCTACCAGCAGTTCGAGAACTACGTGCTGCAGCCGCGGATCACCGCGCGCACCGTCGACATCCACCCCGCGGTGGCCTTCGGGTCGGTGATCGCCGGCACCGCGCTGCTGGGGGCGGTGGGCGCTCTGGTGGCGATCCCGGCGACGGCGACGCTGCAGGGCTTCCTCGGGGCGTACGTGAAGCGGTACGCCGTCACGGACCCGCGGGCGCACGGGCCGCAGCGGCGGCCGCTGTTCCGGTGGCGGTCGCGCGGGGCCGGCCGGGGCGGGCCGGTCACCGGTCCCGGGCCCGAGGGGGCTTCCCGGGACGCGCGGGACCGGCGGGACGACCGGGGCGTGGCGGACGACGGGGGCGCCTGAGGTTCGCGGGTCGCTTGACACAAAAATCGAACATCCATTCTCATGGATGTGCCGGGCCCGGTTTCCCAAGGGTTTTCACGGACTCCCATGGGTTGTCCACAGGCCGGGGGCGGCGTCGGGACGCGTTGTCAGTGGCAGGCAGTAGCGTCATGGACGTGAAGCGAACGACTCAGACACCCAGGGTGGAACCCATGGCAGGAACCGACCGCGACAAGGCGCTCGACGCCGCGCTCGCACAGATTGAACGGCAGTTCGGCAAGGGTGCCGTCATGCGCCTCGGCGATCGGCCGAACGAGCCCATCGAGGTCATCTCGACGGGATCCACCGCCCTGGACGTCGCCCTCGGCGTCGGCGGTCTCCCGCGCGGCCGCGTGGTGGAGGTCTACGGCCCGGAGTCCTCCGGCAAGACGACCCTGACCCTGCACGCGGTGGCCAACGCCCAGCGGGCCGGCGGCAAGGTCGCCTTCGTGGACGCCGAGCACGCCCTCGACCCCGACTACGCCAAGCGCCTCGGCGTGGACGTCGACTCCCTGCTGCTGTCCCAGCCGGACAACGGCGAGCAGGCCCTCGAGATCACCGACATGCTGATCCGCTCCGGCGCGCTGGACCTCATCGTGATCGACTCCGTGGCGGCCCTCGTGCCGCGGGCCGAGATCGAGGGTGAGATGGGTGACTCGCACGTGGGTCTGCAGGCCCGTCTGATGAGCCAGGCGCTGCGCAAGATCACCGGTGCGCTCCACCAGTCCAAGACCACCGCGATCTTCATCAACCAGCTCCGCGAGAAGGTCGGCGTGATGTTCGGCTCGCCGGAGACGACGACCGGTGGCCGCGCGCTGAAGTTCTACGCCTCCGTGCGGCTGGACATCCGCCGTATCGAGACCCTCAAGGACGGCACGGACGCGGTCGGCAACCGCACGCGCGTCAAGGTCGTCAAGAACAAGGTCGCGCCGCCCTTCAAGCAGGCCGAGTTCGACATCCTCTACGGCCAGGGCATCAGCCGTGAGGGCGGCCTGATCGACATGGGTGTGGACCACGGCTTCATCCGCAAGTCCGGCGCCTGGTACACCTACGAGGGCGACCAGCTCGGTCAGGGCAAGGAGAACGCGCGCAACTTCCTGCGCGACAACCCCGACCTCGCCGACGAGATCGAGAAGAAGATCAAGGAGAAGCTCGGCATCGGCGTCCGGCCGGAGGCCGCGGCTGACGAGGCCGGCGCCGACGCGACCGCTCCCGCCGCCGCAGCGGCCGACCCGGCCAAGGCCGACGCCGCGACCGTCCCGGCGCCCAAGGCCGTCAAGGCGCCCAAGGCCGCGGCCGCCAAGGCCTGACGGTGGCATCCCGGCGCAAGGATCGTGGCGACTCCTCCTCCCCCTCCTTGCCCGCCTTCGGGCAGGAGGGGGACAGGGCGGAGCAGGAACGCCCACTGGACCCGGTGGAGCAGGCGCGGGCGCTCTGTCTGCGCCTGCTCACCGGGACCCCCCGCACCCGAAAGCAGCTTGCCGACGCCATGCGCCGCCGGGACATCCCGGAGGAGGCGGCGGAGCAGGTGCTGGAACGGTTCGAGGACGTCGGGCTCATCGACGACCAGGCGTTCGCCGACGCCTGGGTCGAGTCCCGGCACCGCGGCCGGGGCCTCGCCCGGCGTGCCCTCGCGCAGGAACTGCGCACCCGGGGGGTGGACGCCGAGGCGATCGGCCACGCCGTGGGGCAGCTTGACGCGGAGCAGGAGGAGGAGACGGCCCGCGCCCTCGTCGATCGCAAGCTCAGGGCCACCCGCGGTCTCGAGAAGGAGAAGCGGATCCGCCGGCTCGCCGGGATGCTCGCCCGCAAGGGGTACGCGGAAGGGCTCGCCCTGAGGGTGGTCCGCCGCGCCCTGGAGGAGGAGGGCGAGGACCCGGAGTCGCTGGAGTACTACCTGCCCGACTGAACCTTCGCTGAGGTTCCTTGACCGTGCCTCTGAGTCGACTTAGCCTCACAACGGGTGAGGGATCGCGTCCTCAGAGATACGGGAGTTGGTGCCATGGGCATCGCGCTGGGGACCGAATCCGTTTTCACGGTCGCGGCCGTGGCCGTCACCGTGGTCGTCGCCGTCACCGCGGGCGTGCTGCTCCGACGGCTTCGCGCGGAACGCGAACAGCTCAGGGCTGCGGCCGAGCGTGAGGCCCGGGGGATCCGGGCCACCGCCAAGGAGGAAGTCCGCGAGATCCGGGCCGACTTGGAGCGGCGTGAGCAGCGGCTCGCCGACCGGGAGGCCCGTATCGACGCCGAGTCGGAGCAACTCCACCGGCGTCGCCGCGAACTGGCGGAGGAACGCGAGGAACTGGAGCGCCGCCGCGCCGAGCTCAACCGGCTGGAGGAGGAGCGGCGCGAGGTCCTGGAGCGCGTCGCCGCCTACACCGCCGCCGAGGCCCGTGCCGACCTCGTGCGCTCCGCGGAGCAGCAGGCCAAGCGCGAGGCGGCGGTGATCGCCCGCGACATCGAGCGGGCCGCCCGCGACCGCGGCGAGGAACGCGCCCGGCGGATCGTCGCCGGGGTCATCCAGCGCGTGGCCACCGAGCAGACGGCCGAGTCGGTGGTGTCGGTGCTGCAACTGCCCGGCGACGAGATGAAGGGCCGGATCATCGGCCGTGAGGGCCGCAACATCCGTGCCTTCGAGGCCGTCACCGGAGTCAACCTCATCATCGACGACACGCCCGAGGCGGTGCTGCTCTCCTGCTTCGACCCGGTGCGGCGCGAGGTCGCCCGGCTCGCCCTGGACGCACTCGTCACCGACGGCCGCATCCATCCGCACCGCATCGAGGAGGTCTACGAGCGCAAGCAGGCCGAGGTCGAGCAACTGTGCGTGCGCCACGGAGAGGACGCGCTCACCGAGATCGGCATCACCGACATGCACCCCGAACTGGTCACGCTGCTGGGGCGGTTGCGCTACCGCACCTCCTACGGCCAGAACGTGCTCGGCCATCTCCTGGAGTCCTCGCACATCGCGGGCATGATGGCCGCCGAGCTCGGCGTCGACCCGGCCGTGGCGAAGCGCGGCACCCTGCTGCACGACATCGGCAAGGCCCTCACCCACGAGGTCGAGGGCAGCCACGCCCTCATCGGCGCGGACCTGGCGCGACGGCACGGCGAGTCCGAGGACGTCGTCCACTCCATCGAGGCCCACCACAACGAGGTCGCCCCTCGTACCGTCGAGGCGGTCCTCACCCAGGCCGCCGACGGCATCTCCGGCGGGCGTCCCGGCGCCCGGCGCGAGTCCCTGGAGAGCTACGTCCGCCGGCTCAAGCGGCTGGAGCAGATCGCCGCCGCCCACACGGGCGTCTCCAAGGTCTTCGCCATGCAGGCCGGACGCGAGATCCGGGTCATGGTGCGCCCGGAGGACGTGGACGACATCCAGGCGCAGGTCATCGCCCGTGACGTCGCCAAGCAGGTCGAGGAGGAACTCACCTACCCCGGCCAGATCCGCGTCACCGTCGTCAGGGAGTCCCGGGCCACGGAGTTCGCCCGCTGAACGGACCGGCCCGCGACCCGGACCCCGGCCGGCCCGCGCCGGGGCCCGTCAGTGGGGGACGCGGTCCTGGACGGCGCTCGGGGGGCCGCCGCGGGCGAGGTCGGCGTAGGCGTAGAGCTCGGTCGGGCGGCAGCCGGTCATCACGGTCACCAGATGGCCGTCCGGGCGGATCAGCAGCACGCTGTGCGCCGTCGACCCGGGATAGGCCTCGGTGACGAGCAGTTCCGCCCGGGTGGGCAGGGCCGCCACCGCCTTGGCCAGCCGGGGCATCAGGCCCGCGGTGAGCCAGTGCCGGCTCTCCCACACCCCGGTGCCCGGCGCGACAAGGACGACCAGCAGGTCACGCCCGAGCCGCTCGTACAGGTGCGCACGGGAGCCGTCGAGCGCCGTGACCGGGACGTCGACGACCGCGCCGCCCGGGGGAGTGGCGCAGGATCCCAGCAGCGGCGACGGCGCGGCCGCGGCCGCCGAGGAGGCCGAGGCGGCGGCGCCCGCTCCGCGGGGGGCGGGCAGCGCGAGCGGTGAGCGGGCGTAGACCGGCGGGGCGCCGAGCGCGCCCCGGCCGAGGTGGCCGTCGGTGAGCAGCTCGGCGTACCGCCGGGCGGAGCCGGACAGCACGGAGCGCCGCACCGTGTGCCAGACACCGCTCGTCCGCAGCAGCGGCAGGACCTGGTCGGTGGCCCGCAGCCGGGCGCCCACCGCGCCGCGCCGTTCGGCCTGGTAGCTGTCGAGCAGGGTGTCCGACGCCCCGTGGTGCCAGGCCAGGGAGAGCTTCCAGGCGAGGTTGTCGGCGTCGCGCAGGCCCTCCTCCAGGCCCTGCGCGCCCAGCGCGCCCATGAGGTGCGCCGCGTCGCCGGCCAGGAAGACGCGTCCGGCGCGCCAGCGCCGGGCCAGGCGCTGGTGCACCGGGTACTCGGCGGAGCCCAGCAGCTCGTACGGAGGAACGCTTCCGCACCAGGCCGTCAGGGTGCCGCGGACGCGCGAGACGAGCTCGTCGGAGGTGAGCGGTTCTCCGCGGGCCGGCAGCAGCCAGTCCAGCCGCCACACCCCGTCCGGCAGCGGACGGGCCGTCACCTCGGGTCCCGCGCCCGGCCCCGGCGGCTCACGGTGCAGCAGCGCCACGCCCTCGTCGGGCAGCGCGACCCGCAGGGCGGCCACGGCGTGCCGGTCGACGGCCGTACGGCCGGGGAACCGCACGCCCAGCAGCTTGCGCACGGTGGAGCGCGGGCCGTCGCAGCCGATCAGGTAACTGCCGCGCCACCAGGTGGCGTTGGCGCCCTTGGTGCGGACGCTGACACCGCGCTCGTCCTGCTCGACCGCTTCGATGCGGGCGCCCGGCACGATCCGCGCCAGTGCCTGTTCGGCGAGCGCCCCGCGTAGCCCGCGCTCCAGGCGCTCCTGCCCGATGTGCAGGGGGGAGGGGCCCTGCCCACCGGAGGCTGGGTCGCCGAACTCCACCCGGACGGTCTCCTGCCGGCGGCGCAGCGTCCGCCACGCGTCCCAGGTCGCGCCGGACTCGTACAGCCGGCGGTGGCCGAGCCGGACCAGCAGTCCGGCGGTCTCCGGGCTCAGTACGGCCGTGCGCTCCGGGGAGAGTGCGGGCGGGTGGTCGTGCTCGTCGAGGACGATGCTCGGCACGTCGTGCCGGGCCAGGCAGAGCGCGAGGGCGAGCCCGACCGGACCCGCCCCCGCGATGATCACCGGGTCCACGGCAGGGTCCCGGGAAGTTGTGCAGTCACATTGCGTATGCAACCTACTGCGCGTGCGTGCGTCAAGTGACCACACCTGCCGCGCGGTGGTACGCCTGGCGCACCGTCACTCCGCCGCGGCCTCCACCGCCTTGATGTCACCGGACTTCGGCGGCGCGCCCTTGCGGCTGCGCCGTCCGCGCCGCTCGATCCAGTTGGCCAGCGAGCTGAGCGCCAGGCACATCAGGATGTAGATCGGCGCCACGATGATGATCATCGGGATGAAGGGGAAGCCCGCGCTGTTCTTGGCGATGAGGTTGCCGATGTAGAGCAGCTCCTCGTAGGTGATGATGTAGCCGAGCGAGGTGTCCTTCAGGGTGACCACCAGCTGGCTGATGATCGACGGCAGCATGGCCCGGACCGCCTGCGGGATCAGTACGAAGACCATGACCTGCGTCTTGCGCAGGCCGATCGCGTACGCGGCCTCGCGCTGCCCCTTGGGTACGGCGTTGATGCCGGCCCGGAAGATCTCGGCCTGCACCGAGCCGTTGTAGAGGGTGAGGCCGATCACCAGCGCCCACAGCGGGGCGGCGGTAAAGAGGCCCACGTACAGCGCGAAGATCATGATGAGCAGCGGCATCGCGCGGAAGAACTCCACGACGACGGTCGCCACCCACCGCACCGGGGCGTGGTCCGACAGCCGGCCGGCCGCCAGCGCCGCGCCCAGCACCAGCGAGAAGACCGCGGCGAGCGCGAAGGCCTTCAGCGTGGAGACCAGACCGTCGACAAGGCGCTGCTGGATGTCGGTGTACTGGAAGGGCTCCCAGAGGTACGAGGCGAACTGCCCCGACTCGTCGAGCCGCCGGTAGACGAACCACAGCAGGGCGAGGATCGCCAGGGCGGCGACCGCGCCGACGACCCGGTTGCGGATCCTGGCCCGGGGGCCGGGGGCGTCGAAGAGGACGTTCGTGCTCATCGGGCCACCGCCAGCCGGTTCTCGAGCAGTCGGAAGACCGCGCTGATGAGGAGGGTGAGGACCAGGTAGGCGATCGCCACCCAGATGAAGGTCGCGAAGACGCTGTAGCCCTTCTCACCGAGCGCCTTCTGCACGCTGAACAGCTCGGTGACGCTGAAGGCACCGGCGATCGCGGAGTTCTTGGTGAGCGCGATCAGCAGGCTGCCGATGGGCGGCAGCACGGTCCGGGTGGCCTGCGGCAGGATGATCAGCCGCAGGGTCTGGGTGAAGGTCATCCCGAGGCTGCGGGCGGCCTCGGCCTGCCCGAGCGGGACGGTGTTGATGCCCGAGCGCACGGCCTCGCAGATGAAGGCCGAGGTGTAGCAGCTCAGGGCGAGCACCGCGAGCCGGAAGTAGCTCCAGGTGTTCAGCCCCAGCCGGGGCAGCACCAGCACCGCGATGAAGAAGAGCAGGGTCAGCGGGGTGTTGCGCAGCAGGGTCACCCACGCCGCGCCGAAGGCGCGCAGGGGCGGCACCGGGGACACCCGGAAGGCGGCCATGATCACCCCGAGCACCAGGGCCATCGCCCCGCTGAGCGCGGTCAGCTCGACCGTGCCGAGGAACCCCTCGCGGAAGAGCGCGAAGTTGTCCAGCAGTACGTTCATCGATTCTCCGAAGGGGGTGCGCCGACGGCCGCTCCTGGCCGCCGGCGCATCAGGCTCGGGCTGTGCCGGTGAGGGAGGACGGGACCCGGGTCAGGCCGGGTTCCGCCCGCTTCAGGACTGGAGCTGCGGGATCTCGGCGCTCACGCCGGACTTGCCGAGCGTGGCGTCGTACGCCTTCTTCCAGTCGCCGTTGTCCTCGTGGTTCTTCAGCGCGTTGGTGATCGCCTGCTGCAGGACCTTGTCGTCCTTGAGCAGGCCCACGCCGTAGGCCTCCTCGGAGAACGGCTTGCCGAGGACCTCGAGGTTGGCCGGGTCCTGGGCCGCGTAACCCTTGAGGATGGCGTCGTCGGTGGTCACCGCGTCGACCTGGCCCGAGGCCAGGTTCTGCACGCACAGCGAGTAGGAGTCGTACTCGACGGGCTCGGCGCCGTAGTTGCCCTCCTTGATGCGCTGGATGGAGGTCGAGCCGGTCGCGGAGCAGACCTTCTTGCCCTTGAGGTCGCTCGTGCTCTTGATGCCGCTGCCCTTCTTGACCAGCAGGTCCTGGCCCGCGACGAAGTACGGGCCGGCGAAGGAGACGGACTTCTTGCGCTCGTCGTTGATGGTGTACGTGCCGACGTAGTAGTCGACCTGGCCCCCGGAGAGGGCGGTCTCGCGGTTGGCCGACTGGATCGTCTTGTACTCGATCTTGCTCTCGTCGAAGCCGAGGTCGGCGGCGATCATCTTGGCGATCTCGATGTCGAAGCCGGAGTACTTCTTGCTGCCGGGGTCCTGGTAACCCAGGTTCGGCTGGTCGGCCTTGACGCCGATGACGAGCTTGCCGTTCTTTTTGATCCGGTCCCAGGTCTTGGAGCCGGCCAGGTCCACACCGGTCTTGACGGTGTAGGTGGGCAGTTCGGCGGCGGCCGCGCTGCTGGAGCCCTTGCCGGGGGTGCTCGAGGAGGAGGGCGAGCCCTCCTTGCCGCACGCGGTGGCGGTGGCGGTCAGCGCCAGGACGGCCAGAGCGGCGGCGGCAGTGGTACGGAAGCTCATCGTGATCATCCTTAGGTCGGCGAACCGTCGGTGTCGCTCTCAGTGGTGAAGGATCTTCGAAAGGAAGTCCTTGGCCCGGTCGCTCCGGGGATTGCTGAAGAACTGGTCGGGCGTCGCCTGCTCGACGATCCGCCCGTCCGCCATGAAGACGACGCGGTTCGCGGCGGACCGGGCGAAGCCCATCTCATGGGTGACGACAACCATCGTCATCCCGTCGCGTGCGAGCTGCTGCATGACCTCCAGCACCTCGTTGATCATTTCCGGGTCGAGCGCCGAGGTCGGCTCGTCGAAGAGCATGACCTTCGGCTCCATCGCCAGCGCCCGGGCGATCGCCACGCGCTGCTGCTGGCCTCCGGAGAGCTGTGCCGGGTACTTGTCCGCCTGGCTGCCCACGCCCACCCGGTCCAGCAGGGTGCGGGCGCGGTCCTCGGCGGCCTTCTTGCCGGCCTTGCGCACCTTGACCTGGCCGAGCGTGACGTTCTCCAGGACCGTCTTGTGCGCGAAGAGGTTGAAGGACTGGAAGACCATGCCGACGTCGGCGCGCAGCCGGGCCAGCTCCCTGCCCTCCTGGGGCAGCGGCTTCCCGTCGATCGTGATCAGCCCCGAGTCGATCGTCTCCAGGCGGTTGACGGCCCGGCACAGGGTCGACTTGCCCGACCCCGAGGGGCCGATGACGACCACGACCTCGCCGCGGCCGATGCTGAGGTTGATGTCCTGGAGCACGTGCAGAGCGCCGAAGTGCTTGTTCACGTCCTTCAGTACGACCAGGTCGTCGGCCGCCGGAACGGCGTCCTCGGGCACCGGGACTTCGGTCATCGGCGTGTGCTCCATCCTCGTCGGTTGACCAGACCTCGGCGATCACCCTATTGACGCCCGGCGAACGGAGTCAGCACATCTGAGGGGAACTTGAGCATTACGATCCGGTCACTGGCTGGCACAAATCCGGCACTGTGGGTGAGCCCGGCCGGTTGTGCAGCGTACCGGCTCCGTAACAGTCGCCACGCGGGCCCGGGCTGCGCTTGACGCGCACGTGGCCGATCGGCGTGTATTCGGTGGTAGAGCATGATTGCGGGAGCGTGAAGGACCGGGCCGCGGGAGGTGAACGGATGAGACTGCTGCTCGTGGAGGACGACCACCGGGTCGCCGCCGCGCTGGCGGCCGTGCTGGCCAAGCACGGACTGCAGGTCATCCATGCCCGCAGCGGCGAGGAGGCGCTGCACGCGCTGCTGCCCGACCACGGTCCCGGTTTCGACGTGGTCCTGCTCGACCTCGGCCTGCCCGACCAGGACGGCTTCGAGGTGTGCAGCCGCATCCGGCTGCGTACCGCCATTCCCGTGATCATGGTGACCGCCCGCGCCGACGTTCGGTCGCGCATCCACGGACTCAACCTCGGCGCCGACGACTACGTGGTGAAGCCGTACGACACCGGTGAGTTGCTCGCCCGCATCCACGCCGTCTGCCGCCGCAAGGCGCAGGAGGCGTCGACGGGGCCCGAGGCGGAGGGTGCGCCGGCCCCGGACGTCATCGGGCTCGGCCCGGTCCGGGTGGAGATGGCCACCCGCAAGGTCACCGTCGGCGACGAGCCGGTCGCGCTGACCCGCAAGGAGTTCGACCTGCTCGCGATGCTGGCGCAGCGGCCCGGAGTGGTCTTCCGTCGTGAGCAGATCATCAGCGAGGTGTGGCGGACGAGTTGGGAGGGGACCGGGCGCACCCTCGAGGTGCATGTGGCGTCCCTGCGCTCCAAGCTGCGCCTGCCCTCCCTGATCGAGACCGTGCGCGGGGTCGGCTACCGCCTCGTCGTGCCCTCCGGCTAGGGGGCCGTTCTTCCGTGCATGCCCGGCTGCTGCCGCTGCTCATCGTGCTGATGGCCGGTGTGCTGCTGGCGCTCGGCTTCCCGCTCGCCGCCAGCCTGGCCGCCACCCAGCAGCAGCGGGTCGTCGTGGACCGCATCGACGACACCGCCCGCTTCGCCGCGCTCGCGCAGTACGTCAGCACCGACGGCGGGGGCGAACGGGAGAGCACGCTGCGGACGGAGCTGCTGCAGTACCAGGAGGTCTACGGCATCAGGGCCGGCGTCTTCGACCGCGACGGCAAGCCGATCGCCTCGGCCCCGGCCGGCTGGACGCTGCCCACCGGCGGCGAGGCCTTCACCGCGTACAGCGAGGCCCTCGCCGGGCGGCGCAGCCACGACCCCACGCAGATCTGGCCCTGGCAGCACCGCTCCCTGCCGGTCGCCTCCCCGGTCGTCCGGGACGGCGACGTGGTCGCGGTGGTGCTGACCGACTCGCCGACCGGTGCCATGCGCTCGCGCATCCTGCGCGGCTGGCTGCTGCTCGCGGCCGGTGAACTGGCGGCCATGATCGTGGCCGTCATGGCCGCCTTCCGGCTCACCGGCTGGGTGCTGCGCCCGGTCCGGGTGCTGGACCGGGTCACCCACGACATCGCCACCGGCCGGATGAAGTCCCGCGTGGCCGTCTCCGGGGGTCCGCCGGAACTGCGCCGCCTGGCCCGCTCGTTCAACGAGATGGCCGACAACGTCGAGGAGGTCCTCGACCAGCAGCGGGCCTTCGTCGCCGACGCCTCCCACCAGTTGCGCAACCCGCTGTCCGCGCTGCTGCTGAGGATCGAGCTGCTGGGCCTGGAACTGCCCGACGGGCACGAGGAGATCGCCTCGGTGCAGGAGGAGGGCAAGCGGCTGGCCTCGGTGCTGGACGATCTGCTGGGCCTCGCCACCGCCGAGCACGCGGAGGCCGACCTCGCCCTCACCGACATCGCCGCCCTCGCCGCGGAACGCGTCGAGGCGTGGCGGCCGGTCGCCGAGCGCGACGGCGTCGAACTCGGCTACGGCGGCGCCGCCGCGGTGACCGGCTGGGCCGATCCGGTGGCGCTGTCCAGCGCCCTCGACGCCGTGATCGACAACGCCGTGAAGTTCACGCCGGGCGGTGGGCGCGTACTGGTCACCACCGAACCGCGGGGAGGCCCCGGAGCCGTCGACGTGATCGTGGCCGACGGCGGCCCGGGGCTCACGGGGGACGAACTGGCCCGCATCGGCGACCGCTTCTGGCGCAGCCCGCGCCATCAGAACGTCGACGGCTCGGGTCTGGGCCTGTCCATCGCGCGGGTGCTGCTGGCCCAGGGCGGCGGCGCCATCGCGTTCGCCCCGAACGAGCCCCACGGACTGCGGGTCACCCTGACGGTGCCGCGAACGGCTCCCTGAGCCCGGGGCCGGCCTGGCGGGCCAGCGGGTTGGAACCGATCGAGTTGTGGATGCTGAAGTTGACCGCGTCCGAGCGGTAGCGGTCGTCCGACCACTCCACCGGGCGGCCCTTCTGCGTCGTGGTCACCCGGCGTACCCGCAGCAGCGGGCTGCCGCGCCGCACGCCCAGCAGTTCGCTGTCCCGGGTGCCGGCCGAGACGGCGTCGATCAGGTGCTCCCCGTAGGCGAAGACCAGGCCCATGTCGTCGTACAGCCGCTGGGTGACGGACTCGCAGTCCGGCTCTATGCGCAGCACCGCGGGGGCGATCCAGTCGGCGTAGACCGTGCGCTCCACCAGGACGCACTCACCGTCGAGACCGCGTACCCGCAGTACGTACAGCACGTCCGTGCCCGTGCGCAGGTGCAGGCGCGTGGCGTCCTCCGCGGTGGCCGGCCGGGTCTCGGCGCGGACCACGGTGCCTGAGGCGGCACGGCCCATGGCCCGAGCCCACTGGGCGAAGCTGCGCAGTTCCGCGAAGCTCTGACTGCGCCGGCTGGCGAGCACGACACGGCGGGCGCCCTGGCGGGAGCCGATCAGTCCCTCCACGGTCAGCGCGGCGACGGCCTGGCGCACGGTCCCGCGGGAGACGCCGTACCGGGCGGCCAGTTCCGTCTCCGGGGGGAGCAGGGCACCGACCGTGTACTCCTCGTCGTCGATGGCCCGCCGGAGCTCCTCGGCGATCTCCTCGTGCCGTGCCGCCACTGCGCCCCCTTCCGTTCATGCACCGTCTGCGCACAACACCGCTCAGCGTAGACGAGCTTGGCGTGGATCGCGCGCAGGGGTTCACGGCTTCCCGGGCCTGTCACCAGGCCCTTGGCCGAAAAGGGACGACTGCCCTCTCCAGGCTTGCAGAGGTTTTCCCGCCGTTTACGGAAAGGCCATTGACGCCCGGCCTACTGAAGGCCAACTTGTTCGGACAAGTTGAAGCGCTCCCCGACCTCTTTGCCCTTCAGGACCCGACTTCCCCTCCAGGAGACATCCGTGCCCGCGTCCCTTCCGAAGGCGGCCGCTCTCGCCGCCGGCCTCGCCGTGACCGCGCTGGCCCTCAGCGCCTGCGGTTCGGCCCCCACCACGCAGACCTCCGCCGACGGCAAGAACGGCAAGAGCGCGGCCACCGCGACCTCCGCCGAGGAATTCGGCGGCATGGACGCCCTGATCGCCGCCGCCAAGAAGGAGGGCACGCTCAACGCGATCGCCCTGCCCCGCGACTGGGCCAACTACGGCGCGCTGATCGACGGCTTCACCAAGAAGTACGGCATCAAGATCCAGAACGAGACCCCGGACGCCGCGAGCCAGGACGAGATCAACGCCGTCACCTCCCGCAAGGGCCAGGACCGCGCCCCCGACGTCCTCGACCTGGGCGCATCCTTCGCGATCAGCGGTGCCCAGCAGGGCCTGTTCGCCCCCTACAAGGTCGCCTCGTACGACGACATCCCGGCCGCCCAGAAGGACGCCCAGGCCCGCTGGTACAACGACTACGGCGGCTACGTCTCCATCGGCTGCGACGCCAAGCGCGTCAAGAACTGCCCGACCACCTTCGCCGACCTGCTCAAGCCCGAGTACAAGGGCCAGGTCGCGCTGAACGGCAACCCGACCAAGTCGGGCTCGGCCTTCGGCGGTGTCTACGCGGCGGCGCTCGCGGGCGGCGGCTCCTTCGACGACATCCAGCCCGGCATCGACTTCTTCGGCAAGCTGAAGAAGAACGGCAACTACAACCCCGTCGAGTCCACCCCGGCCACGGTCGAGAAGGGCGAGACCCCGATCAGCATCGACTGGGACTACCTCAACGCCGGTTACGCCGAGGAGTTCGCCGGCAAGGGCGTGGACTGGAAGGTCTCCGTCCCGAGCGACGGCCAGTACGCCCAGTACTACGCGCAGGCCATCAACAAGGACGCCCCGCACCCCGCGGCCGCCCGCCTGTGGCAGGAGTACCTCTACAGCGCCGAGGGCCAGAACCTGTGGCTCGCCGGCTTCGCCCGCCCCGTCCTGATGCCCGCCATGGACAAGGCCGGCACCCTCGACAAGGCCGCCGCCGCCAAGCTCCCCGCGGTCACCGGCACCCCGTCCTTCCCGACCGACGACCAGCAGAACAAGGCCAAGGAAGTGCTGGCCCAGGGCTGGGGCAAGGCCGTCTCCGGATGACCGACCCGATGACCGCCACCGCGGCGCCCGTCGCCGCCGCTGCCGGGGCCACCGCCCCGGCGCGGCGGCGCTCGGCCGGCTGGCTCGCGGTGCTCCCGCTGCTCGTCTTCGTGGCGATCAGCTTCGGGGCCCCCGCGGTCGCCATGGTCAACGGCGCCTTCACCGTCAAGGACCCCGCGAGCGGGGCCTCCTCGTACACCACGGCCAACCTGACCACCTCCCTGCAGGGCGCCTACCTGACCGCCCTGTGGGGCAGTGTGAAGCTGTCCGGGCTCTCCGCCGCCATCGGCGCGGTGCTCGGGCTGCTGCTCGCCCAGGCCGTGGTGACCTCGCGATTCCGCGCGCTGCGGGAAGCCGTGCTGACCGCCTCCGGTGTGCTCGCCAACTTCGGCGGGGTGCCGCTGGCCTTCGCCTTCGTGGCGACCCTGGGCAACGCGGGCGTCCTCACCCGTCACCTGGGTCTCGCCGACCACGGCTGGAGCCTCTACAGCTTCTGGGGCCTGGTCATCGTCTACCTCTACTTCCTCATCCCCCTCATGGTGCTCACCGTGACCCCTGCGCTGGAGGGGCTGCGCGTCCAGTGGCGGGAGGCCGCCCAGAACAACGGCGCCACCAACGGCCAGTACTGGCGGCACGTCGCCCTGCCCGTGCTGGCCCCCTCGCTCCTCGGCGGCCTGGTCCTGCTCTTCGGCAGCGCCTTCGCCGCCTACGCCACCGCCGCGGCGATGGTCGGCAGCTCGGTTCCGCTGATCACCCTCCAGATCGCCGACGCCATCTCCGGCAACGTCCTGGTCGGGCAGGAGAACGTGGCGCTGGCCCTGAGCCTCGACATGATCGTCGTCGCCGGCCTGGTCATGGCGGTCTACCTGCCCCTGCAACGACGGAGCGCGCGATGGCTGGACTGACGGACACACGGATCCGGCCCTGGCGCGGCATCGTCCTCGTCGTCGCCGGCCTCTACTTCCTGGTGCCGCTGGCCGCCTCGGTGATCTTCACCGTGGACGTCCCCGGCCAGGGCGTCACCTTCGACGCGTACGGGCAGATCCTCAAGGCGGAGGGCTTCACCTCCAGCCTGCTGCTCTCCCTGGAACTCGCGGCCGCCACCATCGGCGTCGTCCTGCTGCTGATGGTCCCCGCCATGGTGGCGCTGCGGCTGTCCGCGCCCCGGCTGCGCCCGCTGGTGGAGGTGATCTGCTCGCTGCCGCTGGTGGTGCCGCCGATCGCGCTGGTGGCCGGGGTCAGCAGCGTGTTGCGCTGGGGCCCCGAGCACCTGGCCAGCACGCCGTTCTTCCAGACCTTCGTGGCCATCCAGAACCCGTCCTTCCCGGTCGTCCTGGTGCTCACCTACGTCGTGATGGCGCTGCCCTTCGTCTACCGGGCCCTGGACGCCGGACTGCGGGCGGTCGACGTCCGCACCCTCGTCGAGGCCGCCCGGTCCTGCGGCGCGAACTGGCCGGCCGCCCTGATCCGGGTCGTGCTGCCCAATCTGCGCGGGGCGCTGCTCAACGCCTCCTTCCTCACCCTCGCCCTGGTGCTCGGCGAGTTCACCGTCGCCCAGCTGCTGGGCTTCCAGCCCTTCGCGGTGTGGATCGTCACGGTCAGCGGCTCGCAGGCCCAGCTGTCAGTGGCCGTCTCGGTGCTCAGCCTGCTGGTCACCTGGGTGCTGCTGCTCGTCCTGGCCGCCGTCGGCGGACGCCGCCCCACCTCATCCGCCTCCCGGAAGTGACCGACAGATGACCGACACCTCCCCCGCCCCGGTCGCCGACGCCGTGACCGCCGCGAGCAGCGGCGCCACCGTCGAGTTCCGGGCCCTGCGCCGCTCCTTCGGAGCCACCACCGCCCTCGACGGGCTGGACCTGACCGTCCGGCCCGGCGAACTCGTCGCGCTGCTCGGCCCGTCCGGCTGCGGCAAGACCACCGCGCTGCGCATGCTCGCCGGCTTCGAGCACCCCGACTCCGGCCAGGTCCTGGTCGACGGCGAGGACGTCACCAGGATTGCCGCGCACCGCCGCGACGCGGGCATGGTCTTCCAGTCGTACAGCCTCTTCCCGCACCTGAGCGCGGCCGACAACGTCGCCTTCGGGCTGCGCATGCGCAAGGTCGGCGCCGCCGACCGGCGCACCCGCGCAGCCGAGCTCCTGGAGCTCGTCGGTCTGCCGGACCACGGTGACCGCTACCCGCACCAGCTCTCCGGCGGCCAGCAGCAGCGCGTGGCCCTCGCCCGCGCCCTGGCGCTGCGCCCGCGCGTCCTGCTCCTGGACGAGCCGCTGAGCGCGCTGGACGCCAAGGTGCGCACCACCCTGCGCGAGGAGATCCGCCGCCTCCAGCGCGAACTCGGCATCACCACGCTGTTCGTGACGCACGACCAGGAGGAGGCGCTGTCCATGGCGGACCGCGTCGCCGTCATGAACGCCGGGCGGATGGAGCAGTGCGCCGCGCCCGCCGAACTGTACGACCGCCCCGCCACCGCCTTCGTCGCCGAGTTCGTCGGCACCAACAGCCGCCTGCCGGGCCGGCTCACCGACGGCGGCCTCGTCGAGGTCCTCGGCCGGCGGCTGCCCGCCCAGGGCGACGTGCCCGCCGGCACCGAGGTGGACGTCCTGGTCCGACCCGAAGCGGTGAGCGTGGACGCCGACCCCACCGGCGACGCGCGCGTCGTGGCGACCGCGTTCCTCGGCGCCGTCACCCGGGTGACCGTGCGACTTGCCGACGGCACCTCGGTCAAGGCCGACCTGGCCAGTTCCGAGGCCGCCGCCCTCCCGCCGGGCGCGAGCGTCACCGTGTCCCTGCCCGACCGGCCCGTCCTGGTCACCGCGCGCGCCGTCTGATCCCGACCGCACCCCCCATCCCCCCACACCGCTGATGAAAGAGAGCCCCGTGACCCACCCACCGCACCACCCGCTCCAGGCTGTCCTGTTCGACATGGACGGCACCCTCGTCGAGACCGAGGAGCTGTGGTGGGAGGCGGTCGCCGAGGTGGCCGCCGGGCTGGGGCACGTGCTCGGCGACGCGGACGTGACCGAGGTCCTCGGCCGCGCCGTCGAGCACACCGCCGCCCACCTGGCGACCACGACCGGTACGGCGACCGGCGCCGACGAACTGGCCGCCGTCCTGCACCGGGAGTTCGCCGAGCGGGTCCGCGCCCGCACGGTGCCCCGCCCCGGCGCGCTGGAGCTGCTGGACGAACTCGCCCGGCACGACATCCCCATCGCCCTGGTCTCGGCGTCCCCCCGGGAGGTCGTGGACGTCGTGCTGGCGGTGCTCGGCCCCGAGCGCTTCGCGGTCTCCCTCACCGCCGACGACACCCCCCGCACCAAGCCCGCCCCCGACCCCTACCTCGCCGCCGCCCGCGCCCTCGGCGTGGACCCCGGCGCGTGCGTGGCCGTCGAGGACACCCCGACCGGTGTCGCCTCCGCCGAGGCCGCCGGCTGCCGGGTGCTGGCCGTGCCGTCCCTGGCGCCGATCGCCCCCGGCGCGGGCCGCGCGGTGCTCGGCAGCCTGGAACGGGCCGACGTCTCCTTGCTGCGGGCCCTGGTGGCGCAGCCGCCGTCCTTCCTCGTGCCCGCCTTCACCAGCCGCCGCACCCGTGTCGGCGAGCCGCTGCGGGCCACCGTCGCCGGGCTGCTGCGCGGCGCCCCCGTCACGTACGCCAAGGCCGCGGGGCCCGGCTGGGCCCGGGTGTCGGCCGACGGCACCGTCACCGGGACCCCCGACGTGCCCGGCGACGCGGAGGTGGCCGTCACCGCCACGGACGCCGAAGGGCGCTCCGCCACCGTCACCGTGCGCGTGCCGGTCGTCGCCGCGGACGAGCCGATGGTGCGGCACCTGCGCGTCATGAGCTGGAACCTGTGGCTCGGCGGCACGCGCGTCGACGACCACCGCGACAAGCAGCTGCGCGTGCTGCTCGACGCCGACGTGGACGTCGTGGGCCTGCAGGAGACCCGGACGCACTCCGCGAAGGAACTCGCCGAGGCACTGGGCTGGGAGCACCACCAGGCGGGAGACAACCTCGGCGTCATCAGCCGCTACCCGATCGTCTCCCGCCACGGACTGCCCGCGAGCCCGTTCTACGGCGGACTCGGCGCCACCGTGCGGCTCGACGAGGGGTGCGACGTCACGCTGTGGAGCGCGCACCTGAACCACACCCCGTACGGCCCCTACGACGCCCTCCACGACCGGCAGCCGGTCGAGGTGCTCGTCGAGCACGAGGCCGCCTCGGGACGCCTGGACCAGATCCGGGACATCCTGCACGACATGGCGGGCGACCTCGCCGCCCGCGACACCGTCCCGGTCGTCCTCGTGGGCGACTTCAACGTCCCCTCCCACCTGGACTGGACCGCCGAGGCGGCGCCCCTGCGCGGCGGGTACGGACCCGTGCCCTGGCCCGTCACCCTCGCCGCCGAGGCCGCCGGGCTGCGCGACTCGTACCGCGAGGCCCACCCGGACCCGGTGCGCGACCCCGGCACCACCTGGTCACCGGTGAACCCGGAGCCCGAGCCGCAGGACCGGATCGACTACGTCCTGTACGCCGGGTCCGGCCTGCGGGTGCTGGACTCCACGACCCTGGTCACCGGGGAGCCCAGCCCCGAGCCGCACGTCGCGGGCAACGCCTGGCCCTCCGACCACGCGGCCGTGGTCACCACGTTCGCCCTGCGGTGACGGCCGCCCCGCGCGGCCGTCCGGGCCGCGCGGGGCCTAGCCGCACTCGGACATCTCGTCCAGCCGCGGGCGCTGGTCGGCGAGCCCCTGCGACGTCAGCGGCTTGAGGTGCTTCACGTACGACGCGCGCCAGGCGCCCGAGGTGATCTGCTCCTTTATGGTGTCGCAGATGGCCCGCTTCAGCGCGGGCTCGTTCTGCTGCAGCCCCACCCCGTACTCCTCGTTCCCGAAGGGCGCGCCCAGCAGCCGCAGTTCCTTGGTGTGCTGGGCCCGGTAGCCCGCCAGGATGATGTCGTCGGTCGAGACGGCGTCGACCTTGCCCGCCAGCAGTTCGCCGACGCAGAGCCCGTACGAGGCCTGCTGCGCGGTCCTTATCTGCGGGTACTCCTTGCGGAGCCGATCGGCGGGCGTCGAGTGCGTGACGGTGCAGACATCACGGCCGAACAGGTCCTGCACACTGTGGACGGGGGCGTCGGTGCGCACCAGGAAGTCCTGGCCGGCCTGGTAGTAGGGGCCCGCGAAGTCGACCTTCTCCTTGCGGGCGGGCGTGATCGAGTAACTGGCCACTATGAAGTCGACGTTCCCGGCACTCAGACGGTACTCGCGGGACTGGGTGTCCACGACGGTGAACTGCACCTTCTTGAAGCCCAGATGCCGGGCGATGGCCCGCGCGAGGTCGATGTCGAAGCCCTCGTACCCGCCCTCGGCGGTGCTGGACGCCTCACTGAGGCCCGGCTGGTCCTTCTTGACACCGACGATGAGGTAACCGCGCTCACGCGCCGCCTTGTACGTCGGTGAACTGGACAGCGCGGGCCCCTCGTCCCGCAGCCTGTCGACGGCGAACCAGCCGCCCGTGGCCAGGACCGCGAGACCCACCCCGCCCGCGACGAGCGTGTACCAGCGGCGGCGCCACGTCCGCCCCTCGGGTTCGCGTACCGGCGGCGTGCCGGCGCCGGGCTCGGTCGTTTCCGGCGCGGGCCGGGCGTCCGCGTCCGTCCGCGTGGCGTCCGGGTCGTAGTCCGGGTGGACGGCGACCGGGAACTGCGGGGTCTCCTGCGCCACGTGCTGCAGCAGTTGCTCGGCGCGCTCCGCGGACACCCGTGCCCCGGGCTCCTTGACCAGCAGCCCGTCGATCAGCGGGCGCAGCGGCCCCGCGTGCGCCGTCGGCGGCGGCTCGGCCGTGCGGACGGCCTCCAGCACCTCGTACGGCGTCGGGCCGCGGAAGGGGGCCCGGCCCTCGACCATCTCGTAGAGCGTGACGCCCAGCGACCACAGGTCGGCGGCGGGCGTGGGCGTCAGCCGGTTGGCCAGCTCCGGTGCCAGGTACTGGGGGGTGCCGACGGTCTCGTGGCTCCGCGTCACCTGGGCGGCGCCCTCGAAGGTCGCGATCCCGAAGTCCATGAGCACCGCCCGCCCGTCCCGGCGGAACAGGATGTTGTGCGGCTTCACGTCCCGGTGCAGCACCCCGGCCGCGTGCACCGCGCGCAGCCCGCGCAGCACCTCCAGGCCGATCTGCGCCGCCTGGAGCGCCGGGATCCGGCCCCGCTCGCGCAACTGGTCCGCCAGGGAGTGCGGGTTGACCTGCTCCATGACGATCCAGACCTGGCCGTCGGCCTCGATCACGTCGTGCACCGCGACCACGTGCTCGTGCCCGATCCGGGCGATGGCCTGCGCCTCCCGGCGCGCCCGCTCCACCCACTGGGCCTGCGTCTCCGGGTCCAGCGCGCCGCGGAACAGCAGTTCCTTGACGGCGACCTGACGGCCGAGCCGGTTGTCGTACGCCTCCCACACCACGCCCATACCGCCGCGCCCCAGTTGGCGGCGCAGCTCGTAGCGGCCGTCGACGAGGGTGTGCGGCATACCCCCAGAACTCATGCGTGTGCCCCCATCGGTACGTGGTCCGCTACAGGTTAGGGGGCTCCGGCGGGGATGAACATCGCCCCCGGGACGCGGAACGATCACATGTCGGGCGGAATGGTCCGTACCGGCGGCCGGTGGCGCCGGACTAGGGCTTCACGGACCAGTAGTAGCGCTCGGCGCCCGCGTGCAGCGGCAGCGGGTCGGTGAAGACCGCCGTCCGCAGGTCCATCAGCTGGGCGGCGTGCACCTCCTGCCCGATCCGGTCGCGGCTGTCGATCACGGTCCGGGTAAAGCGCTCCACCAGTCCGGTGTCCGTCTGGTCCGTGGTGATCAGCAGGTTGGCCACGGCGATCGTCTGCACCGCGCGGCCGCCCTGGACCATCGGGTACGCGTCCGCGGGCATGACCGCCTGCCGGTAGTACGCCGACTCCTCGCTCTCGGCGTGCAGCCGGGCCACGAGGTCGCCGAGCTGGACCAGCTTCACGTCGGTGGTCTCCGCCAGGTTCGCGATGGTCCTGGTCGGCAGTCCGCCCGACCAGAAGAACGCGTCGAGCTTCCCCTCGCGCAGCATCTCCGGCGCCCGGTCGATGCCCACCGTCCGGCGCCGCACGTCGCCGGGCTCCCCGAGGTCCGCGGCCTCCAGCAGCCGCTGCGTTATCAGGTTCACCCCGGAGCCGGGCTGGCCGATACCCACCCGGAGCCCGCGCAGGTCCTTCGCCGACCGCACGGGGGAGTCGGCGGGCACCACGAGCTGCATGTAGTCGTCGTACAGCCGCGCGCAGGCCCGCAGTCGTCCCCCGCCCGGGCCGTCGTAGTCCGCGACGGCGTCGGCCGCGGCGATCGCGAAGTCGGCCTCGCCGGTCGCCACCCGCCGGACGTTGTCCACGGACCCCTCGGACCGCACCAGGCGCACCGGCACCCCGGGCAGGTCCGTGTGCAGATAGGGCTGGAGCCGCTTCCCGTACGTGTCGTACACGCCGTTGCGCACACCGGTGGCGAAGTCGACCCTGTCCCTCGGGTACGACGGCCCGTCGGAGGGCAGCACCCACCACAGCAGCAGCGCGACCGCCGCCGCCACCGCCAGCACGGCCTGCACGGCCCGGCGTCTGCCGATACGGGGGAGCTCCATCCCCGCGATAGTGCCAGCCCGGCGCCGCACTGGCCAGCGCCGTCCCGCGGCCTGCGGCTCCCGGACGCCCAGGCCCGCCCCACGGGGACAACCGTCCCGGGACGCGCCCCGCCGCGCGGGGGCAGGTCGCGGTCGTACCGCGCGGTACGGGCGTGACCGGCGCCAGCTTCCCACCCCGTGCAGTTCCGCCGGCCCGTGGGTCGAGCACCGCCTCCTCCCCGAGCCGCCCGCCGCCTGACGCCGCGGCGCCGCCCATGGGGTCCGGTGCCCGCCCGCACAGGGGCGGGCGCGGTCACCAGGGCCCGCGACGCGCCCCTTACCCTGGACGGGTGCAGCGTGAAGAGCAGGATGTGAAGAGCTACGAGATCCGCACCTACGGGTGCCAGATGAACGTCCACGACTCCGAGCGGCTGGCAGGCCTCCTGGAGGCGGCCGGCTACGTCTGCGCGCCCAAGGGCGAGGACGGCTCGGTGTCCGCAGATGTTGTCGTCTTCAACACCTGCGCGGTCCGGGAGAACGCCGACAACCGCCTCTACGGCAACCTCGGCCGCCTGGCGCCGCAGAAGGCCGCCCGGCCCGGCATGCAGATCGCCGTCGGCGGCTGCCTGGCGCAGAAGGACCGGGACACCATCGTCAAGAAGGCCCCCTGGGTCGACGTCGTCTTCGGCACCCACAACATCGGCAGCCTCCCGGTGCTGCTGGAGCGCGCCCGGATCGCCGAAGAGGCTCAGGTCGAGATCGCCGAGTCGCTGGAGACCTTCCCGTCCACGCTGCCGACCCGGCGCGAGTCGGCCTACGCGGCCTGGGTGTCGATCTCGGTCGGCTGCAACAACACCTGCACCTTCTGCATCGTCCCCGCGCTGCGCGGCAAGGAGAAGGACCGCCGCCCCGGCGACATCCTCGCCGAGGTCGAGGCGCTCGTCGCCGAGGGCGTCATCGAGGTCACCCTGCTCGGCCAGAACGTCAACGCCTACGGCTCCGACATCGGCGACCGCGAGGCGTTCAGCAAGCTGCTGCGCGCCACCGGGGCGATCAACGGCCTGGAGCGCGTGCGCTTCACCTCGCCGCACCCCCGCGACTTCACCGACGACGTGATCGCGGCCATGGCCGAGACCCCGAACGTGATGCACCAGCTGCACATGCCGCTGCAGTCCGGTTCGGACGCGGTGCTGCGCGCGATGCGCCGCTCGTACCGGCAGGACCGCTACCTCGGCATCATCGAGAAGGTGCGCGCCGCGATGCCGGACGCCGCCATCTCCACCGACATCATCGTGGGCTTCCCCGGCGAGACCGAGGAGGACTTCGAGCAGACGCTGCACGTGGTGCGCGAGGCGCGCTTCGCGCAGGCCTACACCTTCCAGTACTCCAAGCGTCCGGGCACGCCCGCCGCCGAGATGGAGGGGCAGGTGCCGAAGGCGGTCGTCCAGGAGCGCTACGAGCGGCTGGTCGCGCTGCAGGAGGAGATCTCCTGGGCCGAGAACAAGAAGCAGGTCGGCCGCACCCTGGAGGTGCTGGTCGCCGAGGGCGAGGGCCGCAAGGACGACGCCACGCGGCGCCTGTCCGGCCGCGCCCCCGACAACCGCCTGGTGCACTTCGCGCCGCCCGCCGAGCCGGTCCGTCCCGGCGACGTGGTGATGGCGGAGATCAGCTACGCCGCACCGCACCACCTGCTCGCCGAGCACCCGGCGTTCGGCGTCCGCCGCACCGCGGCGGGCGACGCCTGGGAGCGGCGCACCTCGGCCGCGGCGGCCAAGCCCGCGGGTGTCATGCTGGGCCTGCCGACGATCGGCGCGCCCGTGCCGGCACCGGCGGCGGCCGCACCGGGATGCGGCTGAGACTGACGGCGCGGGGACCGCGGGGACGCGGGGAAGTGGGGGACGCGGGATGGCTCGTTGGGGGCTCTTCGCCGAGGAGACCGTGGGCAGCGGCGACGCCAGGCGGTGGGAGTTCGAGCTCCTCGGCCACGTCGACGGCACCCGCGAGGAGGCGCTGCGCAAGCTGGAGGAAACGGCGCTGGCCTACCGGCCGAGCAAGCCGTTCAGCGTGCGGCGCAGCTGGCTTTACCGCTCGGGGGAGGGGTTCGTCCAGGTCAACGAGGGTGTGACCACGACCTACGTCTGCCGTTTCACGGTCGCCGAACTGGTCCACGACAGCAAGGACCCGAAGGTCGCCGCCACGGCCGAGCCCTGGGACCGCATGCCCGAGGGCTTCTGAGACGGCGGACGGTAGGGTTCCGATCATGCTGGTCGCCGCCGCCGTATGCCCCTGTCCGCCGCTGCTCGTGCCCGATGTCGCGTCGGGCGCGGCGCCGGAACTGGACCCGCTGCGCACCGCCTGCGCGGACGCCCTGGCCGTGCCGGCCGCCGCGCGCCCCGATCTGCTGGTGGTGGTGGGCCCCGCGGACTCCGCGCACGTCTGGGAGGGCGGCGGCACGGGCTCGCTGCGCCCGTACGGCGTGAACCTCGCGGTGCGGCTCGGCGACGGCGGCGACCCCGAGCCCCTGGCCCCCTCGCTGACGCTCGCGGCCTGGCTGCTGAACCGGGCGGGCTCGACCGCGCCGCTGCACGCCGCCGGGGTGCCCGTGTCCGCGCCGGCGGCCCGGATGCTGGAGCTGGGGCGGGGCCTGGCGGAGCTGGCCGACCGGGTGGCGCTGCTGGTCATGGGCGACGGCACCACCTGCCGCACGCTCAAGGCGCCCGGCTACCTCGACGAGCGCGCCGAACCCTTCGACGCCTCCGTGGCGCGCGCCCTGGGCGCCGCGGACACCAAGGCGCTGTCCGACCTGGACGTGGCACTGGCGACCGAACTGGGAGCGGCCGGACGCGCCCCCTGGCAGGTGCTCGCCGGCGCCGCCGAAGGCGCCGGGCTCAGCGGTGACCTGCTGTACGACCAGGCGCCGTACGGCGTCGGCTACTTCGTGGCGGCCTGGTCGTAGCAGGGGCGGGTCCCGGGGCCCGGACCGTCCTCAGTGCGTGTGCTTGGAGCCGCCGTCCTTCAGGTGCTCCATGGCGTCCTTCGTCTTGTCCACGCCCTTGTGGATCTTTCCGCTGTACTTGTGCTTCGTCTTCTCGTCGACCGTGCGCGCGACCTTGTCCAGCCGTGAGCCGATCGCCTCGCCGTGCTGGTCCATGAAGTCGCCGGCCTTGGCGCCGGCCCTGGCCCTGGCGTGCTCGGCCTTGGCCTTCAGCGTGTCCTTGAGGCTCATGCGTCACCGTCTCCCATGGATGCCTTTGTCGGAAATGACCCTTTTCCCGTAACGATCTTACTCGTCCGCAGGTGAAACCGCGCCGCCGGAATTTGCGAAACTGTGCACGTGAGAAACGACGTCCCCCCCGTGATCGCCGTCGTCGGCCCCACCGCGGCCGGCAAGTCCGACCTCGGTGTCGCCCTTGCCCAGGCCCTCGGCGGAGAGGTGGTCAACGCGGATTCCATGCAGCTCTACCGCGGCATGGACATCGGCACCGCCAAGCTCACCGAGGACGAGCGGCAGGACGTGCCGCACCACCTGCTCGACATATGGGACGTCACCCTGGCCGCCAGCGTCGCCGAGTACCAGCGCCTGGCCCGCGCCGAGATCGACCGGCTGCTGGCCGCCGGGCGCACCCCCGTGCTCGTCGGCGGCTCGGGGCTCTACGTGCGCGCCGCCATCGACGCCCTGGAGTTCCCCGGCACCGACCCGCAGGTGCGGGCCCGGCTGGAGGCGGAACTCGACACGCTCGGCTCCGGCCCGCTGCACGCCCGCCTGGCCGCCGTGGACCCGGAGGCGGCCCGGGTGATCCTGCCCAGCAACGGCCGGCGGATCGTCCGCGCGCTGGAGGTCGTGGAGATCACCGGCCGCCCCTACACGGCGAACCTGCCCGGTCACGACTCCGTGTACGACACCGTCCAGATCGGCGTCGACGTCCCCCGTCCGGAACTCGACGAACGGATCACGCTGCGGGTCGACCGCATGTGGGAGGCCGGACTGGTCGGCGAGGTGACCGCCCTGGAGGGGGCCGGCCTGCGCGAGGGGCGCACGGCCTCCCGGGCGCTCGGCTACCAGCAGGTGCTGGCCGCGCTGGCCGGGGAGTGCACCGACGCGGAGGCGCGCGCCGAGACCGTGCGCGCCACCAAGCGCTTCGCGCGCCGCCAGGACTCGTGGTTCCGCCGGGACGGCCGTGTCCGGTGGCTCAGCGGCCGCGGACAGGAACTGGTGACCCAGGCCCTCGCAGTCGTCGGCCCCGCCCGGTCGGGCGGTCACAGCCTGATCACGTGATGGCATCGGGACGCCCCAGCGGCACTTGACGCCGCTTCGCCCGTGCCATCATCGAGCATCGGAGCTACGGTGTCGGACTTCTTGGGAGGGCGCGTGGCGATGGAAGCCGGCCCTCGCAATGGACCCCAGCCGGAGCGCACCGAGCGCGCCTCAGGGGAGGACCTCGAGCCGCGCGACCGGCTCGTGGTGGACGGCCCTCTGGAGGACCCGCTGGAGGGGACGACCCTCGCGGAGGAGGAGCAGTCCTTCCGCGAGCTGCGTCCCGAGCGGCGCCTGCGCGCGTGGCAGATCGCCCCGATCGTCGCCCTCGGCGTGCTCGGCTCGCTCATGTTCGCCTTCCCGCTGGCCTTCGAGGCCGGTGACGGCGGCGCCGTCGTCGCGATGCTCGGCCTCCTGCTGGGCTGCTGCTCCGCGGGCTGGGGGCTCATGGCCGCCCGCCGGGTCGGCTACACCTGGCCGGGGCTGCCGGCCCGCGGTTCCGGCCGTCGTCCGGACTGGCGCTTCGTGGCGCTGTACGCGGCGATCACGGTGGTGCTGGCGCTGCTCGCCTTCTGGCGGGTCGCCCGTCTGCGCTGACCCGTAGACTCGGCGCATGACCAGCGCAGCACCGCAGGGCCTGCCCTTCCTCAAGGGGCATGGCACGGAGAACGACTTCGTGATCATCCCCGACCCCGACGGGGCGCTCGACCTGACCCCGGCGGCCGTCGCGCGCCTGTGCGACCGCCGCGCCGGGATCGGCGGCGACGGGGTGCTGCGGGTCGTGCGGTCGGCGAGGCACCCGGAGGCCGCCGCCATGGCCGCGGAGGCCGAGTGGTTCATGGACTACCGCAACAGCGACGGCAGCATCGCGGAGATGTGCGGCAACGGCGTACGGGTCTTCGCCCACTACCTCCTGCGCGCCGGACTCACCGGTGCGGGTGACGTCGCCGTGGCGACCCGCGCGGGCGTGCGCCGGGTGCACATCGACAAGGACGGCGACATCACCGTCGACATGGGCCGCGCCGCGCTCCCCGCCGGCGGGGTCGAGGTCGCGGTCGGCGAGCGCAGCTGGCCCGCCCGCAACGTGAACATGGGCAACCCCCACGCCGTCGCCTTCGTCGACGACCTCGCCGACGCCGGCAAGCTGCTGGACGCACCGGCGTGGGCGCCCGCCGCGGCCTACCCGGACGGCGTGAACGTGGAGTTCGTCGTCGACCGCGGCGACCGCCACGTCGCCATGCGGGTCCACGAGCGCGGCTCCGGCGAGACCCGCTCCTGCGGCACCGGGGCCTGCGCCGTCATGGTCGCCGCGGCCCGGCGCGACGGCCGCGACCCGGCCGTGACGGGCCGTCCCGAGACGTACCGGGTCGATCTGCCGGGCGGCACCCTGGTGATCACCGAACGCCCCGACGGGACGGTCGAGATGACCGGCCCCGCGGTCATCGTCGCCGAGGGCTTCATCGATCCGGCCTGGCTCGGCGACGGCGGCTGACGATACCCGCTCCCAAGGCCCTGTATTCGCTCGAACGGGTGATGCCGATCACGCTGGGCGAGAGCGTGGCAGCGGCACGTGATGGGCTCGGTAGCATCAAGCACCGGCACGGAAGCCATCCCGCCGGTGGGTGACGCTGCCGGAGGTGCCGCATGAGACCGGACAACGCAGTGGAGACCGCCCCGGGCGCCGCAGGACGCAGGCGCATCCCCCGGGCAGCGGACCTGCGCCGGATGGGACGTGCGGCCCTGCTGGGCCCCGGCGGCCGCGCGGGCCGGCTCCCCGAGTCCATCGAGCACATCGCCAAGGTGCACCGCACCCGACATCCCGGCGCGGACCTCGCCATCCTGCGCAAGGCGTACGTGCTCGCCGAGTCCTCGCACCGCGGGCAGATGCGCAAGAGCGGCGAGCCCTACATCACGCACCCGCTCGCCGTGACCCTGCTGCTGGCCGAACTCGGCGCGGAGACGACGACGTTGACCGCCTCGCTGCTCCACGACACCGTCGAGGACACCGAGGTGACGCTCGACCAGGTGGGGGAGGAGTTCGGCGAGGAGGTCCGCTTCCTCGTCGACGGCGTCACCAAACTGGAGAAGGTCGACTACGGCGCCGCCGCCGAGCCGGAGACCTTCCGCAAGATGCTCGTCGCCACCGGCAACGATGTCCGCGTCATGTCGATCAAGCTCGCCGACCGGCTGCACAACATGCGCACCCTCGGCGTCATGCGGCCCGAGAAGCAGGCCCGCATCGCCAAGGTCACCCGCGACGTGCTGATCCCGCTCGCCGAACGCCTCGGCGTCCAGGCGCTGAAGACCGAACTGGAGGACCTGGTCTTCGCGATCCTCCACCCCGAGGACTACCTGCGCACCACCGAACTGATCCTGGAGCACGCCGCCCTGCCCGATCCGCTGGGCGCCGTCGCCGAGGACGTCCGCCGGGTGCTCCGCGAGGCCGGCATCAGCTCCGAGGTCGAGGTGCGGCCCCGGCACGTGGTCTCCGTGCACCGGGTCCGGCTCAAGCGCGGCGGCGCGCTGCCCGGCGGCAGCGACTTCGGGCGGGTGCTGATCCAGGTCGCCGAGGACGCCGACTGCTACGCGGTCCTCGGTGAACTGCACACCTGTTTCACCCCCGTCATCGCGGAGTTCAAGGACTTCATCGCGGCGCCCAAGTTCAACCTCTACCAGTCGCTGCACACCGCCATCCGCGACGGCGAGGGACGCGTCGCCGAAGTCCTCATCCGCACACGGCAGATGCACCACGTCGCCGAGGCCGGGGTCATCGCGCTCGGCAACCCGTACGCCACCGCCGAGGCCGCGGAGTGCGACGAGGGCGAGCGCGTCGACCCCACGCGCCCCGGCTGGCTCGCCCGGCTGCTGGAGTGGCAGCGCGAGGCCCCCGACCCGGACTTCTTCTGGAGCACCCTGCGCGACGAGCTCGCCCAGGACCGCGAGATCACCGTCTTCTCCGCCGACGGCGGCACCGTGGGCCTGCCCGACGGTGCCACCTGCACCGACGCCGCGTACGCGCTGCACGGCGAGGGCGCCCACGCCTGCGTCGGGGTGCGCGTCAACGGGCGGCTCGCACCGCTGGGCACCGTCCTGCGCGACGGCGACACCGTCCACCTGCTGATGACCGAGGGCGCCGACGGCGACGCGGACGGATACGGTCCCTCGCCCGAGTGGCTGGAGCACGCCCGCACCCCGGCCGCCCGGATCGCCATCGCCCGCTGGCTGGAGGCCCATCCGGTGGCCACCGACGAGGAGGAGCCGGCCGCGCCCGCCGTCCGCGCCGCCGCCACGGCCGCCCGCAGGGCCGCCGAACCGCTCGCGGACACCGACCCGCCCGGCGCCGCCGTGCGCATGGCCCGCTGCTGCACCCCCGTGCCGCCCGACGGGATCACCGGCTTCCCCATCCGCGGCGGCACCGTCGCCGTGCACCGCAGCGAGTGCCCCGTCGCCGCGCGCATGGCCGCCTCCGGCCGCGCCCAGGTCGCCGTCCACTGGCGCTCCGACGCCCCCGTCACCGGGCACCGGGCCACCCTCTACGCCGAGGCGCTCGGCCGACCCCGGCTGCTCGCCGACCTCACCGAGGTGATCGCCACCGAGGGCGTGGCCATCGTCTACGCCGCCGTGGAGCCCCCGCAGGAGCACCGCGTACGCCACACCTACACCGTCGAACTGCCCGATCCGGGAGCGCTGCCCGCGCTCATGCGCGCGATGCGCGCCGTGCCCGGTGTGTACGACGTGTACCGCGCCCAGGAGGCCGTGGCCGCCGCGCAGCCGTAGAGGAGTACCCGATCGGGTGGGGTGCCCACGCGCCGCCGCCCGGCGGGCACGGTGCGCTGGTAGCCGTATCCCATGATCGGATCCTTTGCGCGCCGTGCCGGCGTCACCGCGGCGGCCGTGGCCGCACTCACCGCGGCCGGACTGCCCGGTGACACGACGCCCGTGGGGCTCGGCGACCGGCTCTACCCCGAACTCGGCAACCCCGGGTACGACGTCCACGACTACGACATCTCGTTCACCTACCACGGCAACGACCGGCCGCTGGACGCCGTGACCCGGGTCGACGCCTTCGCCACGGACACCCTGGACCGCTTCCACCTCGACTTCCGCGGCGACGTCCGCTCCGTCGAGGTCAACGGCCGCCGGGCGGCGTTCCGCACCTGGCGCGAGGAACTGGTCGTCACCCCCGCCGTCCCCGTCCCCCGCGGCGACCTCCTGCGGGTGACCGTCGTGCACACCAGCGACCCCGCGGCCAAGGGCGACACCGGGTGGATCCGCACCAAGGACGGCCTGGCCATGGCCAACCAGGCCGCCGCGGCCCACACCGTCTTCCCCTGCAACGACCATCCCTCGGACAAGGCCCGCTTCGCCTTCCACGTCACCGCGCCGAACGACCTCACGGTCGTCGCCAACGGCCTGCCCGAGACGGCCGTCCGCAAGGGCCCCGTGACGACCTGGAACTACCGCACGGTCCACGTGATGGCCACCGAGCTCGCGCAGGTGTCCGTCGGCCGCTCCACCGTCCTGCGCCGCACCGGCCCCGGCGGCCTGCCGCTGCGGGACGTCGTCGGCACCGCCGACCCGGACCGGGCCAAGCTGGAGAAGCGCCTGGCGTTGACCGCAGGGCAGATCGCGTGGATGGAGGAGCAGGTCGGCCCCTTCCCCCTCGAGACGTACGGCATCCTCAGCGCCGACACCGTCACCGGCTTCGAGCTGGAGACCCAGACCCTCTCGCTCTTCGAGCGACGGGTGCTGCTCAGCCGGGAGGCCGACGCGGCGCCGGTGATGGTGCACGAGCTGGCCCACCAGTGGTTCGGCGACAGCGTCTCGCCCGCGACCTGGTCCGACCTGTGGCTCAACGAGGGGCACGCCACCTGGTACCAGTGGCGCTACGCCGCCGAGCACTACCGAGAGCTCACGCTGGAGCAGTTCGCCAAGGCCGCCTACGGCGCCGACGCGCGCCTGCGCCGTGACGGCGGCCCGGCCGCCGCCCCCAAGCCGCCCGGCAGCGACGGCAAGCTCGGCATCTTCCGCGGCAACGTCTACTTCGGCGGGGCGCTCGTGCTCTACGCCCTGCGCCAGGAGATGGGCCCCGACGCCTTCCAGCGGCTGGAGCGGGCCTGGGTGGCCCGCCACCGCGACGGGGTCGCCTCCACCGGCGACTTCATCGCGCTCGCCTCCGACGTCGCCGGCCGCGACCTGGGCGGCTTCCTGCGCGCCTGGCTGTACGGGCCCACCACGCCCCCGATGCCCGGCCACCCCGACTGGAAACGCTCCGTGCCCGCCAAACCGGTGCACGGCCACGCGCACCGGCGTGAGGCGGGGAAAGTCGCGTGACCCGGCGGCGAGGGGCGTGCGACCATCTACCTACGGCGACGACGGCGCGCCCGGACCCGGGGAATCCTCCGGGCCCGCGGGACGTTGTCTCCGTACGAGGGGACGAGTGCCCCCCGTTCCCGTCGATCATCCGAGCAAAGGATCCAATGACCTCCTCTTCCTCCTCTTCTTCTGCTTCTTCTGCCCGCAGCCGCCAGCGCCTCCCCGAGAGCCTTCGGGCCGACGCCCTGATGGAAGAGGACGTCGCGTGGAGTCACGAGATCGACGGAGAGCGTGACGGCGACCAGTTCGACCGCTCCGACCGTGCGTCGCTGCGACGGGTCGTCGGCCTCTCCACCGAACTCGAGGACATCACCGAGGTCGAGTACCGCCAGCTCCGCCTGGAGCGGGTCGTGCTCGTCGGGGTCTGGACGGACGGCACGGTGCAGGACGCCGAGAACTCCCTCGCGGAGCTCGCCGCCCTCGCCGAGACCGCCGGCGCCCTCGTCCTGGACGGTGTCATCCAGCGCCGCGACAAGCCCGACCCGGCGACCTACATCGGTTCCGGCAAGGCCCAGGAGCTGCGCGACATCGTCATGGAGAGCGGTGCCGACACCGTCGTGTGCGACGGTGAGCTCAGCCCCGGCCAGCTCATCCACCTCGAGGACGTCGTCAAGGTCAAGGTCGTCGACCGCACCGCGCTGATCCTCGACATCTTCGCCCAGCACGCCAAGAGCCGTGAGGGCAAGGCCCAGGTCTCGCTCGCGCAGATGCAGTACATGCTGCCGCGGCTGCGCGGCTGGGGTCAGTCGCTCTCCCGGCAGATGGGTGGCGGTGGTTCCGGCTCCTCGGGCGGCGGCATGGCCACCCGTGGTCCCGGTGAGACCAAGATCGAGACCGACCGCCGGCGCATCCGCGAGAAGATGGCCAAGATGCGCCGGGAGATCGCGGAGATGAAGACCAGCCGCGACCTGAAGCGCCAGGAACGCAAGCGCCACAAGGTGCCCTCGGTCGCGATCGCCGGCTACACCAACGCCGGCAAGTCCTCGCTCCTCAACCGGCTCACCGGAGCGGGCGTCCTGGTGGAGAACGCGCTGTTCGCCACCCTGGACCCGACCGTGCGCCGGGCGGAGACCCCGAGCGGGCGGCTGTACACGCTGGCGGACACCGTCGGCTTTGTGCGGCACCTGCCGCACCACCTGGTCGAGGCGTTCCGCTCCACGATGGAGGAGGTCGCCGAGGCCGACCTCATCCTTCACGTGGTGGACGGCTCGCACCCCAACCCGGACGAGCAGCTCGCCGCGGTGCGCGAGGTCTTCCGCGACGTCGGCGCGCTCGACGTGCCGGAGATCGTGGTGATCAACAAGGCGGACGCCGCCGACCCGGTGCTGCTGCAGTCCCTGCTGCGCCGGGAGAAGCACTCCATCGCCGTCTCCGCCCGCACCGGGCGGGGAATCGCGGAGCTGCTCGGCATGATCGACGACGAGCTGCCGCGGCCCGCCGTCGAGATCGAGGCCCTGGTGCCGTACACACGCGGTGAGCTCGTCGCCCGCGTCCACGCGGACGGCGAGGTGCTCTCCGAGGAGCACACCGGTGAGGGCACCCTGCTCAAGGCGCGGGTGCACGACGAGCTCGCGGCGGACCTCGAACCGTTCGCACTGGCCGCGCGCCGCTAGTCCGGCATTCCCGGTACACACCGGAAGGGCCCTCCCCCGCGCTGGGGGAGGGCCCTTCCGGCGTCCGGCCGGCGGTGTCAGCCGCGGACGGCGTCGAACACCTCCTCGGCCTCGGAACCCAGACGCGGTCCCGCCAGCCAGCGGGGGCCGTCCTGCGGACCGATCGAGGTGTTGCTGACCAGGGCCTGCTCTCCGTTCGGCTTCCGGGCGAACCAGCCGCCGCCGGACGAGCCCGCCGTCATGGTGCAGCCCAGCCAGTGCATCGTCGGCGCCCGCGAGTCCAGGGCGAGCCGGACCGGGTCGCCCGAGCAGTGGTACTGCTGGTAGCCGAAGCCGTCGAAGGGGGCCGCCGCCGGGTAGCCGCGGATGTCCATGGAGTCGATGGCGGCCGAGGTGGGCGCGTCGAACCAGACGGGCACCGAGGCCCCGACCGTCTCCTCCAGCGACTTGTCCGAGTCCGGATCGGTCACCTTCAGCACCGCGAAGTCGTAGGGGTAGGCGGAACTGGTCTGCGAGGACTCCCCGCCCCCGTCGATCCACTGCTGGGAGGTCCCCGCCTTCGTCGCCCACCATGTGCCGTAGGGGGCGAGCTGCTCCTTGCCGGCGCTCCGCAGCGCGGCGCCGCTCAGGCCCGTGTCGTTGAAGGACGGCACGAAGACGATGTTGCGGTACCACCCGCCCCGCGCGCCCGCGTGCACGCAGTGGCCCGCCGTCCACACCAGGTTGCTGCGGCCGGGGTTCGCCGGGTCGCTCACCACCGTGGCCGAGCAGACCGCCTGGCCGTCGGGCATGTCGAAGAGCAGCTTGCCCGTGGCCGGGGAGGCCTCGTGGTACGGGGTCGCAAGGCGCTGTGCCCGGATCGCGGCGGGCTCCGGGTCGGTGGCGCCGTCGTCGGCCCGCCCCAGGTCGGGCCGTTGCTCGTCGTCCGGGGTCCCGTCGGCGTTGCGGAGCCGGTCGGCGTCCCAGAGGTCCTTGATGACGGGGTTGATGAAGTCGGCCGCGTCGCGCAGCCACTTGTCCTTGTCCCAGTTCTTCCAGCCGCCGTCCTTCAGCGCGTCGGCCCACCTGTCCAGGTCGTCGAGGCTGGTCGGGAGGGCGGTCGGCAGTTGGAGTCCGCCGTCGCCGGACGTCGCGGTGGGCGTCGGGCTCGGTTTGGCGTCGGCGTTGTCGTCGGACGGGCCGCAGGCCGTCGCGGTCACGGCGAGCAGTGCCGCGGCGACGGCGGCCGCGGCCAACCGGCTTATCGGTGCCATGGGTTGTGGCCCCCCTGTTGTCAACACATCGTCAACACGTCGTCTGCCCACTGGAGGGCACCCCCTCACCATGCCCTCGACGAGAGGACGGCTGACGCCGCGCCGACGGTTCCTCGCCAGGATCTCGGCCCCAGGCAGTTGCCGGTAAGCGCGTGCCTCGTTGGTAGCTCCGGGAACGCAAGCGCCGACACCGAGGAGTGAGCACGTGGCCGCCATGCCGAGCGCGAGGTGCCGACCCGCGGCGCGCGAGGGCGAGTCCGAGGACACCGCGGGCATCCTGCGGCGCCAGTCCCAGCGCGAGTCCGCCGCCCGCACCTACGCCCGCTCGCTGCCCGTCGTCCCCGTGCGGGCCCGCGGCATGACCATCGAGGGCGCCGACGGCCGCCGCTACCTCGACTGCCTCTCCGGCGCCGGCACTCTCGCCCTGGGCCACAACCACCCCGTCGTCCTGGAGGCCATCCGCGCCGTCCTCGACTCCGGCGCCCCGCTCCACGTGCTGGACCTCGCCACCCCCGTCAAGGACGCCTTCACCACCGCCCTCTTCGAGACCCTGCCGCGTCAACTCGCCGACCACGGGCGCATCCAGTTCTGCGGGCCGGCCGGCACCGATGCCGTCGAGGCCGCCCTCAAGCTCGTCCGCACCGCCACCGGCCGCGGCGGACTGCTCGCCTTCTCCGGCGGCTACCACGGCATGACGGCCGCCGCCCTCGCCGCCACGGGCGACACCGCAGTCCGCGGCGCGGCGGGCACCGCCGACGCGCGGATCACCCGGCTCCCGTACCCGTACGACTACCGCTGCCCGTTCGGCGTCGGTGGCGACGACGGCGCCGAGTTCTCCGCCCGGCTGACGGAGAACCTCCTCGACGACCCCAAGGGCGGCATCCAGCCCCCCGCGGGCATGCTCCTCGAACCCGTACAGGGCGAGGGCGGTGTCATCCCCGCCCCCGACACCTGGCTGCGGCGGATGCGCGAGACGACCGCCGCCCGCGGCATCCCGCTCATCGCCGACGAGGTGCAGACCGGAGTGGGGCGCACCGGGACCTTCTGGGCCGTCGAGCACAGCGGGATCGTCCCGGACGTGATGGTCCTCTCCAAGGCGATCGGCGGGAGCCTCCCGCTCGCCGTCATCGTCTACCGCGAGGAACTCGACTGCTGGCAGCCCGGCGCCCACGCGGGCACCTTCCGCGGCAACCAGCTCGCCATGGCCGCGGGCACCGCCACCCTCGCCTACGTGCGGCGCAACGGCCTCGCCGAGCGTGCCGCCCTGCTCGGGGACCGCATGCTCGCCCGGCTGCGGGGCCTGGCCGCGGAGCACCCCTGCGTCGGCGACGTCCGCGGCCGCGGCCTCATGATCGGCGTCGAACTCGTCGACCCGGAAGCGGCCGCCGGCCCCCGGGGCGTCCCCCCGACCGCGCCGCGCCTCGCGGCGGCCGTCCGCCGGGCCGCCCTCGACCGCGGGCTCATCGTCGAACTCGGCGGCCGGGACGCCAGCGTGATCCGGCTGCTGCCGCCGCTGACGATCACCGAAGAACAGTCAGAAGCAGTCCTCGACCGCCTCGCCGACGCCCTCGCCGCGGCGACGGCGGTCCGGGTGTGACCTTGCGCCCACCGGCCCCGTTCCGGGGCGGATCCCACCGGACGCCGACCCCTCACGGAGCGAAGCGATGACCCTACGTCCCGGCGACGAAGCCACCGTGGCCGTCCCCCAGCAGCGCGCCGCCGCGGCCGAACCGCAGGGCGACACCGCGCTGCCGGGCCACGCCGGACCGCCGGCGCCGCCCGCCCCGTCGCCCGGCGCCGACCCGCTGGAGCAGACGGATCCGTGGGCCGCCGCCGACGCCGCGGGCACGGAGGCACTGCTGCGCTGCTGGGTCCGCGAGACGGGGCTGCAGCCCGAGCCGGACGGCCGTACCCTGCGCGTGCCGCTCCCCGCGAGCGGCACCGAACTCCTCGTCCCGGTCCACCACCGGTCGGCCGTCGGCCACCACCGCTTCGGCGCCCTGCGGCCCGCCGCCGGAGGCACCCCGCTGGACGCCGTCACCCTCGCCGCGCTGCTCGCCCGGGAAGCCTCCGCGACCGGCCCGGACGGCCCCGGCCTCGTCGCGCGCGTCGCCGACTCCGTACGCCAGACCGCCGCGTTCCTCGCCGCCCGCCGCGCCCGCCCCGCCGCCCCCCACGGCACCGACCCCTTCCTCGACGCCGAGCAGGCCCTCGTCCTGGGCCACCCGCTGCACCCCGCGCCCAAGGGCCGGGAGGGGATCACCGAGGCCGAGGCCGCGGTGTACGCCCCGGAGCTGCGCGGGGCCTTCCCCCTGCACTGGCTGTCCGTGCACCGCTCGCTCCTGGCCACCGACTCGGCCTGGACCGAACGGGGCCGCCCCCTCCCCGCCGAGCAGCTGCTGGCGGCCCTCGCCGGACCGGAACTCGTCCGGCGGCTCCCCGCGGGCACCGTGCCGCTCCCGCTCCACCCCTGGCAGGCCCGCGAGGTCGCCCACCGCCCCGGGGTGCGGGCACTGCTGGAGGCCGGACTCCTCCACGACCTCGGCGCCGCCGGCGACCCCTGGCACCCCACGTCCTCGCTGCGCACCGTGTACCGGCCGGGCGCCCGCGCGATGCTCAAGCTCTCGCTGGCCCTGCGGATCACCAACTCCCGACGCGAGAACCTCCGCAAGGAGCTCCACCGCGGTGTCGAGGTGCACCGGCTGCTCCGGGCCGGCCTCGCCGCGCGCTGGCACGCCGCCCACCCCGGGTTCGACATCGTCCGCGACCCCGCCTGGCTGGCCGTCGGCACCACGGCGGGCGTCCCCGTGCCCGGCCTCGACGTCGTCCTGCGGCACAACCCCTTCGGCCCCCGCGACGAGGTGCGCTGCCTCGCCGGCCTCACCGCCCCCCGCCCGGCCCCGGACGGCGGCGGCGTCCTGCGGTCCCGGCTCGCCGAACTGCTGGCCCGGCTCGCCTCCCGTACCGGGCGACCGGTGGCGGCCGTCGCCACCGAGTGGTTCCTGCGCTACCTCGACGCCGTGGTCCGGCCCGTCCTGTGGCTCGACGGCCAGGCGGGTATCGCCCTGGAGGCCCACCAGCAGAACACCCTGGTCGTCCTCGACGCCGAGGGCTGGCCGTCCGGCGGCCGCTACCGCGACAACCAGGGCTACTACTTCCGCGAGTCCGCGCGCGCCGGCCTCACCGCCCTGCTGCCCGGGGCCGGCGAGAGCAGCGACACCTTCGTCGCCGACGCCGTCGCGGACGAGCGCTTCGCCTACTACCTCGGCGTCAACAACGTCCTCGGCCTCGTCGGCGCCCTCGGCTCCCAGCGCCTCGCCGACGAACGGGTGCTCCTCGCCGCCCTGCGCCGCTTCCTGGAACAGGCCGCGCGCGCCGGCCGCTCCGGCCTGCCCGCGCGCCTGCTGGCCGAACCCCTGCTGCGCTGCAAGGCCAATCTCCTCACACGGCTGCACGGGATCGACGAGCTGGTCGGCCCCGTCGACACCCAGTCCGTCTACGTCACCGTCCCCAACCCGCTGACCGCCTGACGAGAGGAGGCCGCGACCACCGTGGCGACCGCCGACCCCACCCGCGCCCCCGCCTCCCCGGCGGCGACCGCCGACCCCAGGGACCCCTGCGACGAGAACGCGGACGACACCCTCGACCTCGAACTGCCCCCCGAGGTCCGCGCCCTCTTCGACGAGGACGTCACCGCCGACGACCGCGCGGGCTCCGCGACCCCGCTCGACGACCTCCTCGACGGGGTCGCCGACTGGGGCCCGGTCGGCACCCCCGCGGGCACCTTCCAGCTCGTCCCCGTACGCCCCGAGCGCGACCTGTCCGTCATCGCCCGATGGATGAACGACCCGGCCGTCGCGGAGTTCTGGGAGCTCGCGGGCCGGCCCGAGGTCGCCGAGCGGCACCTGCGCGCCCAGCTCGACGGCGACGGGCGCAGCGTGCCCTGCGTCGGGGTCCTGGACGGGGTGCCCATGAGCTACTGGGAGGTCTACCGGGCCGACCTCGACCCGCTGGCCCGCCACTACCCGGCCCGCCCCCACGACACCGGGCTCCACCTGCTCATCGGGCCCGTCGCCGACCGGGCCCGCGGTCTCGGGGGCACCCTGCTGCGGGCCGTCGCCGACCACGTCCTGCGCCGCCGCCCCCGCTGCACCCGGGTGATCGCCGAGCCGGACCTGCGCAACACCCCGTCCGTGGCCGCCTTCCTCACCGCCGGATTCCGCTTCTCGGCGGAGGTCGAGCTGCCCGGCAAGCGGGCCGCGCTGCTGGTCCGCGACCGCGTGCTGCGCCACGTCCTGTGACCCGCCGGTCCCGCGGGGGGACCGGCGGACGGCCGGTGGTGGCGACCGCGCTGTCGGTGCCGCCCCGTAGGCTGGACGCCCTATGACACAGCCCTCGAAGCCCGCCCTCACCGACCTCCTCCACGCCGCCGTCACCGCGGTCGGCGGGGTGGAGCGGCCCGGCCAGGTCGCCATGGCCGAAGCCGTCGCCGAAGCCGTGGACAACGGCTCCCACCTGCTCGTCCAGGCCGGCACCGGCACCGGCAAGTCGCTCGGCTATCTGGTGCCCGCGCTGGCCCACGGCGAGCGTGTGGTGGTCGCCACCGCGACCCTGGCCCTGCAGCGCCAGCTCGTCGAGCGCGACCTGCCGCGCACCGTCGACGCGCTGCAGCCGCTGCTGCGCCGCGAACCGCAGTTCGCGATGCTCAAGGGCCGCTCCAACTACCTGTGCCTGCACCGGCTCCACGAGGGTGTGCCGCAGGACGAGGGCGACGGGCTCTTCGACCAGTTCGAGGCCGCCGCGCCGACCAGCAAGCTCGGCCAGGACCTGCTCCGGCTGCGCGACTGGTCGGACGAGACGGAGAACGGCGACCGCGACGACCTGACCCCCGGTGTCTCCGACCGCGCCTGGCAGCAGGTCTCGGTGACCTCCCGCGAGTGCCTGGGCGCATCGCGCTGCGCGTACGGCGCCGAGTGCTTCGCGGAGGCGGCGCGCGAGCGTGCCAAGCTCGCCGACGTCGTCGTCACCAATCACGCGCTGCTGGCCATCGACGCCCTCGAAGGCGCGCCCGTCCTGCCCTCCCACGAGGTGCTCGTCGTCGACGAGGCCCACGAACTGGTCTCCCGGGTCACCGGCGTCGCCACCGGCGAGCTCACCCCCGGCCGGGTCAACCGGACCGTGAAGCTCGCGGCGAAGCTGGTCAACGAGAAGGCCGCCGACGCCCTGATGAGCGCTTCGGAGGGCTTCGAGCGGCTCATGGAACTCGCCCTCCCCGGGCGTCTCGAGGAGCTGCCCGAGGACCTCCGCTACGCCCTGATGGCGCTGCGCGACGCCTGCCGTCAGGTCATCACCTCGCTCGGCGAGACCCGTGACCGATCCGTGCAGGACGAGGACGCGGTACGGAAGATGGCCCTCGCCGCCACGGAGAACGTCCACGAGGTCGCCGAGCGCATCGTCGAGGGCTCCGAGTACGACGTCGTCTGGTACGAGCGCCACGACCGCTTCGGCGCCTCGCTGCGGGTCGCCCCGCTCAGCGTCTCCGGGCTGCTGCGGGAGAAGCTGTTCACCGAGCGCTCCGTCGTCCTGACCTCCGCCACGCTCCGGCTGGGCGCCGACTTCAACGGGGTCGCGGCCTCGCTCGGGCTGGCCCCGGAGGGCACCGTGGCCGCCGAGGGGGAGGAGGATCCGCCGGAGTGGAAGGGTCTCGACGTCGGCTCGCCCTTCGACTACCCCAAGCAGGGCATCCTCTACGTCGCCCGCCATCTGTCCCAGCCCGGCCGGGACAGCGGCCGCGAGGACATGCTGGACGAGCTCGCCGAGCTGATCGAGGCCGCGGGCGGCCGCACACTCGGGCTGTTCTCGTCCATGCGCGCGGCCCAGGCCGCCGCCGAGGCGCTGCGCGGACGTATCGACCACCCGATCCTGCTGCAGGGCGAGGAGACCCTGGGCGAGCTGATCCGCCGCTTCGCCTCGGATGCCCGCACCTGCCTGTTCGGCACCCTCTCGCTGTGGCAGGGGGTGGATGTGCCCGGGCCGAACTGCCAGTTGGTGGTCATGGACCGGATCCCGTTCCCCCGCCCCGACGACCCGCTGATGAGCGCACGCCAGAAGGCGGTCGAGGAGAAGGGCGGTAACGGCTTCATGGCGGTCGCCGCCACGCACGCGGCCCTGCTGATGGCCCAGGGCGCCGGCCGGCTGGTGCGCGCCTCCGGGGACCGCGGGGTCGTCGCCGTGCTCGACCCCCGGCTGGTCACGGCACGCTACGGCAGCTTCATCAAGGCCTCGATGCCGGACTTCTGGCAGACGACCGACCGCAACCAGGTCCGCCGCTCACTGGCGGCCATCGACGCCGCCGCCCCGGCGGCCGAGTAAGGCCGCCGGGCACCCCGGCGGCACAGCGGGAGCAGCCCCCGGCACACAACGGGGCCCCGGAACCGGCGCAGAGGTTCCGGGGCCCGGTCACGGGCGGGTCCTGGCTCAGACCCGGCGCAGCACCGCCACCACCTTGCCGAGGATGGTCGCCTCGTCCCCGGGAATGGGCTGGTACGCGGCGTTGTGGGGCATCAGCCACACATGCCCGTCCTCGCGCTTGAAGCGCTTGACCGTGGCCTCTCCCTCGATCATCGCGGCGACGATGTCGCCGTTCTCCGCGACCGGCTGACGGCGCACGGTCACCCAGTCGCCGTCGCAGATGGCGGCCTCGATCATCGAGTCGCCGACGACCTTCAGGACGAACAGCTCGCCGTCGCCCACCAGCTGGCGGGGGAGCGGGAACACGTCCTCGACGGACTCCTCGGCGAGGATCGGGCCGCCGGCGGCGATCCGGCCCACCAGCGGGACGTACGACGCGGACGGCTTCCCCGCGGTGTCCGTGGGCTGCGCCTGCGTGGAGTCGGAGGCGCGCACCTCGTACGCCCGGGGGCGATGGGGGTCGCGCCGGAGGAATCCCTTGCGCTCCAGGGCCATGAGCTGATGGGCGACCGACGAGGTGCTCGACAGCCCGACGGCCTGGCCGATCTCGCGCATGGACGGCGGGTATCCGCGCCGCTGGACGGAATCCCGGATCACCTCGATGACGCGCCTTTGGCGGTCGGTGAGTCCTGAGCTGTCCGCCCGGATTCCTGGAGGTCGTCCGGGTAGCGCTCGCGCGGGCTTTGGCGTCTCGTCGTTCATCGCTTCCATCGGGCGTACCCGGTCCTGGGGGCGGTCATGGGCGGTCAATGCGGCGCTGTCGGCGGTGGTGGTCACGGCGGCCCCTCTCGAGATGTTCTCCCTAGTAGGACAACGGTAGTTGCTTTCGAAAGGTTGCGCCAAACACACGTTCGAGTGAATTTGCATGGATCCACTGTCGCGATCAAGGTGTAGATGGTATTGATCGAATATGAATTCGAATTCGCTCCGCATTCGGGAGCCGAACGCCGTTTCCCCGGGCCGGTATTGCGCCGGCGCCCCCGTCCTTCCGCGCGGTCCCATGATGCGCGAGCCGTGACGATCCGTACACCCAGTGTGTCACCCGCGCCCCGGCTCTCCCGGTAAGCGCCGCGTCGCGTAGGCTCCCGTCCCGTCGGCGGGCCGCGACACGCGGTTCGTGCGATGGGCGCATGTGGCCACCACGCCACCAGATCTAGTGGTTGGATGGTGTGCAGCCCCCACAAGTAGTGGTCCCCGGGTCATCAAGCCCTTCCGGATCGCCTATGCTTGTGGCTGCTTCGCGGGGCCGTCACCGGCCCCTCGGGCTCAGAAGTCGTGCGCTCACCGTGGGTGAGGGAGGGAGAGGGAGACGATGCACTGCCCCTTCTGCCGACACCCCGACAGTCGCGTCGTCGACAGCCGGACCACCGACGACGGCACCTCGATCCGCCGTCGCCGGCAGTGCCCCGACTGCGGCCGCCGCTTCACCACCGTGGAGACGGCCTCGCTGATGGTGATCAAGCGCAGCGGGGTCACCGAACCCTTCAGCCGCAACAAGGTCATCGCCGGGGTCCGCAAGGCCTGCCAGGGCCGGCCCGTCACCGAGGACGCCCTCGCCCAGCTCGGGCAGCGCGTCGAGGAGGCGGTACGTGCCACGGGCAGCGCCGAGCTGTCGACCCACGACGTCGGACTGGCCATACTCGGCCCGCTGAAGGACCTGGATCTGGTCGCCTATCTGCGGTTCGCCTCGGTCTACCGGGCCTTCGACTCGCTCGAGGACTTCGAGGCGGCGATCGCCGAGCTGCGCGACCAGGGGCCGCCGGGCGACACCGGAGGGCGGGACCGGGACGGAGCCGTCCCCACCGCCACCGTCGCCGCGCCATAGCGGCGCGCACCGGCACCGGACTTGCCGGGCACCTGGGGGTGCACCGGCCGTGAGAGACACAGACGCGGGAAGACCGCGGCGCTTCAGGGCGTTTTACCTGTAATGCCTGTAATGGGAGGCGGCACATGACAGAGACGACGAGCGGCCCGGCACGGGGTTCCCGAGCCAAGGCCGGCAAGGCGGCCGCGGCGGCTCCCGCCGCCAAGGGCCTGCGCATCGAGCGCATCCACACCACCCCGGGGACGCACCCCTACGACGAGGTGGTCTGGGAACGCCGTGACGTCGTCATGACCAACTGGCGCGACGGCTCGATCAACTTCGAGCAGCGCGGCGTGGAGTTCCCCGACTCCTGGTCGGTGAACGCGGTCAACATCGTCACCAGCAAGTACTTCCGCGGCGCCGTCGGTTCCCCGCAGCGTGAGAGCAGCCTCCGCCAGCTGATCGACCGCGTGGTCACGACGTACCGCAAGGCCGGCGAGGACCACGACTACTTCGCGTCGCCCGCCGACGCGGAGATCTTCGAGCACGAGCTCACCTGGGCCCTGCTCCACCAGGTCTTCAGCTTCAACTCCCCGGTCTGGTTCAACGTCGGCACCGCCCAGCCGCAGCAGGTCTCGGCGTGCTTCATCCTCTCGGTCGACGACTCCATGGAGTCCATCCTCGACTGGTACAAGGAAGAGGGGATGATCTTCAAGGGCGGCTCCGGCGCCGGCCTGAACCTCTCCCGCATCCGCTCCTCCAAGGAACTGCTCTCCTCCGGCGGCAACGCCTCCGGTCCCGTCTCCTTCATGCGCGGCGCCGACGCCTCCGCCGGCACCATCAAGTCCGGTGGCGCCACCCGCCGGGCGGCCAAGATGGTCGTCCTGGACGTCGACCACCCGGACGTCGAGGCCTTCATCGAGACCAAGGTGAAGGAGGAGGAGAAGATCCGCGCCCTGCGCGACGCGGGCTTCGACATGGACCTGGGCGGCGACGACATCGCGTCCGTCCAGTACCAGAACGCCAACAACTCCGTCCGCGTGAACGAAGAGTTCATGAAGGCGTACGAGAACGGCGCCAAGTTCGGGCTGCGCGCCCGGATGACCGGCGAGGTCATCGAGGAGGTCGACGCCAGGGCCCTCTTCCGCAGGCTGGCCGAGGCCGCCTGGGCCTGCGCCGACCCCGGCATCCAGTACGACGACGTCATCAACCACTGGCACACCACGCCGGAGACCGGCCGCATCACCGCGTCCAACCCCTGCAGCGAGTACATGCACCTGGACAACTCGTCCTGCAACCTCGCCTCGCTGAACCTGATGAAGTTCCTCGACGACGACGGCAAGGGCAACCAGCGCTTCGACGCCGTGCGCTTCGCCAAGGTCGTCGAGCTCGTCATCACCGCGATGGACATCTCCATCTCCTTCGCGGACTTCCCGACCCAGAAGATCGGCGAGACCACCCGCGCGTTCCGCCAGCTCGGCGTCGGCTACGCCAACCTCGGCGCGCTGCTGATGGCGACCGGCCACGCCTACGACTCCGAGGGCGGCCGCGCGCTCGCCGGTGCCATCACCTCCCTGATGACCGGCACCTCCTACAAGCGTTCCGCGGAGCTCGCCGCGGTCGTCGGCCCGTACGACGGCTACGCCCGCAACGCCACGTCCCACAAGCGCGTCATGAAGCAGCACTCCGACGCCAACGCCGTCGCCACGCGGATGGACGACCTGGACACCCCGGTCTGGGCCGCGGCCACCGAGGCCTGGCAGGACGTCCTGCGCCTCGGCGAGAAGAACGGATTCCGCAACGCGCAGGCCTCCCTGCTGGCCCCGACCGGCACCATCGGCCTGATGATGGACTGCGACACCACCGGCATCGAGCCCGACCTCGCCCTGGTCAAGTTCAAGAAGCTGGTCGGCGGCGGCTCCATGCAGATCGTGAACAACACGGTCCCGCAGGCCCTGCACCGCCTCGGCTACCAGCAGGAGCAGATCGAGGCGATCGTCGCCCACATCTCCGAGCACGGCAGCGTGATCGACGCGCCCAGCCTGAAGCCCGAGCACTACGAGGTCTTCGACTGCGCCATGGGCGAGCGCTCCATCGCGCCGATGGGCCACGTCCGGATGATGGCCGCGACCCAGCCGTTCCTGTCCGGCGCCATCTCCAAGACGGTCAACATGCCGGAGTCGGCGAGCGTCGAGGAGATCGAGGAGATCTACTACGAGGGCTGGAAGCTCGGCCTGAAGGCGCTCGCGATCTACCGCGACAACTGCAAGGTCGGCCAGCCGCTCTCCGCCAAGAAGAAGGCGGACGAGAAGAAGGCCGAGCAGGCGCCGGCGACCGCCCCCGCCGCGGTCGAGAAGGTCGTCGAGTACCGCCCGGTCCGCCGCCGGCTCCCCAAGGGCCGTCCGGGGATCACCACCTCCTTCACGGTGGGCGGCGCCGAGGGCTACATGACCGCCAACTCCTACCCGGACGACGGTCTCGGCGAGGTCTTCCTGAAGATGTCCAAGCAGGGCTCGACCCTCGCGGGCATGATGGACGCCTTCTCCATCGCCGTCTCGGTGGGCCTGCAGTACGGCGTGCCGCTGGAGACCTACGTCTCGAAGTTCACCAACATGCGCTTCGAGCCGGCCGGCCTCACGGACGACCCGGACGTGCGGATGGCGCAGTCGATCGTCGACTACATCTTCCGCCGCCTGGCGCTGGACTTCCTGCCCTTCGAGACCCGCTCCGCCCTCGGCATCCACTCCGCCGAGGAGCGCCAGCGCCACCTCGACACGGGTTCCTACGAGCCCGCCGCCGAGGAGGTCGACGTCGAGGGTCTGGCGCAGTCCGCCCCGCGCCAGACCGAGGCGCCCAAGCCGGTCGCCGCCGCGCCCGAGGCCGAGCCTGTCGCGGTGACTCCGGCGCCGAAGACCGCCCACAACTCGACGGAGCTGCTGGAGATCCAGCTCGGCCTCAACGCCGACGCCCCGCTCTGCTTCTCCTGCGGCACGAAGATGCGCCGCGCGGGCAGCTGCTACCTGTGCGAGGGCTGCGGCTCCACCAGCGGCTGCAGCTGACGCCGGCGCCTGATCCGGCCGTCCCACGCGTGTCCCCCCGAGGCGCTCCGCCCCGGGGGGACACGCGTGTGTCGGGGACCGTACGGGCGCGGGGCCGGACAGCTCGGCCGCGCGGGTGCGGAATCCGGTGGCGCGGAAAGTGGCACGCGCTTTCTATCCGGGCCCGCGGGTACGCGAATAGGGTCGAGGCGACCGCTGTCGAATTCCCGTGACGGGGAGGCGTTTCCCCTCCTCCGGCGATCGGCGCAATCTTCCCCGTACGCCAAGGAGCACCCGTTGTCCCCCGACGCCATCGCCGGCACCGTCGCCTCGCTGATCCCGGCGGCGCGGAGCGAACTCGCCGAACTCGTCGCGTTCAGGTCGGTCGCGGACCCCGCCGTCGAGCCCCCCGAGGAATGCCGCAAGGCCGCCGCGTGGGTCGCCGGCGCCCTGCGGGACGAAGGGTTCGGAGACGTACGCGTCCTCGACATGCCCGACGGCCACCAGTCGGTGCTCGGTCACCTCGCGGGCCCGGCGGGGGCTCCCACGATCCTGCTGTACGCGCACTACGACGTGCAGCCGGCGCCGGACGAGCAGGCCTGGCGGACCCCGCCCTTCGAGCTGACCGAGCGCGACGGACGGTGGTACGGACGGGGCACCGCGGACTGCAAGGGCGCTGTGGTCATGCACCTCCTGGCCTTGCGCGCGCTGAAGGCGCACGGCGGCGTGCCGCTCAACGTCAAGGTGATCGTGGAGGGCTCCGAGGAGCAGGCGACGGGCGGTCTGGAGCGGTACGCGCGGGCCCACCCGGACGCGCTCGAAGCCGACGTGATCCTCATCGGCGACGCCGGGAACTTCCGTCTCGGGACGCCGACCGTCACCGCGTCGCTGCGCGGCATCACGATGCTCCGGATCACCGTCGAGACCCTCCGCGGCAACCTGCACTCAGGCCAGTTCGGCGGGGCCGCCCCCGACGCGCTCACCGCACTCGTCAAGATCCTGGGCTCACTGGTGGACGAGGACGGATCGCCCCGGGTCGACGGCCTGGCGGCCGACGGGGAGTGGCGCGGCCTGACCTACCCCGAGACCGACTTCCGCGTGGACGGCGGGGTGCTGGACGGGGTCGGCCTCGTCGGCACCGGCTCCGTCGCGGACCGGCTCTGGGCGCGGCCGTCGGTGAGCGTGATGGGCATCGACTGCCCTTCCGTCGTGGGGGCCACGCCCTCGGTCCACGCGAGCGCGCGGGCGGCGATCAGCCTGCGCATCCCCCCGGGCGTCGACGCCGCGCGGGCCACCGAGCTGCTGACCGCCCACATCGAGAAGCACACCCCGTGGGGCGCGCGGGTGTCGGTGGAGCAGGCCGCCCAGGGCGAGCCGTTCCTCGCCGACACCTCGAGCCCCGCCTACTCGGCCATGGCCGACGCCATGCGGACGGCCTACAGCGGCCGCGACATGGACATCGCGGGGCTCGGCGGCGGGATCCCGCTGTGCAACACCCTCGCCGCCCTCTACCCCCGGGCCGAGATCCTCCTGATCGGACTCTGCGAACCCGAGGCGCAGATCCACGCCGTGGACGAGAGTGTCTCCGTCGACGAACTGCGGCGCCTCGCCGTCGCCGAAGCCCATTTCATGCGCCTTTACGCAGGGAGAGGCGACCGCGGATAGCGGGCCGGAGTGGATCCTTGGAATTCGCGTGTCATTCCCGGAGGAACGCGAGGCCGTTCTTACCAGGCCTCGCCCATTGGAGCACCCGGTGCGCAGAGCCCTCCTGTCCGCCGCACTCGCCACGGCCGCTCTCGGCGTGTTCGCCGTGGCACAGCCGCGGGGGTCCGACGCCCACGGGACGCCGGTCGACGCCGGCCCCGCGGCCGGTCTGCGGGTCGGCGCGGTCTGCTCGTCGGACATCACCTACGCCACCGATGTCTCCTGCGGGCTGGGCGACTTCGGGGACGTGCGCTTCCGGTGCCCCGCGGGCGGCTCGGCCGCGCCGTGCCCGCGGACCCGCACCGTCACCGTGGAGAACACCGGCCCTACGCCCCTGCGGCTCGTCACCATCAGCGGCTCGGCGCCGGGCGAACGGCACGAGACCGTCTCCGGCCTCCTGCGCCCCGGTGCCCGCACGGACCTGGGCCCGGAGGCCGGCGACACCTACCTCTACGACATCGTCCTGCGTTTCGACTCCGGCCCCGCCGAGGCGCGGGTCGTCGCCCTGTCCTGAGGCCGGCCGGCTTGTGGGACCCGTCACCGGATGACCAAGGAGAATCGCGCGATGTCCGACCTCGGACGCCTGGTGGCCGGGAGGTACCGGCTGGTGGAGCGGATCGGCCGTGGTGGTATGGGCACGGTGTGGCGGGCCGAGGACGAGCTGCTGGGGCGTGCGGTGGCGGTGAAGCGGTTGCATCCGCCGCAGCCGCATCTGCAGGACGACGAGCTGGAGACGTTGTTCGAGCGGACGCGTCGGGAGGCGCGCAGCGCGGCGCGGATCAGTCATCCGAATGTGGTGGTCGTGCATGACGTGGTGGATGACGAGGGTCTGCCGGTCATCGTGATGGAGTATGTGCCGTCGACGACGCTGGGTGATCTGCTNAAGGAGCGGGGTCCGGTGGGGCCGGGGGAGGCGGCGCGGATCGGGCGGGCGATGGTGGCGGCGTTGCGGGCGGCGCATGGGGCGGGGGTGCTGCATCGGGATGTGAAGCCGGGCAATGTGCTGCTGGCGGAGTCGGGCCGGGTGGTGCTGACGGATTTCGGGATCGCGCAGGCGTCGGGGACGT
>NZ_KB892117.1:0-82797 GCF_000373665.1 Streptomyces sp. BoleA5
CTGCTCGGCGCCCGCGTAGATCGCGAACGGCTGCAGGGTGACGACCGCCAGCAGGAAGACGATGGTCAGCGACGCCAGCAGGATGTTCAGCGCGATCTCGTTGGGCGTCTTCTGCCGGGCCGCGCCCTCCACCAGCGCGATCATGCGGTCGATGAACGTCTCACCCGGCCTGGNNGTGATGCGCACGACGATCCGGTCCGACAGCACCTTCGTGCCGCCCGTCACCGCGCTGCGGTCGCCACCGGACTCCCGGATGACCGGAGCCGACTCCCCCGTGATCGCCGACTCGTCGACCGACGCGACGCCCTCCACGACATCGCCGTCACCCGGGATGACATCGCCCGCCTCGCAGACCACGAGGTCGCCGACGCGCAGTCCGGTGCCGGGAACGCGCTCCTCGGCGCCGTCCACGAGCCGGCGGGCGACGGTGTCCGTCTTGGCCCGGCGCAGGGTCTCGGCCTGCGCCTTGCCGCGGCCCTCGGCGACGGCCTCCGCCAGGTTGGCGAAGACCACGGTGAGCCAGAGCCACGCGGTGATCGCCCAGCCGAACCAGTCGGCCGGGGAGAGCACCGCCAGCGCGGTCGTGAGCACCGAGCCGATCAGGACGACGAACATGACGGGCGTCCTGACCATCACCCGGGGGTCGAGCTTGCGCAGCGCGTCCGGGAGGGACCGCAGCAGCTGGCCCGGGTCGAAGAGCCCGCCCGAGATGCGGGCGCCGTGGCCCGCGTCGGGGGTGTGCGGTGCCGGTCCTCCCTCGCAGGCGCGCACCGGCGTGTCGGTGGACATGGTTCCCTCCGCGGGGGTGGGGGTGGTCGTGCGGCTCATGACAGGCCCTCCGCGAGCGGGCCGAGGGCGAGCGCCGGGAAGTAGGTCAGGGCGGTGATGATCAGGATCGCGCCGACGAGCAGACCGGCGAAGAGGGGCTTCTCGGTGCGCAGGGTGCCCGTGGTGGCGGGCACCGGCGTCTGCCGGGCGAGCGAGCCGGCCAGCGCCAGGACGAAGACCATCGGGACGAAGCGGCCGAGGAGCATCGCGAGGCCGAGCGTGGTGTTGTACCACTGCGTGTCCGCGTTCAGGCCGGCGAAGGCGGAGCCGTTGTTGTTGCCCGCCGAGGTGTAGGCGTACAGGACCTCGGAGAAGCCGTGCGGCCCGCTGTTGAGCATGGAGTGCGGCGGGGTAGGCAGCGCCATGGCCAGGGCGGTGAAGACCAGCACGACGGCCGGGGTGACCAGGATGTACAGGGCGGCGAGCTTGATCTCGCGGGTGCCGATCTTCTTGCCCAGGTACTCCGGGGTGCGCCCGACCATCAGGCCGGCGATGAACACCGCGATGACCGCCATGATCAGGATGCCGTAGAGACCGGAGCCGACGCCGCCGGGGGCGATCTCGCCCAGCATCATGCCCAGCAGGGCGATGCCTCCGCCGAGGCCGGTGAAGGAGGAGTGGAAGGAGTCCACCGCGCCGGTCGACGTCAGGGTGGTGCTCACCGCGAACAACGACGAGGCGCCGACGCCGAAACGCTGCTCCTTCCCCTCCAGGGCGGCGCCCGCGATCTGGTTCGCCGAGCCGGGGTGCGCGGTCTCGACCCAGGTCATCAGCGTCACGAAGCCGATCCAGATCAGGCCCATCGCGGAGAGGAGCGCGTAGCCCTGCTTGAGGTTGCCGGCCATCCTCCCGAAGGTGCGGGTGAGCGAGAACGGGACGACCAGGAGCAGGAAGACCTCGAAGAGGTTGGTGAACGCGTCCGGGTTCTCGAAGGGGTGGGCGGAGTTGGCGTTGTAGAAACCGCCTCCGTTGGTGCCGAGCTCCTTGATGGCCTCCTGGGACGCCACGGCGCCGCCGGTCAGCGTCTGGTGGCCGCCCGCGAGGGTGGTGATCTCGTGCCACCCGGCGAAGTTCTGGATCGCCCCGAAGCCCACCAGCACGATCGCGGCGACGAACGCGACGGGCAGCAGGATGCGAATGGTGCCGCGGACCATGTCGGCCCAGAAGTTGCCGAGCTCGCCGGTGCGGGAGCGGACGAAGCCGCGGACGAGCGCGATGGCCACGGCCATGCCGACCGCCGCCGAGACGAAGTTCTGCACGGCGAGGCCGGCGGTCTGGGCGGCGTGGCCCATGGTGTTCTCGCCCATGTAGGACTGCCAGTTCGTGTTGGTCACGAACGAGGCCGCCGTGTTGAACGCCTGGCCGGGCGGGATCGCGGCGAAGCCCAGGGAGAGCGGGAGATGGTTCTGGACCCGCAGGAACAGGTACAGGAACAGCACGCCCACCAGGGAGAAGGCCAGCACCGCCCTGAGGTAGGCCGGCCAGCGCATCCGGGCGTCCGGGTCGGCGCCGAGGCAGCGGTAGACCCACCGCTCGACCCGCAGGTGCCGGTCGGAGCTGTAGACGGCGGCCATGTAGTCGCCGAAGGGGCGGTACACCAGGGCCAGCGCCACGACGAGCGCGGTGACCTGGAGCACGTCAGCGGTGATGGGGCCCATGTCCGGACCTCAGAACCGCTCGGGCCGGACGAGCGCCGCGATCAGGTAGACCAGCAGGGCCGCGGCGACGACGAGGCCGGCGATGTTCTCGGCGCTCACAGCCTGGCCACCGCCTTGGCGATCAGGGCGACCAGTGCGAAGACCGCGATCGTGGTGACGACGAAGACGAGGTCGGTCATCGTGTGCTCCCAGCTCTGGACGACACGTCGACCAGGCCAGGGAAACTCCGTTCCAGCCGTGCGCGGACCCCGTTGACGGTTTCCGTACGGGCCCCGGCTGCGCCTTGACGGTCCTTTGACGTTCACCGGCGTGAGCTGCGAAAACGCCCGTGGGCCAACCTGTTCTCACAGGTCGGCCCACGGGCGTCGGGCGTGGTCGGGGCGCTGGGCCCCGGCTTCAGTGGACCTCGGTGATCTCCGGTCCGCGGCGCATCGGGTCGATGCCGTCGGAGAAGCGGCCGCTCTCGTCCTGGGCGATGCCCTCGGGCACCATCTGGGCGTCGTTGGGCAGCTTCAGCACGATCGGATCGCGCGGCGCCATCGGCGACTCGCCGCGGACGACGACGGTGTCGCGGAAGATCTGCTCCAGCAGGCCGGCGGTCTCGGGCTGGACGGCGCCCTGCCCGGAGATGACGCCCCGCAGGAACCAGCGCGGGCCGTCGCAGCCGACGAAGCGCACGACCTGGACGCCGTTGGCGCCGTTGGGCAGCTGCACCGGCACCTGAGCGCGCAGCTCCCAGCCCAGCGGACCCTCGACCTCGTCGACGATGCCGCCCTGCTTGGTGATGCCGGAGGCGATCTCGTCGCGGACCTCGCCCCAGATGCCCTCCGACTTGGGGGCGGCGAAGCCCTGCAACTGGACGGCGCTCTCCCGGAGCACCACGGTCGCGGCGACGATGGACTCCCCGGCCACCTCGACACGCAGTTCCATGCCCTGCACACCGGGTACGAAGATGCCGCCCAGGTCGACCCTGCCCTCGGCCGGGTCCCTGACCTCACTCACGTCCCACGGGCCGTCCGGCCTCGGGGCGGGCGGAAGGTTGTACCGACGGGACTCCATGGAGTCGTCCGACTCCTCGGCGTCTTCGGCCAGCTCGTCAGGGCCTTCGGCCGCGAGCTCGTCGAGGGCGTCTCCGCGCTCCTTGCGACGACGACGGAACACGTCACTGTCCTTCCCGGTCAGCGATGACCGATGCGTATCCATTGCCGGACGGACCGACCGGCGAGCCATCCACCGCGGCATGACCCCCCGTGGAGCCGAAGCCCCCTGCCGCCCGTACCGAACCGGGCAGTTCCGCCACCTCGTGGAAGCGGACCCGCTCGACCTGCTGGACGACCAGTTGGGCGATCCGGTCACCTGCTGCGAACCGTACGCTCTCGCGCGGGTCCAGGTTGACCACGATCACCTTGATCTCCCCACGGTACCCGGCATCAACCGTTCCCGGGGCATTCACGAGGGCCACTCCGCACCTCGCGGCGAGGCCCGAGCGCGGGTGCACGAAGGCCGCGTAGCCCTCCGGCAGCGCGATCGACACCCCCGTGGGCAGTACGGCGCGCTCACCGGGGGCCAGTTCGGCCGTCTCGGTGGTGACGAGGTCGGCTCCGGCGTCGCCCGGGTGCCCGTACGAAGGAATCGGGACGTCCTCGTGCAAACGGTGGATGAGGACGTCGACCGGGGGGCGAGCACCGCCGGTCACGGGTTCACCTCGAAGGCGCGCGCGACCTTGACCTGGTCGGGGTCGGACATCGCGGCGCGGATCTCCTCGGGGCGGCCGTTGTCGGTGAAGTGCTCCAGCTTGACCTCGATGAACAACGCGTCCGCGCGGACCGCGACCGGGCCGTCCGGGCCGCCGATCCGGCCCACCGCGGTGGAGTAGATCTTGCGCCCGGCCACGGCGGTGCAGCGGGCCTCCAGGTGGAGGGTGGCGCCGACCGGCACGGGCTGCACGAAGTCGGTCTCCAGGCGGCCGGTCACGGCGATGGTGCGCAGCAGCCAGGCGAGGGAGCCGAGCGTCTCGTCGAGCGCCGTGGCCAGCACACCGCCGTGCGCCAGGCCCGGGGCGCCCTGGTGAGCGGGCTGGACCGTGAACTCGGCGGTCACGCTGACGCCCTCACCGGCCGTGGCCTCCAGGTGCAGCCCGTGCGGCTGCGCCCCGCCACAGCCGAAGCAGTGGTCGTAGTGCGCGCCCAGCGGTTCACCGGGTGCGGGGGCGTCGGGGTGCCGCTCCGGCGCGACGGCGTCGCGCGGCGGTGTCAGGCCCGGGCGGTCCGGGCCGGCGTCGGTCGTAGCTCCACTCACGCGGGAGACCCTACCCTCCTGCGGGATCGATTCCCGCCGCCCGGCCGTTGTCCTTCCGGCCCCGCGGCCCGCCCATCACCGAAGCACCTTCCCTTGGAGCACCACATGACCCCCAGGTCCGTCGTCGTCACAGGAGCCGGGTGCGGGATCGGCCTCGCCACCACCCTCGAACTGGCCCACGCCGGCTTCGACGTCATCGGGACGGTACGGAGCGAGGAGAAGGCGCAGGCGCTGCGGGAGGCGGTGGACCGCACGGGCGCGTCGGTGCGCACCGTGCTCCTGGACGTCACGGACGCCACCTCGTCCGTCCGGGCGTTCACCGAGATCGCCACGATGACGGACGGCGGCCCCTGGGCGGTGGTGAACAACGCGGGGATCGCCCAGCCGGGCGCGATCGAGGACGTCGACGACGAGCAGGTGCGGCAGCAGCTGGAGACCAACCTGGTGGCCCCGGCGCGTATCGCCCGCCTGGTGCTGCCGACGATGCGCACCCGGCGGGCGGGGCGGATCGTCAACATCTCGTCGATCTCGGGGCGGGTGTCGATGCCGCTGCTCGGCTGGTACTGCGCCAGCAAGCAGGGCCTGGAGGCGGTGACGGACGCGCTGCGGATGGAGGCGGCCCCCTTCGGGGTCAAGGTCGTGCTGGTGGAGCCCGGCTCGTACGGCACGGACATCTGGCAGCGCGGCGCGAGCAGGCTGCCGCAGCGCCGCAACTCGGCCTACCGGCACCAGTACGAGGCCGCGGAGGAGATGATCAAGCGGGAGCTGCCCTCGCCGCGGCCGGTGGCGCGCACCGTCCTGAAGGCGCTCACGGCGCCACGGCCGCTCCCCCGCTACCTGGTGGGCACCGACGCGCGCTCCTCCGCGGTCCTGGACGCCGCCCTGCCGACCGCCGCGACCGACTGGGCCAAGCAGGTCGCCACGGGGCTGCGGCGCCCCCCTCGGGCCGCTCACGCGCTGAGCAGGCTGCGGTCCCGGGGCGGGCGCTGACGGTGCCGCATGACAAGCTTGGTGTCATGACCGTCATGAGCTATGAGGAGCGGCTGACCGCGCCGCGTTCCTGGTGGGGCCTCGCCGTCGGCGCGGGCGTCTCACTGGCGCTGATCCTGCTGCCCCTCGGGCCCCTGGCCCTGCTCGCGGGGCTGGTGGGCGGCACGGCCGCCGGTGCGGCCGTGGTCAGTGCGTACGGTTCGCCGCGGCTGCGGGTGGTCGCCGGCTCGCTGGTGGCCGGGGACGCGAAGATCCCGGTCGCGGCGCTCGGCGAAGCCACGGTGCTGGACCGGGACGAGGCCCTGGCCTGGCGGTCGTACAAGGCCGATCCGCGCGCCTTCATGCTGCTGCGCGCCTATGTGCCGACCGCCCTCAAGATCGAGGTCACCGACCCGGAGGACCCGACGCCGTACCTGTACCTGTCGACACGCTCGCCCGAGCGCCTCGCCGCGGTCCTGCGGGACGTACGCGTCTGAGCGGGCCGGCGCCCCGCCACGGGGCGCCCGGGGCCTGCCCGGTCACCCGCCGGGCCCGAGTGCGGGCGGAGGCTCCTCCTCGGCGGACAGCAGTCCCCAGGGCACCTGGCGGGCGCGCAGGTCCTTGCGGATCTGCTCCGCGAGCTTCTTGGTGTCCCGCCGGTTCATCACGGCGCCGACGGCCGCGCCGACCATGAACGGGGTCAGCGTCGGCAGATTGCGCATGGTGCGCTTCATCAGCTGCTGGCGCAGCTCGCGCTTCATCCTGCCGCCGAGGGCGATGTTCAGCGTGGACGGCTTGGAGAAGTCGATGCCGCGCCGCTCCGTCCACTCGGCGAGGTACATCGCCGACCGCTGCCGCAGCGTGCCCGGGGCGCGCAGCCCGTAGACCTCGTGCAGCTCGGCGATCAGCTTGTACTCGACCAGGGCGACCCCGAGGGTCTCCGAGGCCAGCTCCGCCGGCATGGCCGGCGGGGTGGGCAGCATGGCGGCGGCGCCGATGCCGGCGCCGACCGTCGCGGTGCCCATCGTGGCGGCGCTCACCAGCTTGTCGGCCAGCTCCTCGGGCCCGAGCCCGGGGAACTGGCGGCGAAGCGTCTCCAGGTCCCTGACGGGGACCCTCGGGGCCGTCTCGACGAGCCCGTCGACGAAGGTGTTCAGCGCCGCCTTGGCGCGTGCCCGTGCCCGTGAGGCACGGCCGGGGGGACGGGACGGGACGAGCTCGCCCGCCGGCCCCTCCGTCGCGCCCGCGAGCGAGGCCTCGTGGCCTCGCTCGTCGTCGCTCGCCACGGTCCGGCTGTCCGTCAGGCCGCGCAGTCGCGGCAGATCGGGTTGCCGTTCTTCTCCGTCGCCAGCTGGCTGCGGTGGTGCACGAGGAAGCAGCTCATGCAGGTGAACTCGTCCGCCTGCCGGGGCAGGACCCGGACCGACAGCTCCTCGTTGGAGAGGTCGGCTCCGGGCAGCTCGAGGGACTCGGCCTGGTCGAACTCGTCCACGTCGACCGTAGAAGTCGACTTGTCGTTCCGCCTGGCCTTCAGTTCTTCGATGCTGTCCTCGTTGACGTCATCGTCTGTCTTGCGTGGGGTGTCGTAATCAGTAGCCATGTATCGCTCTCCCCCTCTGGGTGTCTGCGGTGTCTCCAGCGCACGTAACGCATGGGAGGCCGGTCTTGTGCCCGGCCCGAAGCGGAGATTTTGCCTTACATCAAGTGCCGTTACTCAATCGACACCCAACCGCACCCCCGAAGAGGTGATCGCACCCGCTGCCGGTGATGACCGGAAACGGACCACTTGTCGCACCTTGCTCGCGCCTCCACGTGTACTTCCCGTGATCATGACCTGCGGAAACATGGATTTTTCCGCTCTTTTCCCGGAGGTCGCAATCACGGAGAGTACCCGGCGCCGGGATCGTATGTGTGATCGCTCACAGCATGCCCGCGAGGCGCGCAGACCGCAAAATTCAGCGCAAAGCGAACAAGCCCCCGGGGGTGTCGTGGTACAGGTCACACGGGGATGACAACCCGCATGACCAGGCCACCTCCCTCTCGGGGGACCGCGGAGATCGTGCCACCGTGGGCCCGGGCGACGGACTTGGCGATGGAGAGGCCGAGACCCGCTCCCTTGTCGCTGCCCGTGCGCTCGGTGCCCAGCCGGCGGAAGGGTTCGAACAGGTTGTCGATCTCATACGCGGGGACGACGGGCCCCGTGTTGGTGACCGTCAGGACCGCGGACCCCGGCTCCAGGGCCGTGCTGACCTCGACCCAGCCCGCCTCCGCGACGTTGTACCGGACGGCGTTCTGCACCAGGTTCAGCGCGATGCGCTCCAGCAGCACCCCGTTGCCCTGCACGACGGCCTCGCCCAGCGCGGCACGCAGCTCCACGCCCTTGGCGTCGGCCTCGTTGCGGGTCTGCTCCAGCGCCTGAGTGGCCGCCTCCGCGAGGTCCACCGGCTTGCGGTCGACGATCTCGTTGTCGCTGCGGGCGAGCAGCAGCAGGCCCTCCACCAGCTGCTCGCTGCGCGTGTTGGTGACGAGCAGGTTCTTGCCCAGCTGCTGCATGTCCGGGGAGGCGTTCGGATCGGCGAGCTGGACCTCCAGCAGCGTGCGGGTGATCGCCAGCGGCGTTCTCAGCTCGTGGGAGGCGTTGGAGACGAAGCGGCGCTGGGCGTCGAAGGACCGCTCCAGGCGCTCCAGCATGTCGTCGAAGGTGTCGGCCAGCTCCTTGAGCTCGTCGTCCGGGCCGGTCAGGTGGATCCGCTGGGTGAGGTCGGAGCTCGCCACGCCGCGCGCGGTGCGGGTGATCCGGCCGAGCGGCGCCAGCACACGGCCGGCCAGCAGGTAACCGAAGGCGAAGGCGAGCACGGCGAGGCCGACGAGCGCGAAGAGCGAGCGCTTGAGCAGGACGTTGAGGGCGGTCTCGCGCTGCACGGCCAGGCAGTGGACGTAGGCCTTGTTGAAGGCGTCCGGGTTGGTCGGGCCGGTGGGCAGCTCGGGGCACAGCCCGGTGAGCGAGAGCCGGCCCGCCTCGACGTGGAACTGCGCCTCGGTGCCCTGGCGGATGGCCTGGGCCGCCAGCATGTAGATGATCCACAGCAGTATCACCCCGGCGATCAGGAACATGCCGCCGTAGAGCAGGGTGAGCCTTATCCGGATCGTGGGGCGCAGCAGGGGCATCGGCCGCGCGGCGGGCTTGGGGTCCCAGGTGGGCTTGGGCGGGATGGCCTGCGACGCGGGCGGGGTCGTCGGCGAGGACGAGGGCGCGGGCACGGCGGATCAGATCCGGTATCCGGAGCCGGGGACGGTGACGATCACCGCGGGCTCCCCGAGCTTGCGGCGCAGGGTCATGACGGTGACCCGCACGACGTTGGTGAAGGGATCGGTGTTCTCGTCCCAGGCCTTCTCCAGCAGCTGCTCCGCGGACACCACGGCGCCCTCGCTGCGCAGCAGCACCTCCAGCACCGCGAACTCCTTCGGGGCCAGCTGGACCTGCCGGCCCTCCCTGGTCACCTCGCGGCGGTTGGGGTCGAGCTTGATCCCGGCACGCTCCAGCACGGGCGGCAGCGGCGCGGTCGTACGGCGGCCGAGGGCCCGTACGCGGGCGGTGAGTTCGGTGAAGGCGAAGGGCTTGGGGAGGTAGTCGTCGGCGCCCAGCTCCAGGCCCTCGACGCGGTCGCTGACGTCGCCGGCCGCGGTCAGCATCAGCACGCGGGTCGGCAGGCCCAGTTCCACCAGTTTGCGGCACACGTCGTCCCCGTGGACGACCGGCAGGTCGCGGTCGAGGACGACGACGTCGTAGTCGTTCACCCCGATCCGCTCCAGGGCGGCGCCGCCGTCGTAGACGACGTCGACCGCCATGGCCTCACGGCGCAGTCCGGTGGCTACCGCATCGGCGAGCAGTTGCTCGTCCTCGACGACCAGTACGCGCAAGGCGCTGTTCCTTCCCTAGGCACTTCTCAAAGAGCCGCGCCCAGCCCGCCTGTGCAGGCCGAACGCTCCTCCATCCTGCACCGGGCGGCCGTAAAACATGGGTAAGAGGACTCGGCGCCGAATTCCTCGCGTCCCGGAGGTTTCCCCTCCGGTGGGCCTGGGGAGGACGACTGCACACCCCCGATCACGCCCGCAGGGCGTCCGCAACTCCCGTGGCAGTAGCCGCTGTGCGGTCCGAGGGGTCCCCCGACAAGACCTGTGATCGACCCCGCACATCGCACGAAGACGAATATCCCTGTGTCAACCCACGACGACGAGGGGGCGCCACCTGATGGACGCATTCACCACTGGAATCCTGCAGCGCATACACAGCACCGAATCCGACCTACTGCGCGCCCGCGAGGACGGGGACGAGTTCCTGGCCGAGGTCGAGGAGGCCGAACTGGCCGATCTTCGCCGCCTCGCCGCAGAGCACGGCGTCCAGGTGCTGCCCAAGATCGCCTGAGATCGCCCAGGGCGGCACAGCCGAACGCCGCGCCCCGGAGACCTGGACAGGTGCCGGGGCGTTCGCGTGCCCGCCGCCGGTTCCGCACCGGGCGGCGGGCCTTCGCGTCGGGCGGCGGCGGTGGCGCCGGCGGCCTCAGTCGTGCCAGGCGCCGAGCTCGTCGAGCAGCCGCTGCAGGGGCTCGAACAGCCCCTGCGGGGCCGCGACGGTGAGCCCCGTGGACTCCGGCTCTCCCGGCCGGCCCCCGGTCAGGGCGCCGGCCTCCCGGGCGAACAGGGCACCCGCCGTGTAGTCCCACGGGTTGAGGCCGCGCTCGTAGTAGGCGTTCAGGCGGCCGCAGCCCACGTCGCACAGGTCGATGGCGGCGGATCCCCCGCGGCGTATGTCCCGCACCTGCGGCACCAGCTCGCGCAGCACCCTCGCCTGCCCCTCGCGGCGCTCCTTCAGGTAGCCGAAGCCGGTGCCGATCAGCGCCTGGTCAAGCGGCGGCGCAGGGCGCACGGCCGCCTCGCGCTCGTTGACCCAGGCACCCCGGCCCAGCACCGCGCGGTAGCTCTCGCCCCGCATCGGGGCCTCGACGACCCCGACGAGCGTCTCGCCGTCCAGCTCGGCCGCGATGCTCACGGCCCACGACGGCAGGCCGTAGAGATAGTTCACGGTGCCGTCCAGCGGGTCGATCACCCACCGGACCCCGCTGCTGCCCGGGATGCTGGCGCCCTCCTCGCCCAGGAGCCCGTCGTCGGGGCGGTGCTCGGTGATGAAGGAGGCGATCAGCTTCTCGGCGGCGATGTCCATCTCGGTGACGACGTCGATCGGGCTGCTCTTGGTGGCGGCCACTCCGAGGTCGGCCGGGCGGCCGTGTCGCAGCAGCTCGCCCGCCCTGCGGGCGGCCTCGAGGGCCACGGCCAGGAGTTCGTCCTTGAGGTGGTCGGTCATGGCACTCCTCGTGCGTTTCGGTGTCTCGGTCACTCGGTCACTCGGCGCCCGCGGCGGCCGGGCGGGGGCTGCGTGCCGGGCAGCAGCCCACGGGGCACACGTCGTGGCTGGGCCCGAGCGCGCCCAGCGCGCACCGCTCGGGGGCCAGGCCCCGCTCAGTGGCGGCGCGCTCCAGCACCAGCTCGCGGACGGCGGCGGCGAAGCGCGGGTCCGCGCCCACGGTGGCGGCGCGGGCGACGGGCAGGCCGAGTTCGGCGGCCTTGGCGGTCGCCTCGGTGTCGAGGTCGTACTTGACCTCCATGTGGTCGGAGACGAAGCCGATCGGCACCATGACGGCGGCGGGAACCCCGGAGTCGTGCAGCTCCTCCAGGTGGTCGCAGATGTCGGGCTCCAGCCACGGGATGTGGGGGGCGCCGCTGCGGGACTGGTAGACGAGCTTCCACGGGCGGTCGGTGCCGGTGGCCTCGCGCACCGCGTCGGCGATCAGCCGGGCGGTGTCCAGGTGCTCGGCGACGTAGGCCCCGCCGGCTCCGTCCTCGGTGTGGTCCTCGGGCCTGCCGGAGGTGTCGGCGGCCGCCGTGGGGATCGAGTGGGTGGTGAACGCCAGGTGCGCCCCCTCGCGGACGTCCTCGGGCAGCGTGGCGAGGGCGGTGAGCACCGCGTCGACCATGGGCCGGACGAAGCCGGGGTGGTTGAAGTAGTGCCGCAGCTTGTCCACGCGGGGGACGGTGCGGCCCTCGGCCTCCAGGGCGGCCAGGGAGTCGGCGAGGTTCTCCCGGTACTGCCGGCAGCCGGAGTAGGAGGCGTACGCGCTGGTGGCCAGGACCAGCACCCGGCGGTGGCCGTCCTCGGTCAGCTCGCGCAGGGTGTCCGTCAGGTAGGGCGCCCAGTTGCGGTTGCCCCAGTAGACGGGCAGGTCGAGACCGTGCCCGGCGAAGTCCTTGCGCAACGCCTCCAGCAGTTCGCGGTTCTGCGCGTTGATGGGGCTGACCCCGCCGAACAGGAAGTAGTGCTGCCCCACCTCCCTCAGGCGCTCACGGGGGATGCCGCGGCCGCGCGTGACGTTCTCCAGGAAGGGGACGACGTCATCGGGCCCCTCGGGCCCCCCGAAGGACAGCAGGAGCAGTGCGTCGTACGGAGCGGCGGTGCGGGCCTCGGTGTGATCGGACATGTTCCGATCCTGCCACCCGGCGGTGACGGCCGAGGAACCGGCGAAAATCGCTTGCGCTCCCTTTGTAAGCTGTGTGACACAGTCACATTCCTTACTTCAGCCCCTTGAGACGTCGGCGACGAAGCCGTGGAGCGCCCGTGTCCAGTCCCTATCGCGCGATCTTCTCCACTCCGGGGACCAGGGGTTTCTCGGCGGCGGGTTTCATCGGCCGGATGCCGCTGTCCATGCTCGGCATCGGCATCGTGACGATGATGTCCCAGGTCACCGGCCGCTACGGGATCGCCGGCGGGCTCGCGGCCACCCTGGCGCTGGCCGCGGCGGCCCTCGGCCCGCAGGTGTCGCGCCTGGTCGACCGGTACGGACAGCGCAGGGTGCTGCGCCCGGCCGCCGGGATCACGGTGCTGGCGGTCGCGGGCCTGCTGGTCTGCGTGCGGACCGGGGCCCCGGACTGGACGCTCTTCGCGTGCGTCGCGCTGGCGGGGACGACCCCGAGCCTGGGCGCCATGGTGCGGGCGCGCTGGACCATGATCCACCGGGGGTCGCCCGCGCTGCTGCACACCGCCTACTCCTTCGAGTCCGTCGTCGACGAGGTCTGCTTCATCGTGGGCCCGATCCTGTCGATCGGGCTCTGCACGATCTGGTTCCCGGAGGCGGGGCCGCTGCTGGCGGTGCTCTTCCTGGCGGCCGGGGTGGTGCTGCTGACCGCGCAGCGCGCCACCGAGCCGCCACCGCACCCGCGCGAGCAGCACACCCCGGGTTCCGCGCTGCGCTCCCGCGGGCTGCAGGTGCTGGTGCTGACCTTCGTCGCGACCGGGGCGATCTTCGGAGCCGTGGACGTGACCACCGTGGCCTTCGCCGAGGAGCAGGGCCAAAAGGCCGCGGCGAGCGTGGTGCTGGCGGTGTACGCGGCGGGATCCTGCCTCGCGGGGGTGCTTTTCGGCCTGATGAGGCCGAGGGGTACGGCCTCCCGCCGCTTCCTGCTGGGCGTGGCGGCCATGGGCGTGAGTATGATCCCGCCACTACTGGTCGGGAACTTGCCGTTCCTGGCCGTGGCGCTGTTCGTCGCGGGCCTGTCCATCGCACCGACGATGGTCACCACCATGGCGCTCGTCGAGCAGTTGGTACCGCGCGCGAAGCTGACCGAGGGCATGACGTGGACGAGCACGGGTCTCGCGGTCGGTGTGGCGCTCGGCGCCTCTCTGGCCGGGTGGGTCATCGACGCGGCGGGGGCCCGGGCCGCGTTCGCGGTGCCCGCCTCCGCCGCGGCGCTCGCCGTGGTGGCGGCGTTCCTGGGGTACCGCCGGCTGGAGCCGGCGCCGGACTTGGAGGGGACGCGAGCGCATGGCTACGACGAGCAGGACCGCCGGGAAGGCCACATGGCGTAACTGGGCGGGCAACGTACGGGCCCTGCCCGCGCGGACGGAGTCGCCCGCCTCGACGGACGAACTGGCGGCCGTGATCCGCAAGGCCGCGAAGGACGGCCTCCCGGCCAAGGCCGTGGGCACCGGGCACTCCTTCACCTCGGCGGCGGCCACCTCGGGCGTCCTGATCCGGCCCGAGCGGATGACCGCGGTGCGGGGCATCGACCGCGAGGCCGGCACGGTCACGGTGGAGGCGGGCGTCCAGCTCAAGCACCTCAACGCGCTGCTCGCCGCCGAGGGCCTGTCGCTCACGAACATGGGCGACATCATGGAGCAGACGGTGGCCGGTGCGACCAGCACCGGCACCCACGGCACGGGCCGGGACTCGGGCTCCATAGCCGCCCAGATCAAGGCGCTGGAACTGGTGCTCGCCGACGGGTCGGTGCTCACCTGCTCGGCGCAGGAGAACGCCGAGGTCTTCGCCGCCGCCAGGATCGGGCTCGGCGCGCTCGGCGTGGTCGGCTCGATCACCCTCGCGGTGGAGCCGCTCTTCCTGCTCACCGCGCGCGAGGAGCCCATGCGCTTCGACCGGGTGGTCGCGGAGTTCGACCAACTGGTCGAGGAGAACGAGCACTTCGAGTTCTACTGGTTCCCGCACACCGACGGCTGCAACACCAAGCGGAACAACCGCAGCCAGGGTCCCGCCGCCCCGGTCCCGGGGGTGCGCGGATGGATCGACGACGAGTTCCTGTCCAACGGGGTCTTCCAGGCGGCCTGCTCGGTGGGCCGGGCGGCGCCCTCCCTCATCCCGGGCATCGCCCAGGTCTCCAGCCGGGCGCTGTCGGCCCGCACCTACACCGACATCCCGTACCGGGTGTTCACCCACCCGCGCCGTGTGCGTTTCGTGGAGATGGAGTACGCGGTGCCGCGCGAGGCAGCGGTGGAGGTGCTGCGCGAACTGAAGTCCATGGTCGAGTCGTCGGAGTTCAGGATCAGTTTCCCCGTGGAGGTGCGGACCGCCCCGGCGGACGACATCGCCCTGTCGACGGCCTCGGGCCGGGACACCGCCTACGTCGCGGTGCACATGTACCGGGGCAGCCGGTACATGGAGTACTTCACCGCGGTGGAGCAGATCATGACCGCCCATCAGGGCCGCCCCCACTGGGGCAAGATCCACACCCGGGACGCGGACCACCTCGCCAAGGTCTACCCCCGCTTCGCGGAGTTCACCGCCCTGCGCGACCGGCTCGACCCGGACCGGCTGTTCCGGAACGACTACCTGCGGCGGGTGCTCGGGGAATAGTTCCACTTGTGGGGTTTTTGTGAAGATCCTGCCCCAACTCCCTTGGCGCGCGCGAAGTTCGACGGCGCGGCGCCCCACCGACGTGGCCCAAATGGAGTACTGTGACAAATCCTGGCTCCGGGGGGAGGCGGCGCACTCGTCCCGGGGTGCCGTCGATCGAACCGGAGACACTTGACGCCGAGTGGCGCGTTTGGTCACTCAGCGTTGCGAATAGGTAACCGTGCCATAACGGCGTGTCACGGCACATGCCCGACACGCCGGGAAACTCAGCAAGGTTGTGGCAGGCTGCACCCGGGCAGGTCACACTCGTCCATCGGGAGCAGCGACGCACGTGACGTCGGCAGGCACCACCCGGGAGGTAACCGTGCCCGAACTGCGTGTCGTGGCTGTCAGCAACGACGGCACACGACTGGTTCTCAAGGCTGCCGACAGCACCGAGTACACGCTTCCGATCGACGAGCGCCTTCGCGCCGCCATCCGCAACGACCGCGCGCGGCTGGGCCAGATCGAGATCGAGGTCGAGAGCCATCTGCGCCCGCGCGACATCCAGGCGCGGATACGAGCCGGTGCCACGGCGGAGGAGGTCGCGCAGCTCGCCGGGATCCCGGTGGAGCGCGTCCGGCGTTTCGAGGGCCCGGTGCTGGCCGAGCGCGCCTTCATGGCCGAAAGGGCCCGCAAGACCGCGGTGCGGCGCCAGGGCGAGAGCACCGGTCCGCAGCTCGGTGAGGCGGTCGCCGAGCGCCTGCTGCTGCGCGGCGCCGAGAAGGACAGCGTCCTGTGGGACTCCTGGCGCCGCGACGACGGCACCTGGGAGGTCCTCCTCGTCTACCGCGTAGCCGGCGAGCCGCATTCGGCGAGCTGGACGTACGACCCGCCGCGCCGCCTGGTCCAGGCCGTGGACGACGAGGCGCGCGCGCTCATCGGGGAGACGACCCAGGAGGCGGCGCAGGAGCCGAGCTACCCCTTCGTGCCCCGGATCGCCCGGCTCCCGCGCGACCGCGCGCTGGAGCGGCCCGACCGCGCCGAGCGGGCGGAACGCACGGCCGAGGAGCGGGCGGAGGAGGAGCGCGACTCCCTGACCAGCCTCCTGGAGGCGGTCCCCAGCTTCCGCGGCGACATGGTGGTGCCGGCCCAGGCGGGGCCGCCCTCCACCACGCCCGACACACCTGCCGCGGCGGCGGTCACCGAGGACGGCCCCGAAGTGCCCGTGGCCGAGGAGGAGGCACCGCCCGCCCCCGCCGCGAGCGCCGGCGCGGGATCCGCGTACGCCGACGTCCTGATGCCGCGTTCGGTCGGCGCCCACCGCGACCGGCTGGTCGGGTCCACCGACCGCCAGGCCGAGGCCGACGGGGTCCGCCCGGGGCGGCGGGCGACGGTGCCGAGCTGGGACGAGATCGTCTTCGGGAGCCGGCGCAAGAAGCAGGACTGACCGGGGCACGGCCCCTCGGGGGTGCCCCGGTGTCCTCCTCCGCGTGGGCCGGGCTCCGGGAGCCGGCGCCGCGTCAGCCCGGCTGTGGCCCGGTCGCCACGTCGCGGCCCGCCGCGGACCACTCGCTCCAGGAGCCGACGTAGAGCGCCGCGGGGATGCCGGCGACCGCCAGCGCCAGCACCTCGTGGGCGCCTGAGACGCCGGAGCCGCAGTAGACGCCGACCTCGCTCCCGGGCGTGGCCCCCGCCTTGGCGAAGCGCTCCGCCAGTTCGTCGGCGGCGAGGAGGACCCCGGTCCCCGGGACGACGTTCTCCGTGGTCGGGGCGTTGACCGCGCCGGGGATGTGACCGGCGACCGGGTCGATGGGCTCGGTGTCGCCCCGGTAGCGCTCCGCGGCCCGGGCGTCCAGGAGGACACCGCGGCGGGCCAGCGCCGCCGCCTCGTCGGCGGTGAGCACGCCGAGCGCGCCCGGAGCGGCGGTGAACTCGCCCTCCTCGTCGGCGGGGACGTCCGTGACGAGGGGCAGCCCCGCCGCCGTCCACGCGGCCAGCCCGCCGTCCAGGACGCGCACCCGCTCGTGCCCGGCCCACCGCAGCAGCCACCACGCGCGCGCCGCGCCCCAGCCGAGGCCGCCGTCGTAGACCACGACCTCGCGGTCCGGACCGACACCCGCGCGGCGCATGGCGGCCGTGAATACCGCGAGGTCCGGGAGGGGATGACGCCCCTGCGCACCGGGCGGCCCGGCGAGTTCGGTGTCCAGGTCGACGTAGTGCGCGCCGGGCAGGTGGCCGGCCTCGTAGGCGGGGCGGCCGGGCGGACCGCCCAGTTGCCACCGCACGTCCAGAAGTGCGGCGCCTGCGGGGACGCCCTTCGGCAATGCGGCCAATTCGGTTACGGTAATGACAGGATGCATAAGCCCATTGTGGTCACCGGCACGGAAAACCTGCGGCGCGGCCCCCGGTCCACGGCACACCCGGTGGTGCGAGCATCGCTGTGGCACTTCCCCTGCAAGCCCGAGCGCTGCTCCCCAGGAGAGAATCGATGACCGAGGTAGGGAACCGCCACCAGCACGGCAGCCCGTGCTGGGTCAGCCTGCTGGCCCACAGCGTCGAGGCCACGCAGGAGTTCTACAGCCGGCTGTTCGGCTGGGAGTTCCACCCCGGTCCGCATTCGCTGGGCCCGTACGTACGCGCCACACTGGGCGGGAAGAGCGTGGCGGGCATCGGCGAGCTGCCCGGGGACCGGCGCCTGCCGATCGCCTGGACGACCTACTTCGCCGCCGACGACGCCGACAAGACCGCCGAGCTGATCCGGATCTGCGGCGGCACGGTGGGCGTCGGCCCGCTGGACGCGGACGACGCGGGACGGCTGGCCGTCGCCTCGGACCCGATGGGCGCGGTGTTCGGGGTGTGGCAGGCACGGCACCACCGCGGGACCGAGGTCCGCGGCGAACCGGGCACGCCGGTGTGGAACGAGCTGATCACCCGCGACACGTCGCTGGTCGGCACCTTCTACTCGGTGGTCTTCGGGCTGGAGGCCGACGCGGTCGTCTCCACCGACATCGACTACGTCACGCTGAACCTCGCCGGCCGCCCGGTCGGCGGCGTCCACGGCGTCGGCCGGGCCGTGCCGCGCGACCGCGGGGCGCACTGGATGACGTACTTCGAGGTCTCCGACACCGACGCCGCCGCCCGCCGGGTGCTGGAGCTGGGCGGCAGCGTCATCCGCACACCGCGCGAGTCCGAGTACGGCCGGCTGGCGACCGTGGCGGACCCCGAGGGCGCGGTCTTCACCGTGATCCACTCCCGGCCGCAGCCGGTCGGCGGCACGCAGTAGCGCCGGCTAGTCGACCGGCAGGACGTCCGGCGAGATCGCCGCCGCACGGGCCGCGGCCGCGGTCATCCGCCGGATGTGGTGGCGGCGGCAGAGCACCTCGTAGCCGATCGCCGTGCCGGGACGGTTGACGTCGCCGACGACGACCTGCTCGCCCTCGACGACCATCTTCCCGTCCACCGTACGGGCGTTGTGGGTGGCCCGGGCACCGCACCAGCACAGGGCCTCGACCTGGAGCACCTCTATCCGGTCGGCCATCTCCACCAGACGCCGGGAGCCGGGGAAGAGCCTGGTGCGGAAGTCGGTGGTGATCCCGAAGGCGAAGACGTCCAGCCGCAGGTCGTCGACGATGCGCGCGAGCTGGTCGATCTGGTCGGGCGTGAAGAACTGCGCCTCGTCGACGATGACGTAGTCGGCGCGGGCGCCGCCCGACAGGTGTGTGACGAGGTAGCCGTAGAAGTCGAAGTCGTCGGCGGCCTCGACGGCCTTGGTCTCCAGGCCGAGCCGGGACGACAGGACGCCCTCGCCGGCCCGGTCGTTGCGGGTGAAGATCAGGCCCTCCAGGCCGCGTGCCGAGCGGTTGTGCTCGATCTGCAGGGCGAGGGTGCTCTTCCCGCAGTCCATCGTTCCGGAGAAGAACACGAGCTCAGGCATGAGGAGGCGGCGGCCTTTCGGGGGGCGGGGCGGAGGGCGGTGCGGTGGGCGCGGTGCGTCAGGTCCGTACTTCGAGCAGCGGCACCAGCTGCTCCACGGGGGTCATCGAGCCGTGCAGGCCGACCATGGTGGACTCCCCCGGCTCGGTGCGCGTGGCGACGATCGCGATGTCGTCCCGGGCGACGGCGACGACGTCGCCGATGCGGCCGCGCACCCGGTCCTCCACGACCGGGCCGAACCAGCCCGCGGCGATCGCCTCTTCGCGGGAGGCCACCCACATCTGCTCACCGAGCACCTCGCTCCACACCGCGTGGACGTCGGCTGCGGCGCCCGGCACGGCGTAGACGTGGCGGGCCCGGGCCTCGCCGCCGAGGACGGCGACGCCGGCGCGCAGCTCCCAGTCCTCGTCGAAGTCGATCCGGGACTCCGGGTCGAAGGGGATGTCGATCATGCCGTGGTCGGCGGTGACGTAGAGCGCGCTGCGCGGCGGCAGCTGTTCGGCCAGCCGCTGGGCGAGCCGGTCGGCCATCATCAGCTGGCCGCGCCAGGCGTCGGAGTCGACGCCGTGCCGGTGGCCCATGGAGTCCAGCTCGCTGTAGTACGTGTAGACCAGCGCGCGGTCGGACGCGGCGAGCCGCTCGGCGGTGAGGTCCATGCGCTCCTCGCCGGTGAGCCGTCCGAGGAAGGTGCCGCCGCTGAGGGCGATCTTGGTCAGCGGGGTGTGCTGGAAGGTGGGCGAGGTGACCTGGCAGGTCTCGATCCCGGCCTCCTGGGCGAGCCGGAAGACGGTGGGATACGGCTGCCACTCGGTCGGGGAGGTCCACGGCTGCCAGCGCAGCTGGTTCATCAGCTCGCCGGTGTCCGGGTTCAGCACGGTGTAGCCGGCCAGGCCGTGCGCGCCGGGCGGCAGCCCGGTGCCCACCGAGGCGAGCGAGGTCGCGGTGGTGGAGGGGAAGCCCGCGGTGATCGGACGGCCGCTGCCGGTGGCCGAGCCGGCCATCAGGGAGGTGAGGAACGGCGCCTCGTCGGGGTGCCGGCGGATCAGCTCCCAGCCCATGCCGTCGACGAGGAACACGCACACCCGGTCGGCCGGCGCGAGGTCGAGCGCGGTCCGTGCGACGCCGGGGATGCCGAGCCCCGCGGCGACCGCGGGCAGCAGGTCGCTCAGCGCGCCGGTGCCGTAGCGGGGGGCGGGCGCGGCGTACGGGTCGAGCGGTTCGTAGGACGGGGCGGGATGGACCATCAGGAGGCCGCGCCCGCGGTCGCCTCGGAGAGCGCCTGCGCGAAGGCGAGGGCCTGGCGGACGGTCTCGGGGCCGTCGCCGGCCTCGCTGACCCGCAGGCTGAGGTCGTCGGCGCTGGAGGAGCCGGTGTAGCCGTGGTCGGCGTCGCAGTTGGGGTCGCCGCAAGCGGCGGGCTCCAGGTCGATGCGGCTGACCGCGCCCCAGCCGATGGTCAGCACGACCTCGCGGGGCAGGGTGCCCGGGGTGTACGACTCGGGGTTGGCGACGACCCGGCTCATCACGACCGAAGAGATCCGCTCGAGCTTGACGGACTCGGTGGAGGTGGTGGCGTAGGGGCTCGGGGAGGTGTCGTCGGCGCTCTGCTCGTCGGTGTGGCTGACGATGAAGCGGGTGCTGGTCAGGACCAGGACGGTGACGTGCCGGCGGACCTCGTTGGCGTCGAAGGTGGTCTCCTGGTGGACCAGGTACGACGCGACCGGCTCCCCACCGACGGAGGCCTCCACGGCCTCGGCCACGAGGGCGGGGTAGTAGCCGCTGCGCTCGATCGCCGCGCGCAGCCCCTGGGTCGTCGTACCGGTCTTCGCCATGGCGACCATCCTAGTGCGGAGCATGTGTTCAGAAGGACGACAGTGCCCGAGGCCCGAGGTCCGTGCGGGCCGGGGGGCGCGCGAGGCGTACGGAGGCGCCGAGCACGGTGAGGCCGGCGGGGGCCACCACCACCGGTTCGAGGTCGACGCAGACCACCTCGGGCAGGGCGTCGACCAGCAGCGAGACCCGCAGCAGCAGCTCCTCCAGGGCGCCGGTGTCCACCGGCTCCGCGCCGCGCCAGCCGAACAGCAGCGGGGCCGCCTTGATGGAGCGCACCAGCTGGGCGACGTCCCGGTCGGTGGCCGGGACCAGCCGGTGAGCCATGTCGTCGAGCAGTTCGGAGGGGGCGCCGGCGATGCCGAAGGAGAGCACGGCGCCCGCGGCCGGGTCGACGGTGGCGCGTACGACCGTGTCGACCCCGCGCGGCGCCATGGCCTGCACGACCAGGTGCAGCTCCTCGGGCTTGCCCAGTCTGGCGGTCAGCTCAGCGAAGGCGCGGCTGAGGTCGTCGGGGTCGGCGATGTCCAGGCGTACGCCGCCGAGGTCGGCGCGGTGCCGCAGGTGCGGTGCGGTGGTCTTGAGGGCGACCGGGTAGCCGAGCCGGCGCGCGGCCTCCAGGGCCGCGTCGATCCCGGGGGCGGGCAGCGCGGGCCGCACCGCGATGCCGTAGCGGGCCAGCAGGTGGGCGGCCGCCGGGTCGTCGAGGGTGACGCCGTGGGTGACGACGGCGGGCTCGCCCGCCTCGTCGAGCAGCCGGGTGACGTCCTGGCAGGCGCCCGTCTCGTCGACGTCCTCGAATTCCGGCACCTTGCCCGGCACCTGGGCGTCCCTTCGCCACCGGGCGTAGGCGGCGGCGCGGGCCAGTGCCTTCACGGCGCGGTCGGCGGCGCCGTAGGCGGGGACGCGGACGGCCGCGAGGCGGGTGGCCATGGCCTCCAGGGCGGTGTGGACGACCACGACGGGCTTGCCGGATCCGCCCTCGTCCGCGGCGGCGTGGAGCGCCTCGGCCAGCGCGGGGTCGTCGCTGCTCGCGGGGGCCTCGGCGAGTTCCGTGCCGACGCGCGGGATGGCCGTGACGACGACGGCGTCGTGGGCCGGGTCGGCGAGGGCCGCGCTGAGGGCCGCCCCGAAGTCCGCCGGGCCGGCGGCGGTGGTGAGGTCGAGCGGGAGGCCGGGTTCCAGTCCCGCGGTCAGGCAGGCGTCGTAGGTGATCAGCCCGAGGGACTCGGAGTTGCCGAGGATCGCGACGCGCGGTCCCGCGGGCAGCGGGCGGCACGACAGGAGCAGTCCGGTGTCGAGGAGCTCGGTGACGGTGTCGGTGCGGATGACGCCGGCCTGCTGCAGCAGGGCGGAGACGGTGCTGTCGGGGATGCGGGCGGGGGGTACGGCGTGTCCGGGCGGGGCGGCCGCCGAGTGCCGGGCGCCCTTGACCGCGACGACCGGTTTGACGGCGGCGGTGCGCCGGGCCAGGCGGTAGAACTTCCGCGGGTTGCCGAGGGTTTCGAGATAGAGCAGGGCGACGTCGGTGGCCGGGTCGTCGTACCAGAACTGCAGGATGTCGTTGCCCGAGACGTCCGCCCGGTTGCCCGCGGAGACGAAGGACGACAGCCCGGCGCCGCGCCGCCGCAGTCCGGACAGCAGGGCGATGCCGATGGCTCCGGACTGGGTGAACAGCCCGAGCCGTCCGGCGTCCGGGGTCTCGGGCGACAGGGAGGCGTTGAGCCGGACGTCGTCCGCGGAGTTGAGCATGCCGAACGCGTTGGGGCCGATGACGCGCATGCCGTATGTGAGGGCCTGCCGGACCAGGGCGCGCTGCCTGCGGCGGCCCTCGGCGCCGGACTCGGCGTAGCCGGAGGAGATCACCAGCAGGCCGAGGACGCCGTGCCGGCCGCATGCGTCGACGGCCTCGGCGACGTCGTCGGCGGGCACGGCGATCACGGCGAGGTCGACGCTGTCGGGGATCTCGGCGACGGAGCGGTGGGCGGGGACGCCTTCGGGTTCGAGGGTGTGCAGGTCGGTGGGGAAGGAGCGGTTCACGGCGTGGACGCGGCCGGTGTAGCCGCCCGCGACGATGTTCCGGAGCACCCCGCGGCCGACGCCGCCCGGCCGGCGGCCGGCGCCGATGACGGCCACCGAGGCGGGCGCGAGCAGCCGCTGCACGGAGCGGGCCTCGGCGCGCTGTTCGCGGGCGCGCATGACGGCGAGGGACCGCTCGGTGGGCTCCAGGTCGAACTCGAGCCGGACGACGCCGTCGCTGAAGCTGCGCTGCTGGGTGTAGCCGGCGTCGGTGAAGACCTTGATCATCTTGCGGTTGGCGGGCAGCACCTCGGCGATGAAGCGGCGGATGCCCCGCTCCTGTGCCACGGCGGCGATGTGTTCCATCAGGGCGGAGGCCACGCCGCGGCCCTGGTGCGCGTCCTGGACGAGGAAGGCGACCTCGGCCTCGCCGTCGTCGGTGCGGTCGTAACGCACGGTCGCGATGAACTCGCCGCCGACCAGGGCCGCCAGGCCGACGCGGTCGCGGTAGTCGTGGTGGGTGAAGCGGTGCACGTCCCGGTCGGAGAGCCGGGGGTAGGGCGCGAAGAAGCGGTAGTACTTGGACTCGTCGGAGACCTTCTCGTAGAAGCTCACCAGCCGTCCCGCGTCGTCCGGCGCGATCGGCCGGACGTGCGCGATGCCCCCGTCGCGCAGGACCACGTCCGCCTCCCAGTGGACCGGGTAGTCGCGCTCTGCGTCGGACGGCGTCGTCATGGCCCAAGCGTACGGGCACCCGGCCGCCGTGGAAGCGGTGCGACGATGTGGGGACGGACCGGTGTCCGAGGCATGGCAGACTGGTCTAGACCTCTTTAGGAACGACCCGAAGGGCAACACCATGGCTGAGCGCCGCGTCACCATCGGCTGGGCCGAGGGCCTGCACGCACGTCCCGCTTCGATCTTCGTCCGCGCCGCCACCGCCTTGGGCGTCCCCGTCACCATCGCCAAGGCGGACGGTGCCCCCGTCAACGCCGCCTCGATGCTCGCCGTGCTGAGCCTGGGCGTGGCCGGCGGTGAGGAGGTCGTGCTCGCTTCGGACGCCGACGGTGCGGACGCCGCTCTGGACAGCCTGGCCAAGCTCGTCTCCGAGGGGCTGGACGAACTCCCCGAGACCGTCTGACGCCGCACGCGGCCGCCTTACGGCAAAAGGGGCGGGCCCCGGAACGAAATCCGGCCGGATTTCGCGGGGCCGCCCCTCTCTCCTTTTCCGCACGTTTTTCGGGCAGCGCGCAGCGCGATGCGGCACGGAAATATATCCGCGCACGATTACCCACTTTGTATACGGCCCTTTTGTTGCGCCCGGCCGCCCGAATTGTGTACGGCGTGTTTCCGTTTCCTCACCGCGCCGCGGCGCGGCGCCCCGTGCTCTCCGGACGGCGCAGCCGGTGCACCGCCGTCGCCCGCTCCACATGGGCCGCCATCAACTGCCGGGCCCGCTCCGCGTCTGCGCGCGCCACGGCGTCGACGACCGCGCCGTGCTCCTCCCAGGACTCCACCGCGCGCCCCGGGGTGTCCACCGCGTACACCCAGGCGATCTTGTGCCGCAGCTGGGTCAGCTGCGCCACCAGGGTCGGGCTGCCCGAGGCTTGGGCCAGCGTCTCGTGGAACCAGCCGTCCAGAGCGGGCAGATCCGACAACTGGCGCCGCAGGGAACGCTCCTGGCCCAGCCGGACGAGCCCGCGCAGCACCTTCACATGCGCCTCGGTGCGCCGCTGCGCCGCCCGCGCGGCGCCCAGCGGCTCCAGCAGGGCCCGGATGTCCAGCAGGTCGGCGGCCTCCTGCTCGGTGGGCTCGGCGACGGACGCCCCGGCGTGCCGGCGGGTCTGCACGAACCCCTCGGACTCCAGGGTGCGCAGCGCCTCGCGCACCGGAACCCTCGACACCCCGTAGCGCTTGGCGAGTTGCTCCTCGGTCAGCCGGCTCCCCGGCGCGAAGAACCCGCTGACGATGTCGTCGCGGATCGCCGTGCACACCGCCCGGGCCGAAATCCGCCGGCCGACGCCGCCGGCCCCGTTCACGTCCGACCCCACATCGCAGATTCCTTTCGGTGCGCGCCGACGTCCGCCCTTTCATCCCCGCGTAACGGAGAGTCGGCGTTTCTGGCGCGACTCTATTCCAGTACGGCGCCGATTCCGACGGCCGCCCTGAATTCATGGAGCGTTTTTGGACACACCGACGGCCGGTATGCGCGGCATGCCGAAGGCCCCGGCGGGGGAACCGGGGCCTTCGTGTGGGGGGAGGGAAATGGCTCGGATGCGGCTCAGATGCGGACGCCCTTGGAGCGCAGGTACCCCAGCGGGTCCACGTCGCTGCCGTAGGACGGGGCCGTACGGGCCTCGAAGTGCAGGTGCGGGCCGGTCACGTTGCCGGTGGCGCCCGACAGGCCGATCCGCTGGCCCGCGGAGACGGTCTGGCCGACGGACACGCCCAGCGACGACAGGTGGCCGTACTGGGTGTACATGCCGTCCGCGTGGCGGATCACGATGTTGTTGCCGTACGAGCCGCCCCAGCCCGACTCGACGACGGTGCCGGCGCCCGCGGCGTGCACCGGGGTGCCCACGGAGGCCACGAAGTCCACACCGGTGTGGTAGCCGGAGGACCACAGGCCGCTGGTCGCGTGGTACGGCGTGCCGATGGAGCCGGCGACGGGCAGCGCCCAGCCGCCGATCGCGGCGCGGCCGGCCGCGGCGCTGCGCGACGCGTGCGCGGTACCGCTCTCCCGGGCCGCCTTGGCCTTGGCGGCCTGGGCAGCGGCCACCTCGGCGGCGCGCTCACGGGCGGCGCGCTCGGCCCGCGCGACGCGGGCGGCGTGGTGCTTGCGGGCGATGGCGGCGGCCCGGTGCTGCGCGGACGCCTGGTCGGCGAGGCGGGTGGCCAGGTCCCCGGCCACGGCGGCGCAGCGGGCGAAGGCGGAACCCTCGGTCCGGGCGTCGGCGGCCGCGGCGGGCACGACGAACGCGCCGGTGGTGACGGTGGTCAGCGCGGCGGCCCCGGCCAGGGCGGAGCGTATGGAGAACGACGCCATGGGCAGGCGGAGATCCTTTCCTTCCTTCTCGCCTACCGGGTTAGCTGACGGGTTCGGAGCAGGAAGGTCTCCTACGGGCGGCGGCACGCCGCCCGATTCACCCCAGGGACATCCCAGGTGGGTCCCCGGCTCCCCAGGCTCACGCCCGACGGGGACTCGGCGATCGTTGCTCCGGTGCCGCGGGTGGCGGCTGATTCCGCCGGGCAACCCGAGGACGCTAACCGCGCGTTGCTCCCGGCTCCAAAAAAATCCGGCAATATGTGCGGGATGCCACACCCGCCGCCAACCGGTCCCAACCGTCCGCAATAGCGCGACACCGCAGCTCACCGGCGGTGCATGCCCCCGCGGAAGGGCCCCGGCGCGGCCCGCGGACGGCTTCCGTACGGCCTGCGGAGCCTCGTGGCACGGCCCCGCCCGGGCGGCCGCACGGGCGCGTACGCGCCGCGGCCCCGGGCGCCGCGAGGGCGCTCGGGGCCGCGGTGGGAGGTACCGGTCAGCCGCTGACGACCTCGACCGGGCCGATGCCCAGCTCGCGGATCGGGTCCGCGATGACGGAGGCGTCGCCGACGAGGACGACCACGAGCCGGTCCAGGGGGAAGGCGTTGACGGCGGCGGCCGTCGCCTCGACCGTGCCGGTGACGGCCAGCCGCTCGTAGAGCCGGGCCTGGAAGTCGTCCGGCAGGGACTGCTCGACCTGGTCGGCGAAGGTCCCCGCCACCGCCGAGGCCGTCTCGTAGCGCAGCGGGGCGACGCCCACGAGGTTCTGCACGGCGGCGTCGCGCTCGTCGTCGGTGAGCCCCTCCGCCGCCAGGGTGCGCAGCACCTGCCAGGTGTCGGCCAGCGCGGGCGCGGTGACGTCGGTCGCCACGGAACCGCTGATGCCGAGCAGGGAGACGCCGGTGCCCTCCGGAGTGGAGAGCAGCACCTGCCCGAAGGCCCGCACGCCGTAGGTGTAGCCCTTCTCCTCGCGCAGGACGCGGTCCAGGCGCGAAGTCAGCGTGCCGCCGAGGCAGTACGTGCCGAGCACCTGGGCGGCCCAGACGGGGTCGTGGCGGTCGGCGCCGGCACGGCCGATGAGCACCTGGGTCTGGACGGACCCGGGCCGGTCGACGATCACGACGCGTCCGGTGTCGTCCGCGGTGATCGCGGGCAGCGGGCGGCGCTCGGCGGGCTTGCCGCTCCACTCCCCCAGCGTGCTCTCCAGCAGCGCCTCCAGGTCGATCCCCGCGAGGTCCCCGACCACGACGACCGTCGAGGTGAACGGCCGAACGTACGTGTCGTAGAAGGCGCGGACCGCTGCCGCGTCGATGCGCGCCACCGTCTCCTCGGTGCCCTGGCGCGGCCGGGAGCAGCGCAGGTCGGCGGCGAAGAGCTCCTTGGACAGCGCCATGGCGGCACGTCGCGCGGGGTTGGCCAGCTCGTGCGGGATCTCGTCGAGGCGGTTGCGCACCAGCCGCTCGACCTCGCCGTCCGGGAACGCCGGGGCGCGCAGCGCGTCGGCGAGCAGCCCGAGGCCCTTGTCGAGCCGGGAGACGGGGACCTCCAGGGAGACCCGGACCCCGGGGTGGTCGGCGTGGGCGTCGAGGGTGGCCCCGCAGCGCTCCAGCTCGGCGGCGAACTCCTCGGCGCTGTGCTTGTCGGTGCCCTCGGACAGGGCCCGCGCCATGATCGTGGCGACACCGTCCAGGCCCTCGGGCTCGGCGTCGAGCGGCGCCGCGAGCAGCACCTCGACGGCGACGACCTTCTGCCCGGGCCGCCGGCTGCTCAGCACCGTCAGTCCGTTGGGCAGCGTGGAGCGCTCGGGGGCCGGGAAGGCCCAGGGCCTGGGCTGACCCGGCCGGGGCTGCGGGTGGAACGTCATGGTGGTGTGGACGTCGGTCACTGGTCCGCGCCCTCCTCGTCCTCGTCGGAGTCCTCGCCGGCCGCGGAGCCGGTGGGCTCGTAGACCAGCGCGGCGCGGTTGTCCGGCCGCAGGGTGGCCGCCGCGACGGCCCGCACCTCGTCGGCCGTGATGTCCAGGATGCGCTTGACGGCGGTCAGGGCCAGCTGCGGGTCGCCGAACAGCACGGCGTACCGGCACAGTTCGTCGGCGCGGCCGCCGACGGTGGCGAGCCGGTCCAGCCACTCGCGCTCGAGCTGGGCCTGGGCCCGCTCCATCTCCTCCGGGGTCGGGCCCTCCTCGGCGAAGCGGGCCAGTTCCTCGTCGACGGCCGCCTCGACGTCGGGCACCTCGACGCCGCTGGACGTCTTCACGTCGAGCCAGCCGAGCGACGGCGCCCCGGCCAGCCGCAGCAGGCCGAAACCGGCCGCGACGGCGCTGCGGTCCCGGCGCACCAGGCGGTTGTGCAGCCGCGAGGACTCCCCGCCGCCGAGCACGGTCAGCGCCAGGTCCGCGGCGTCGGCCTCGCGGGTGCCGTCGTGCGGCAGCCGGTAGGCGGCCATCAGCGCGCGCGAGGGGACGTCCTCCTCGACGACCTCGCGGAGCTGCCCGCCCATCACCCCGGGGAGTGAACCGTCACGGGGCGCCGGCTTGCCGTCGTGGGCCGGGATGGTGCCGAAGTACTTCTCGATCCAGGCCAGGGTCTGTTCCGGGTCGATGTCGCCGACGACCGCGAGGACTGCGTTGTTCGGCGCGTAGTACGTCCGGAAGAAGGCCCGGGCGTCCTCCAGGGAGGCGGCGTCCAGGTCCGCCATCGAGCCGATGGGGGTGTGGTGGTACGGGTGGCCGTCCGGGTACGCCATCGCCGTCAGGCGCTCGAAGGCGGTGCCGTAGGGAACGTTGTCGTACCGCTGGCGGCGCTCGTTCTTGACCACGTCGCGCTGGTTGTCCAGGCTCTGCAGATCCAGTGCGGACAGCAGACTGCCCATGCGGTCGGCCTCCAGCCAGAGCGCGAGCTCCAACTGGTGGGCCGGCATGGTCTCGAAGTAGTTGGTGCGCTCGAAGCTGGTGGTGCCGTTGAGGGAGCCGCCGGCGGACTGGACCAGTTCGAAGTGGCCGTTGCCCGTGACGTTCGCGGAGCCCTGGAACATCAAGTGCTCGAAGAGGTGGGCGAGTCCGGTACGGCCCTTCACCTCGTGGCGGGAACCGACGTCGTACCAGAGGCAGACCGCGGCGACCGGGGTGAGGTGGTCCTCGGAGAGCACGACGCGCAGGCCGTTGGCCAGGCGGTGCTCGGTCGCGGTGAGGCCGCCGGATTCTGCCTCCGGCGTGGCCGTGTGACCCATGGGCAAGCTGTCCTTCCGGTCGCGTACTCGTTGTTTTGTGCTGAGACCTGCCACTCTAGGCAGCGGACAAACGGCCCGCGAAGTTCCCGTCACCGCCAGGTATGAGCCGGGGGGGTGGTCCGGGCTGTCGGTGGGGCGGTCCACAATGGTCCGCGTCAGTCCCGTGTCCTTATCCGATGAGGTCCAGCCGAAGGAGCAGCGCCCTGATGGCCCGCCGCACCACGAAGACCCCGCCGCCGGACGATTTCGAGGAGCGCATCCTCGACATCGACGTCGTCGACGAGATGCAGGGGTCCTTCCTCGAGTACGCCTACTCGGTCATCTACTCGCGCGCGCTCCCGGACGCCCGCGACGGGCTCAAGCCGGTGCACCGCCGGATCGTGTACCAGATGAACGAGATGGGGCTGCGCCCCGAGCGCGGCTTCGTGAAGTGCGCCCGCGTCGTCGGCGAGGTGATGGGCAAGCTCCACCCGCACGGCGACGCCTCGATCTACGACGCGCTGGTGCGCATGGCCCAGCCGTTCTCGATGCGTGTGCCGCTGGTCGACGGCCACGGCAACTTCGGCTCGCTCGGCAACGACGACCCTCCGGCCGCGATGCGTTACACGGAGTGCCGCACCACTCCCGCCGCGGCGCTGATGGTCGAGTCGATCGACGAGGACACCGTCGACTTCACGCCGAACTACGACGGCCAGGAGCGGGAGCCGGTGGCCCTGCCGGCCGCCTACCCGAACCTGCTGGTCAACGGCGCCTCCGGCATCGCGGTCGGCATGGCCACCAACATGCCGCCGCACAACCTCGGCGAGGTCATCGCCGCCGCCCGCCACCTGATCCGCTACCCGAACGCGGACCTCGAGGCCCTGATGCGCCACGTCCCCGGCCCGGACCTGCCGACCGGCGGCCGGATCGTGGGCATGGACGGCGTCCGGGACGCGTACGAGACCGGCCGCGGCACCTTCAAGATCCGCGCCACGGTCTCCGTGGAGGACGTGACGGCCCGCCGCAAGGGCCTGGTGGTGACCGAGCTGCCGTTCACGGTCGGCCCGGAGAAGGTCATCTCCAAGATCAAGGACCTGGTCGGCTCGAAGAAGCTGCAGGGCATCGCGGACGTCAAGGACCTGACCGACCGCGAGCACGGGCTGCGGCTGGTGATCGAGGTGAAGAACGGCTTCCACCCCGAGGCCGTCCTGGAGCAGCTCTACAAGCTGACCCCCATGGAGGAGTCCTTCGGCATCAACAACGTGGCGCTGGTCGACGGCCAGCCGCTCACGCTGGGCCTGAAGGAACTGCTGGAGGTCTACCTCGACCACCGCTTCGAGGTCGTCCGGCGGCGCAGTGAGTTCCGCCGCGGCAAGCGCCGCGACCGCCTCCACCTGGTGGAGGGCCTGCTGGTCGCCCTGGTCGACATCGACGAGGTCATCTCGATCATCCGCTCCAGCGACAACGCCGCCCAGGCCAAGGAGCGGCTCATCGAGCGCTTCGCGCTGTCGGAGATCCAGACCCAGTACATCCTCGACACCCCGCTGCGCCGGCTGACCCGCTTCGACCGGATGGAACTGGAGTCCGAGCGGGACCGGCTGACCGCGGAGATCGAGGAGCTGACGCGGATCCTGGAGTCCGACGCCGAGCTGCGCAAGCTGGTCAGCGCCGAGCTGGCGGTGGTCGCCAAGAAGTACGCGACCGAGCGCCGCACCCTGCTGATGGAACCGGGTGTGGCGCCCGTCGCGGCCGTGCCGCTGGAGGTCGCCGACGACCCGTGCCGTGTGCTGATCTCCTCGACCGGGCTGCTGGCCCGTACGGCGAACGGCGAGGCCCTGACGCCGGGCGACGGCAAGCGGGTCAAGCACGACGTGATCGTCTCGGCGGTCCCGACGACGGCCCGGGCCGACGTCGGCCTGGTCACCTCGACCGGGCGCCTGCTGCGGATCGCCGTCATCGACCTGCCGATCCTGCCGGAGGCCTCCGGCGCGCCGAACCTGGCGGGCGGGGCGCCGCTCGCGGAGTTCCTGACGCTGGAGCCGGACGAGCAGGTGCTCTGCCTGACCACGCTCGACGAGTCCTCCCCGGGCCTGGCGCTCGGCACCGAGCAGGGTGTGGTCAAGCGCGTCGTGCCGGACTACCCGGCGAACAAGGACGACCTGGAGGTCATCGCGCTCAAGGAGGGCGACCGCATCGTCGGCGCCGTCGAGCTGCGCACCGGTGAGGAGGACCTGGTCTTCATCACCGACGACGCCCAGCTGCTGCGCTACCCGGCGGGCCAGGTGCGCCCGCAGGGCCGCCCGGCGGGCGGTATGGCCGGCGTCAAGCTGACGGACGGCGCGAAGGTGATCTCCTTCACCGCGGTCGACCCGTCGGCCGACGCGGTGGTGTTCACCCTCGCCGGGGCCCGGGAGACGCTCGCCGGGGCCGAGGAGGGCACGGCCAAGCTCACGCCGTTCGACCAGTACCCGCGCAAGGGACGGGCGACCGGCGGTGTGCGCTGCCAGCGCTTCCTGAAGGGCGAGGACATGCTGCTGCTCGCCTGGGCCGGTGGCACCCCCGCACGTGCCGCCACCTCGACGGGCGCGCCGGCCGACCTCCCGCCGAAGGACCCGCGCCGCGACGGCTCTGGCGTGGCCCTCACCAAGCGGGTCTCGGTGGTCGCCGGCCCGGTGTGACCGGCGGGCCCACAGCGATGAGGGGCGCGGCACCCGGTGCGGGTGCCGCGCCCCTCGGCGTACGCGGGACGCCTACGTCTGCGTCCCGCCGGATCAGGCCGGGTCCTCCAGGCGCAGCCACACGCAGGTGTCCCCGGGCAGCCGGCCGTCCTCGGCGAGCGGGCCGCTGGCCAGCAGGAGCCGCAGGTGCGCGGGGAGGGCGACGGGGTCCGCGGACAGGTTGAGCACGCAGCCGAAGCCGCCCTCACGGCGGAAGGCGAGCACGTCCCCGGGGCCGTCGAGCCAGTCCATCGGGCCCTCGCCGAGGCCGGGTTCGGCGCGGCGGAGCTCCAGCGCCGTCCGGTACAGGCTCAGCATGGAGCCGGGGTCGCTCTCCTGCGTCTCGGCGGTGTAGCGCGCCCAGTCCGCCGGCTGCGGCAGCCAGGGACGGTCGCCCCCGAAGCCGTACGGCGGCGCCTCCCCCGACCAGGGCAGCGGCACCCTGCAGCCGTCACGGCCCGGGTCGGTGCCGCCGGAGCGGAAGTACATCGGGTCCTGCAGCCGCTCGGCCGGGATGTCCTCGACCTCGGGCAGCCCCAGCTCCTCGCCCTGGAAGAGGTAGACCGAACCGGGCAGGGCCAGGGTCAGCAGGGCGGCGGCGCGGGCCCGCCGGGTGCCGAGCTCCAGGTCCGTGGGGATGCCGTGCGCCTTGGCGGCGAAGGCGAAGCCGGTGTCGCTGCGTCCGTAGCGGGTGACGGTCCGGGTGACGTCGTGGTTGGCCAGCACCCAGGTGGCCGGCGCGCCGACCGGGGCGTGCGCGGCGAGGGTCCCGTCGATGGAGGCGCGCAGCCGCTCCGGTTCCCAGGGGCAGGCCAGGAAGTCGAAGTTGAAGGCGGTGTGCAGCTCGTCGGGACGCAGGTAGCGGGCGAAGCGCTCGGTGTCCGGCAGCCACACCTCGCCGATCAGCACGCCGTCGTACGGGTCGGCGACGGCCCGCCACGAGCGGTAGATGTCGTGCAGTTCGTCGCGGTCGATGTAGGGATGCGGGTCGGTGCCCTCCACGAAGTCGGGCAGGTCCGGGTCCTTGGCGACCATGGCGGCGGAGTCGATGCGCACCCCCGCCACGCCGCGGTCGAACCAGAATCGCAGCACGTCCTCGTGCTCCTGCCGCACAGCGGGGTGCGACCAGTTGAGGTCGGGCTGCTCCGGGGCGAACAGGTGCAGGTACCAGTCGCCGTCCGGGAGCCGGGTCCAGGCGGAGCCGCCGAACTGCGAACGCCAGCCGTTGGGCGGCAGTTCACCGTCCTCGCCGCGGCCGGTGCGGAAGTGGAACAGCTTGCGCTCGGCGCTGCCCGGCCCGGCTTCCAGCGCCGCCCGGAACCAGACGTGCCGGTCGGAGACGTGGTTGGGGACGATGTCGACGATGGTGCGGATGCCCAGGGCGCGTGCCTCGGCGATGAGCTTCTCGGCATCGGCCAGGGTGCCGAACGCCGGGTCGATGGCCCGGTAGTCGGCGACGTCGTAGCCGCCGTCGGCCATCGGCGAGGGGTACCAGGGGTTGAACCAGAGCGCGTCCACGCCCAGCGCGGCCAGGTACGGCAGTCTGGACCGCACCCCGGCGAGGTCGCCGGTGCCGTCCGCGTCTCCGTCGGCGAAGCTGCGTGCGTACACCTGGTAGATGGCGGCGCCGCGCCACCACGCGTCGGTGTCCTCGGCCGGGTGGGTGTCTGCCACGTGACTGGTCCTTTCGGGCAGCTGGGACCGCGCCGCCCGCCCCGTGGCGGGCGGCGTGGTACTGGACGGGTGCGGCCGGAGGCCGCCGGGGCCGGGTCTCAGCCCTTGAGGCCGCCGGCGGTGAGGCCGCTCATGATGTTGCGCTGGAAGATCAGGAAGATCAGCAGGGTGGGCACCGAGGCCATCGCGATGGCCGCGAGGAGCCAGTTCTCCGGCACCCCGCTGGCGAGCGAGTAGATGCCGACGTTGAGCGTCTGCTTCGTCGGGTCGGGCAGGGTGAGCATCGGCCAGAGGAAGTCCTTCCAGACCCCGACGATCGCGAAGATGGAGACCACTCCGAGGATCGGGCGGGAGATCGGCAGGACGATCGACCACAGGGTGCGCAGCGGGGAGGCTCCGTCGATGGCGGAGGCGTCCAGCAGTTCCTGCGGGACCGAGTCGAAGAACCGCTTCAGGAGGAAGATGTTGAAGGCGTTGGTGACCGACGGCAGCCAGATCACCCAGGGCGAGTTGAGCAGGTTGCGCTCAAAGATCGGCACGTCGTACACCGTCAGGTACTGCGGTACGACCAGGACAGTGGCCGGGATCATCAGCGTGGCCAGCATCATCCCCAGGATCACGTTGCCCAGCACCGGACGGAGTTTGGACAGCGAGTAGGCGGCCGCCACGTCGAACAGGAGCTGGAAGGCGAGCGCCCCGAAGGCGTACCAGAGGGTGTTGAGCAGCAGGTGGGACAGGTCCATCACGTCCCACGCGCTCTTGTAGTTCTCGGGGTGGATCGCGTGCGGGAAGGCGGTGGGCGGGATCTGCGCGAACTCCTGGGTGGACTTCAAGCCGTTGGAGGCCATCCAGTACAGCGGGCCGAGGAAGACGAGCGTGAAGCCGACCAGAACCAGGGCGAGGACGGTCCGGTAGACGATCTTGCCGCGGCGGCTCGCCAGCTGCGTCGGCGATATCAGCGTTCGGGTGCTGCTGCTCATCGGTGTGTCCCGTCCTACTCGTCCGCGGCGCGGCTGAGCCGCACGTAGCCGGCGGAGAAGATCGCCAGCAGTACGAGCAGCACCAGGCCGAGCGCCGCGGCACCGCCGTAGTTGTTGAAGCTGAAGGCGTACTGGTAGATCAGGTAGACGACGGTGGTCGTGGATCCCTCCGGGCCCGAGCCGCCGGTCAGCAGGAAGGGTTCGGTGAAGACCTGCATCGTGGCGATGATCTGCATCAGCAGCATCAGCGACAGGATGAGCCGGGTCTGCGGGATCGTCACGTGCCAGATCTTGCGCAGCAGTCCGGCGCCGTCGAGCTCGGCGGCCTCGTACAGCTCGCCGGGGATGCCCTGGAGGGCGGCCAGGTAGATCAGGGTGGCGCCGCCCATGTTCATCCAGGTGGAGGCGATGACCACCGAGAGCATGGCGGTGTCGGTGGACTGCAGCCACTGCTGGGTGGGCAGGTGCAGCGTCTCCAGGATGCGGTTGAACAGGCCGTACTCGGGGTTGTAGAAGTTCTTGAAGAGCAGCACCGAGGCCACCGGCGGCAGCATGACCGGCAGGTACACCAGCAGCCGCAGATAACCCCGCGTGTGCCGCATCTCGTTGAGCAGCAGTGCCACGAAGAAGGGCACCGCGAAGCCGAGCAGCAGGGCCAGGCCGGTGAAGAGCAGGGTGTTGCGCCAGGCCTGCCAGAACGCGGGGTCGTGGAGGACGTAGTTCAGGTTGGACCAGCCGACCCAGGTGGTCTGCCCGCCCTCGGTCTTCTGGAAGGCCAGCAGGAACTCCCGCACCATCGGGTACCACGAGAAGAACGCGAAGCACAGCACGGCGCCGATCAGGAACGCGTGCGCGGTGAGGTTGCGGCGCAGGGCGCGGCCGGCCCGCCCCGGACGTCGGCCGTCCGGGGCGGGGCGGCGCACCGTACGGCGCGACCGGCTCTTCGCGGGAGTGCTGGCGGGCAGGGTGGGGGCGCTGGGGGCCGACATCGTCGCTCCTGGGTGCCGGGGGGCCGAGGGGGCCTGGGCTACTGGTTGGCGAGGACCTGGTTGACCTGGGTCTCCGCGGTGGACAGCAGCTTGGCGGCGTCCGCGTTCTTGTTCGTCAGGACTCCGGACATCACGTTGTCCAGGACCTTGTAGATCTCCTGCGCCTTCGGCGGCTCGGCCTTGCCGGGGACCGGGTTGTCCATGAAGGCGCGGAAGTTCTCGACCGGCATGGTGGCGCTGGCGGCCTTCAGCTGGTCGTCCTTCGTCTTGCTGGCGCCGGTGAAGAAGGCCGGCTGCGGCAGGCCGACGGGGAGGCCGTCCGTCTTGCTGCGGGCGTAGTCGAACTGGCCCTTGCCGGGGGTGAGGGTCTTGAAGTTCAGCCAGGCGATGGCGGCCTTGATCTTGTCGGGCGAGCTGCCCTTCTTGATCATGTAGTCATTGCCGCCGAAGAGGGTGGCCTTGCCGCCGGGGATCGGGCCCATGCCGAAGTTGGCGTAGTCGGCGCCGAGCTGCTGGACCATGTACGTGATGTCGTCGGGCGCCGCCAGGAACATGCCGAGCTTGTCGGTGGCCATCTGCTTCTGCAGGTCGCCCCACTTCAGCAGCTGGGTCTGGCCCATGCTGTTGTCGGTCCAGCGCATGTCGTGCAGGTTCTGCACGATCTCCTTGCCGAGGTCGGTGTTGAAGGCCGCCTTGGTGCCGTCGGCGGACACGACGTCGCCGCCCAGGCCGTACATCGTCGCGGTGTAGTGCCAGCCGCCGGTGTTCTGCGCGCTGTACTCGCCGTAGCCCGACACGCCCTTGCCGACGCCCGCGACGGCCTTGGCCGCGGTACGCACATCGTCCCAGGTGGTCGGGGGCTTGTTGGGGTCCAGGCCGGCCTGGGTGAAGAGCTTGCGGTTGATCAGCAGGCCCATCCGGTAGTTGCTGGTGGGCAGGCCGTAGAGCTTGCCGTCCTTCTTCAGCACGTCGAGCACGTTGGAGTCGATGTCCGCCAGCGCCGGGACGGTCTTGTCGGTGACGTACGCGCTGATGTCCGCGGCGCCGTCGTTGTCGAGCACCTGCTGCAGGTCGGTGAAGTACGTGTAGAACACGTCCGGTTGCGACTTGGCCTTCAGCGCGGCCGTGAACCGGGCCGGCTCCTCGCACTGACCGGGCGTCGACTTACCGTCGATCGTCACGTTCGGGTACTTCTTGTTGAAGGTGGCGACGTCCTCCTTCCACTCCTTGAGCTCCGCCTTCTTCGCGGCCGGCGGCATGCAGTCGATGGTCAGCGTGACCTTGGCCTTGGGGTCCAGCGGGGCGGTGGGGTCGGACGAACCGCCGCCCGCGTTGTTGTCGTTGTCCGCGCTGCTGCTGGTACCGCAGGCGGTCAGGGCGGCCAGGGCCAGCGCGGAGACGAGCGTGGCCGCGGTGGCACGGCGGGCGGGGCGGAACCAGGAGCTTCTCATCGGTGGTCCCCTTCGGGCATGAGCGTGGAAGACCCCCGACCACACGCAGCGGGGGCGTCGCACACTCAAGCACCACAAACAGATGTCCGCAATATCTCGCGCAGATTTCGCAAAACATTGACCGCCTTGCGCAGCTCACCAACGAAGGCCGCGAACACCGGGCACGCGGCGGGAACCCCGAGGCCGCAAACGCGGACCGGGCGGTTCCGACGATGTCGGAACCGCCCGGTCCGCCGGACGCGGCGACGCTCAGCCGCGCACGGGCCCCGTCGTCCCGCGGACGACCAGCTCCGGCTCGTAGAGCAGTTCGTCGGAGGCCACCTGCTTGCCCGCGATCTTCAGCGCGAGCAGCTCCACGGCGGTACGGCCCATCGCCTCGATCGGCTGCCGCACCGTGGTCAGCGGCGGGTCCGTGCAGGTCATGAACGCCGAGTCGTCGTAGCCGACAACGGACACGTCACCGGGGACGGACAGCCCCAGCCGGCGCGCCGCCCGCACGGCGCCCAGCGCCATCGGGTCGTTGGCGCAGATGATCCCGGTGACCCCGCGCTCCCAGAGCTTGGCGGCCGCGGCCTGGCCGCCCTCCAGGGTGAACATCGCCCGCCCCACGTGCTCGTCCGGCAGCGACCCGCCGCCCGCGGCCGCGGCCGCGCGCGCCGCGATCAGCTTGCGCCGCGAGGGCATGTGGTCGGTGGGCCCGAGCAGCAGCCCGATCCGCTCGTGGCCGAGCGAGGACAGGTGCCGCCAGGCCTGCTCCACGGCGACCGCGTCGTCGCACGACACCCTGGGGAAGCCGAGGTCCTCGATGGCGGCGTTGATCAGCACCACCGGCAGGTTCCGCTCCGCCAGCAGGCGGTAGTGGTCGTGCGGCGCGTCCGCCTGCGCGTACAGGCCGCCGGCGAAGACCACGCCGGAGACGTGCTGCTGGAGCAGGAGCGAGACGTAGTCCGCCTCCGACACCCCGCCCGCGGTCTGGGTGCACAGCACCGGCGTCAGCCCCTGCTGGGCGAGGGCGGCGCCGACGATGTCGGCGAAGGCCGGGAAGATCGGGTTCTGCAGCTCCGGCAGCACCAGCCCGACCAGCCGGGCGCGGTTCCCCCGCAACTGCGTCGGCCGCTCGTACCCCAGCACGTCGAGGGCCGTGAGCACCGCCTGCCGGGTGCCCTCGGACACCCCCGGCTTCCCGTTCAGCACACGGCTGACGGTGGCCTCACTGACCCCGACCTTCTTCGCTACTTCGGCAAGCCGTCGCGTCATGAGCGCAAGCATACGACATGACCTGCAAGTGGTTTGCGCTCTTGCGCAAGTCCAGCGAGACGCAGGAGACGGGGCCGTACCGCCGGTGCCGGCGGGGCGAAAGCGCCGCTCCGCTGGTCGTCGGGGTCACCGCCGCCCTCGGGGCGGGTGGCACCGGCCTGCCGCGAACTTGCCAGTACGCCTGCCCGGTTGCACCGGCGGTGGACCATACTCTGTGGTCCCGTCCGAACGTTCTGGGAGAGTCATGACGAGCAGGTTCACGGAGCTCACCGTCGACTGCCACCATCCGGAGAGGCTCGCGGCCTTCTGGTGCGAGGTCCTGGGCTTCGAGGTCATCGACCGGAGCGAGGGCAAGGTCGAGATCGGCTCCTGGGTGCCGACCGTCGAGGAGGTCCGGGCCCGTCAGATGCCGCCGACCCTGCTGTTCGTCCGGGTGCCCGAGGGCAAGGCCGTGAAGAACCGCCTCCACCTCGACGTCAGCCCGATCGACGGCAGTACCGAGGACGAGGTGACCAGACTGCTCGGCCTGGGCGCCACCAGGACGGATGTGGGGCAGGGCCCGGACCGGAGCTGGGTGGTCATGGCGGACCCCGAGGGCAACGAGTTCGACGTCCTGCGCACCCTGGCACCGCAGCACTAGTCCGCGACCGGGCACTGGCACCCGCGCACCGGACCGCCTTCCGCACCACGCCTCGCGCAGTACGGGAGGGGCCGGAGGACCGCGGGCGATGCAGAAGGTTAGGCTTACCTTCATGAGCACCTGCACCTCCGCGTCCAGCTCGCTGGCGGAGCCCGTCGCCGCCACCGCGGCCACCGCGCGGACCTGGCTGCTGCTGGAGCAGCCGGGGCCGTGGGGCCCCAAGGCACTGACCGGGAGCCATCTGGATCCGCGGGTGGGCCGGGCGCTGGAACGCGCCGCGGCCGGCACCGGGGTGCGGGTCGGCCTGATCCGGCGGCCCGGGCGGCACGCGGACCGGCACGACGTACGGCGGCGCACCGCGTACGTGGCGCACACCGTGCCGGGCGGCACGTGGGTGCGGGAGGCGGTCGTCGAGGACCCGGGCGCGCTGCTGGGCCTCGACTTCGGGGCGCTGGGCCGCGGCGACCACCGCGGCTTCGGGATGCCGTACGAGGGGGACCCGCTCGCCCTCGTCTGCACCAACGGCAAGCGGGACCGCTGCTGCGCCCTCAAGGGCCGGCCGCTCGCCGCGGAGCTGGCCGCCTCGGGGCTCGGCGAGGTCTGGGAGGTGACCCACCTGGGCGGGCACCGGTTCTCGCCGACGATGCTGGTGCTGCCGTACGGCTACGCCTACGGCCGCGTCGACGCCGAGTTGGCCCGCCAGGTGCTGGCGGCCGCCCGCGAGGGCGACATGGTGCTGGAGGGCTGCCGCGGGCGTTCCGCGTGGGAGCGTCCGGGCCAGGCCGCCGAACTGGCGGTGCGGCGGCTGACCGGCGAAGTGCGCACCGAGGCGCTGACCGTGGACGGCGAGCACGGCACCCGCGTGCGTCACCTCGACGGCCGGGCCTGGGACGTCGAGGTCACCGCGGTCGCGGCGGAGCCGCCCCGGCCCGAGAGCTGCGGGGCGGCCCTGGGAGCGCCGCTGCGCATGGAGGTCAGCGGCATTCAGCCGGCGCTCTTGACGAACTCCGTGGTGTAGGTCCTGCCGAGGTCCACCTCGGCGTTCTGCAGGTTGGGGTTGAAAGCCTTGAGGACCCGCTCCACCGTCTCGGGTCCGCCCTCGGGCATCACTCCGTCCTTGGTGAACATCGGCAGCGTGCTCTCGATCGCCTTGACGTAGAGGTCCTGCCCGCCTCCCTGCGCGTAGTCGGAGGGCATCTTCGCGGCGATCTCCGCGGCGCTGTGCGTGGACATCCAGCGCAGCGTCTTCACGAAGGCGTTGGCGAGCTTCTGGACGGTCTCCTTGTGGCCGTTCACCCACTCCGTCTGCATGTAGAGGCTGGAGGACGGGTACAGCCCGCCGAGCGCTTGCCGGGAGCCCTCCGGGGTGCGCATGTCGATGAGCACCTTGCCGAGTCCCTTGTCCAGGATCGTGGCCACGGTCGGGTCCGTGGTCATGCCGCCCTGGATCGAGCCCTGCTCCATCGCGGAGATGAAGGTCTGGCCGGCGCCGACCGCGACCGGGGTGAACTCGCTGGTCTTCACGCCGTTGCTGACGGCGAGGTACTTGGTCAGGAAGTCCGTGGACGAGCCGATGCCGGTCACGCCCAACTTCCTGCCCTTGAAGTCCTTGGCGCTCGTGAGGTCGCCGGCCGCCGCGTCGGAGACGATCTCCACCTCGCCGGGCGCCTGCGAGAACTGCACGACGGACTCCACCTGCTTGCCCTTCACCTGAAGGTCGAGCGTGTGGTCGTAGAAGCCCACGGTGCCCTGCACGTCGCCGGAGACGAGCGCGGTCTCGGCCTGTACGCCGGCCGGCTCGGTGAGCAGTTCGACGTCCAGGCCCTCGGCCTTGAAGTAGCCGAGCCGCTCGGTGAGCATCGCGGGCAGGTAGATGACCTTGTCCAGGCCGCCGACCATGATCTTGACCTTGTCGCCGCCCGAGCCGGAGGCGGAGTCCCCGCCGCAGGCGGTGAGCGTGGTGAGGGCGAGGGCGGAGGCGGCGACCGCGGCCGCGGCCTTGAGGGGCGTGCGCATCTGGTTCACGTCCTTGTGAAGGGGAGGGAACGGCGGTGGGGGTGGGTCAGCGGTCGGAACCGGCCTCGGCCGGCTTCCAGCGGAACAGCCGCTTCTCCAGGAAGGTCAGCAGGCCCTCGGCGAGCAGCGCGACGACCGCGAGGATCGCCATCGCGGCGTACACGCCGGCGGAGTTGAAGGTGCCCTGCGAGGCGGCGACCAGCAGGCCGAGGCCCTTGGTGGCGCCGATGTACTCGCCGACGATGGCGCCGATGAGGGCGAACCCGAAGCTCACATGGAGGCTGGTGAAGATCCAGGAGGTGGCCGAGGGGATGACGACCTGGAAGGTGACCTGCCGGTCGCGGGCGCCCAGGATCCGGGAGTTGGCGACCAGGTTGCGGTCGACCTCGCGGGCGCCCTGGAAGGCGTTGAAGAAGACCGGGAAGAAGACCAGGACGACGGCGGAGGCCACCTTGGAGGCCGGACCGAGTCCGAACCAGATCAGGAAGATCGGCGCGAGCACGATCCGCGGCAGCGCGTTGAGCACCTTGATGTACGGGCCGAGCACATCGGCGAGGAAGCGGATCCGCCCGAGGGCGATGCCGAGCACCACGCCCGCGACGACGCCGATGACCCAGCCGAGCAGGGCCTCGTAGAGCGTGTACCAGATCTGCTCCCACAAGGTGCCCTGCGCGGTGCCGTCCACGGCCCAGGTGCGGATCTGCTCCCAGATCCTCGACGGCATCGAGAAGTGGAAGGGGTCGACGGCCCCGGCCCTGGCCAGCCACTCCCACAGCCCGAGGACGGCGACCAGCAGCAGCACGCGGCTGCCGTGGACGAGATGGCTCCGGTTGCGGGCGGCGCGGGCGCGGGTGCGCGCGCGGTCGGTGCTCGCGGGGTTTGTGGTGGCGGGGTCTGTGGTGGCGGCCGAGCCGGCCGCCACGGTCTCAGGCGACATCGGCCGCGCTCCTCTCGCGGGTGATACGGACCTCTTCGCCGAGCGAGGCCCAGATCTCCCGGTAGATCTCGATGAACCGCGGCTCCAGCCGCACGGACTCGACCCGGCGCGGGCGCGGCAGGTCGATCTCGAAGACCTCCTTGACCGTGGCGGGCCCGGCGGTCATGACGACGACCTTGTCGGCGAGCGCGATGGACTCCTCCAGGTCGTGGGTGACGAAGACGACCGAGGCGCCCGTGCCGGACCACAGCTCCAGCAGTTCGTCCGACATCAGCGCGCGGGTCTGCACGTCGAGCGCGGAGAAGGGCTCGTCCATGAGCAGGATCTCGGGGTCGTTGACGAAGGTGGCGGCGAGCGCGACGCGCTTGCGCTGGCCGCCCGACAGCTGGTGCGGATAGCGGTCCTCGAAGGCGGACAGGCCGACGCGGGCGAGCCACTCGCGGGCCCGCTCCCTGGCCTCGGTCTTGGGCACGCCGCGGAAGCGGGGGCCGGCCATCACGTTGGACAGCACCGTCCGCCAGGGGAAGACGGCGTCCTGCTGGAAGACGAAGCCGACCTTGTCGCCGATGCCGCGCACCGGCTCGCCGGCGACCAGCACCTCGCCCTCGGTGGGCTCCTCCAGCCCGCTGACCAGGGTCAGCGTCGTGGACTTGCCGCAACCGGTCGGGCCCACGACGGCCACGAACTCCCCGCGCCCGATGGTCAGGTCGAGGTCGCGGACGGCCGTGTGCAGGGCCCCGGACGGGGTCCGGAAGGCTTTGCCCGCACCCCGCAGTTCGATGGCGGGGCTGGTGTGTGTGCTCATGCGCCGGGACGGTAGGTGCGGCCCGGGTCACGACGGGACCCTTGCGGTCACAACTCCGCCTTGTGCCCACAACCGGCTGTTCTGCTCGTTTTGCTCGCGCTACAGCAACGAAAGGGCCACGGGGGCTGGGCAGCGGGCCCCGGCCGCGTTTACGTTGCGTTCACAGCCGGGCAAACGGACGAGCGAATTCCGCAAGGGCGCGGAACACCGGGAAGGGCGGGGGTGACGTCGATGCGGATCCGCTGGCCCCGCCGTGTCTTCGCCCAGGTGCTGCTCGTCCAGGTCGTCCTCACCACCGGTGTGATCACCCTGGCGACCGTGCTGTTCCTCGCCCCGCTCAGCTCCCAGCTCGACCAGCAGGCGATGCGGCAGGCGCTGTCGATCGCCCAGACCACCGCCGCGACCCCGGGGCTGGCCCAGGACCTGGTCAGCACCCGGCCGAGCGTCACCGGCCCGGTGCAGGAGGAGGCCGAGCGGATCCGCCGTGCCACCGGCGCCCTCTACATCGTCGTCATGGACACCCGCGGTGTCCGCTGGTCGCACACGGACGTCACCCAGATCGGCCGGCACGTCTCCACCGACCCCAGCGTGGCCCTCGCGGGGCGCGAGATCATGCAGATCGACCGGGGCACCCTCGGGCGCTCCGCGCGGGCCAAGGTGCCGCTGCACGGGCCCGACGGCAGGATCGTGGGCGCCGTGTCGGTGGGCATCGCGTACGACAGCGTGCGGGAGCGGCTGCTGGCCACGGTGCCCGTGCTGCTGCTGTCGGCGGGCGCCGCCCTCGGGGTCGGCGTCGTCGCGGCGCTGCTGGTGTCGCGGCGGCTGCAGCGCAGGACGCACGGTCTCGCCTTCGCCGACATCTCCGCGCTGCTCGACGAGCGCGAGGCGATGCTGCACGGCATCCGGGAGGGCGTCATCGCCCTGGACGCCCTGGGCAGGGTGCGGCTGCTCAACGACGAGGCGCAGCGGCTGCTGGGCCTCGGCCCGGACGCCTCGGGCCGCGCGCTGGACGAGGTGCTGCCGCCCGGGCGGACGACCGACGTGCTGACCGGGCGGGTCGCGGGCACCGACCTGCTCACCGTCAGCGGGTCGCGGGTGCTGGTCGCCAACCGTATGCCCACCGGGGACGGCGGGGCGGTGGCCACCCTGCGGGACCGCACCGAACTGGAGCGGCTGGGGCGCGAACTGGACAGTACGCACGGGCTGCTGGACGCGCTGCGCGCCCAGGACCACGAGCACGCCAACAGGCTGCACACCCTGCTCGGGCTGCTCGAACTCGGCCTGTACGACGAGGCGGTGGACTTCGTCGGCGAGGTCGCCGACGCCCATCGGGCCTCCGCGGAACAGGTCGCGGAACGGGTCAGGGACCCGCTGGTGTCCGCCCTGCTGGTCGGCAAGTCGGCGATCGCCGCGGAGCGGGGCGCGAGCCTGTCGGTCTCCGCCGCCACCTTGCTGCCCGACCGGGTCGTGGACCCGCGCGACCTGGTCACCGTGCTCGGCAACCTCATCGACAACGCCCTGGACGCGGCCCGTTCGCTCGTCGAGGTCGAGCTGCGCGCCGAGGGCACGACCGTCGTGCTGCGGGTGTCCGACGACGGTCCCGGGGTGCCGCCCGAGGCCCGTGAGCGGATCTTCGCCGAGGGCTGGACGACGAAGCGGTCCCCCGCGCACCGCGGCCGCGGGCTCGGTCTCGCCCTCGTACGGCGGCTCGCCGAACGGTACGGCGGCATGGCCCGGGTGACCGCCCGCGCGGGCGGCGGCGCGGTCTTCACCGTCGTCCTGCCGGAGGCGCTGGCGGGGGCGGAACTGACCACGGCGGTGTCCGCGGCCTCCGCGGCGTCCGCAGGATCCGCGGGGGGAGCACGATGATCGACGTCATGGTCGTGGACGACGATTTCCGCGTCGTCGAGATCAACGCGGCGTACGTCGCCAAGGTCCCCGGATTCCGGGTGACCGCCCGAGCCCACACCGCGGCCCAGGCGCTGGCGACGCTGGAGCGTATGCACGTCGACCTCGTCCTGCTCGACCACTACCTGCCGGACGAGACCGGCCTCACCCTGGTGCGGCGCATGCGCCAGCTCGGCCACACCGCGGACGTCATCATGGTGACGGCCGCCCGCGACGTGGCGACCGTGCAGGCGGCGATGCGCTTCGGCGCGCTGCAGTACCTGGTCAAGCCGTTCAGCTTCGCCGGTCTGCGGGGCAAGCTGGACGCCTACGCGGCGCTGCGCCGCACGCTCGACGGCGTCGGCGGGCGCGGCGAAGCCGGCCAGGAACAGGTGGACCGCATCTTCGGCGCGCTGCGCACCGCCGGTGCGGCGCCGGCGGAACTGCCCAAGGGGCACTCGGCGCCCACCGCCGACCTGGTGCGCAAGGTCCTCACCGAGGCCGCGCGGCCGCTCTCGGCCCACGAGGTCGCCGAACGCGCGGGCATCAGCCGCTCCACCGCGCAGCGCTACCTGAAGTTCCTGGAGCGCGAGGGCAGGATCAGCCTGACCCTCAAGTACGGCGACACCGGCCGCCCCGAGCACCGCTACGCGTGGGCGCGGAGCGGCTGATCGCCTTCACCGGCGGGCGAGTTCTAGGCTCAGCGCCCGTGCCGCCGCGCACACCACCGGCGCGACGCGGTCCGGCAGCACGCCCGCGTGGCGCCCGTGACGGAGACAGCGGCGACGGGGAAGCGGCGCGGGCCGAGCCGCGGCCCGTAGACGGGGCGGCGACGGCGGACACGCCGACCTCGGCCTCCTCCCAGTTCACGGCGTATCCGCGGGCGCGGGTGCGCACGAGGTCCGGCCGGAGCAGCCGCGGCACGACGATGGTGCGCGGGGTGCGGCGGCGCAGCCCCACACCGAGCACCGCGGCCAGGCCGGGCGGGGTCCGGTGGGCGAGCAGCGCCTTGCCGGTGGCGGTGCAGTACGAGGAAAGGCGGCCTCCGGCCCGGGCGGTGATCCGCGTCGAGCGGCGGCCGGTGAGCTTCTCCAGGACGACGGTGTCGGCGCCGTCGACGACGGCGAGGTGCACGTTCTCGTGGGTGGCCTCGTACAACTCCTCGATGAACGGCGGCGCCGCCTCGCACAGCCCCCGGTGCGGCACGCGCCGGCCCAGTTCGAAGAGGGCGAGGCCGAGCCGGTAGTCGTCCGTCCCCCGCTCGACGAGGCCGACGGCGGTCAGTTCGGCGAGCAGCAGGTGCACGGTCGACTTGGGCAGGCCCGTGCGGGCGGCGAGTTCGCCGAGCGGGATCCCGTCCTCGCCCCGCGCCGAAGGTGCCGAGCAGCGCGGCCCCGCGGGCCCGCATCGACCGGCTCCCCGGCACGGCGGCGTCCTCGGCGCTCACGAGTGCCCCCGCAGGGGCACCTCGACCAGCAGCGGACCGTCGAGGCCGCGTACCGCCGCGACGGTCCGCGCCAGTTCCTCCGTGCCGTCCACGCGGACGGCGGGGATGCCGAAGAACCGGGCGGCAAGGCGCCAGTCGAGCTCGCCGAGGTCGAGGCCGGGACGGGGGACGTCAGGGCCGCCGCCGCGGGCGCCGAGGGTGTCCTTCAGGGTGCGGTACTCACCGTTGGCCATCACGACGAACAGGACGGGCACCCGGTGGTGCGCCGCGCTCCACAGCCCCTGCAGCCCGAACATCGCGCAGCCGTCCCCCAGCACGGCCACCACCGGGCGTTCGGGCGCGCCGAGCCGGTGGCCGACGGCGGCACCGATCCCCCAGCCGAGGCCCCCGCCGACCGTGTGGACGAAACCGCCCGGCCGGTCCCGGCGCAGCACGCCGCGCAGGTGCACCCCGACGGTGATCGACTCCTCGACGAGCACCGCCTCGTCCGGCAGCGCACCGGCCAGGGCGTGCGCGGCGGCGAGCGCGTCCAGCGGGGCGCCGGCCCGGGCGGACCGCGCCCTCAGCTCCAGCCGCTCCCGTGCCTCGGCGTGCCGTGCGCCCGCCTCCCGTGTCCGTTCGCGTGCGGTCTCCTCGGGTACCAGCCGCGTCAGATGCCCGGCGAGCGCGGCCAGTGAGGAGTCCAATGCGCCGGTGAGGCCCAGGGCGACGGGGAAGTTGCGGCCCGGCTCGGCGGGATCGGTGTCGATCTGCACGACCGTCAGGTGTCCGGGCACGGGCGGGCCGGGGCTGTAGTGGTGCGGGGTGAAGGCGCGGCAGCCGGCTATGAGCAGCGCGTCGTGGCCCTTCAACCGCTCGTGGATGCGGGCGTTGACGGGCGGCAGCGGCCCCGCGTACAGCGGGTGGGAGCCGGGGAAGTCCAGATGGTCGTTCATCGGCTGGTGGTACGTGACCGCGCCGAGCGCCTCGGCGACCCGCACCAGCGCCGCCACCGCCCCGTCCCTGCCGACCCCGTCTCCGGCGACGACCGCGGGCCTTTCGGCGGCCCCGAGCAGGGCCGCCGCCCGGTCGAGCCCGCCGGCCGGTCCGGGCGGCGCGAGCGGCGAGCGCGCCGGGACCTCGACGGGCGCGGTGTCCTCGAGGACGTCCATCGGCACGGAGACGAACACCGGCCCCTGCGGCGGCTGCCGGGCCAGCGCGAAGGCGCGGCGCAGCACGAGCGGCAGATCCTCGGGGCGCTGCACCTCCTCGGCCCGTTTGGCCGCACCGGAGGCGAGGGCGACCAGGTCCCCGGCGAGCATGGGGTCCTGGAGCAGGTGGCGCCGGTCCTGCTGGCCCGCCATGACGACCAGCGGGGTGCGCGAGCGCCGGGCGTTGAGCATCCCGATCAGGCCGTTGGCGGTGCCCGCGGCGATGTGCAGGCTGGCGAAGGCCGGACGGCGGGTGGCCCGGGCGTAGCCGTCGGCCATGGCGACGACCGATCCCTCCTGGACGCCGAGGACGTACTCGGGCGCGGCTCCCGGTCCGGACAGCGCCTCGATGAGAGGCAGTTCGGTGGTGCCGGGGTTGCCGAAGACCCGGTCGACCCCCTCGTCGGCGAGGATCTCCAGCAGGGCCCGCAGGGCGGTCGTCATGACGGGGACGCCTCTCGTACGCTCGTGCCGCCGTCGACCGCGACGGTGGCTCCGGTGGTGGAGCTCGCGTCGTCGCCCGCGAGGTGGAGCACGGTGCGGGCGATCTCCTCGGGTGCCGCGTGCCGGCCGAGGGGGATCATCGCGTCGAACGCCCTGGCCGCGTGCTGGGAAGGCTGCCCGGTGGAGGCGGTCTCGATGCGCCGCGTGAACGGGGTGTCGGTGGGGCCCGGGTGGAGGGTGTTGACGCGGATGCCGGGATCGGCGGTGAGCCCGGCGACGCTGTAGTCGATGGACACGGAGGCACCGGCTCCCAGGTGCGGCAGCGTGTGCTCGACCAGGAGGAAGTCACCGACGACCCGGAAGACGGCGTGGTCCTGGGGCATCCCGCTGATCTGCCCGCCGTCGGCCAGGGCCAGGCCGATGCCGCGGCACAGCAAGGCGGTGGCGAGGGTGACGACGAACGTCGGCTCGGCGATGCCCACGCCGAGCACCGGCGGGACCAGGACCGCTGCCACGCCCGTCGTCGCGCAGCAGCCGACGCATACGGCTCGACGGTATGCCGCACAGCCTGGAGGCGCCGTGGGCCTGCGGCAGTCAGAGCGTTCCGCCAGACGGAACGGGTGTCACACCGCCCCGGCCCCGGTGAGCGAGCGGACCTCGACCTCGGCGAACTTGTCCTCGTCGGCACGCTCGCGGGACAGGACCGTGCCCAGCCAGCCCGCGGCGAAGCCCAGCGGGATGGAGACCAGGCCCGGGTTCTCCAGCGGGAAGTACTGGAAGTCCACCCCCGGGAAGAGCGACTGCGGGCTGCCCGACACCACCGGGGACAGCACCACCAGCGCGATCGCGGGGACGAGGCCGCCGTAGATCGCCCACACCGTGCCGCGGGTCGTGAACCTCCGCCAGAACAGCGTGAAGAGCAGCGCGGGCAGGTTGGCGGACGCCGCCACCGCGAACGCGAGCCCGACGAGGAAGGCCACGTTCTGGCCCTGCGCGAACAGGCTCAGCGCGATGGCCACGCCGCCGATGCAGACCGCGGCCACCCGGGCCACCCGTACGTCCTGGTTCTCCCGTCGTTTGCCGCCGGGTGCGTCCTTGCGACGGAGGAGTGTCGCGTGGAGGTCGTGCGCGACGGAGGCGGACGAGGCGAGGGTGATCCCGGCGACGACGGCCAGGATGGTGGCGAAGGCGACCGCCCCGACGACCGCGAACAGGACCGTTCCACCGGTGGAGCCCGCTCCGCCGCCCAGATCGAGGGCGAGCAGCGGCACCGCCGTGTTCCCGGCGGCGTTGGAGTCGCGCACGGTGTGGGAGCCGACCAACGCCGCGGCACCGAAGCCGAGCACGATCGTCATCAGGTAGAAGCCGCCGATGAGGCCGATCGCCCAGACCACCGACCGCCGCGCCGACCGCGCGGTGGGCACCGTGTAGAAGCGCGACAGGATGTGCGGCAGTCCGGCGGTGCCCAGGACGAGGGCCAGGCCGAGGCTGATGAAGTCCAGCCGGTCGGTCCAGCTCTGCCCGTAGAGCATGCCGGGGCCGAGGAACTCGCGGCCGTGGCCGCTGCCGTCGGCCGCCGAGCGCAGCAGTGCCCCGAGGTCGCCGTGGAATCGGACGAGCACCAGCACGGTCAGGGTGATGGTGCCGCCCATGAGCAGCACGGTCTTGACGATCTGGATCCAGGTCGTGGCGCGCATGCCGCCGAAGGCGACGTAGAAGACCATGAGCGCGCCGACGCCGATGACGGTCCAGGTGCGCGCGGCCGATCCCTGGCCGCCGAGCAGGAGGGAGACCAGGCTTCCGGCACCGACCATCTGCGCGACGAGGTAGAGCACGGAGACGATGACCGAGGAGGTGCCCGCCGCGATCCGGACCGGGCGCCGGCGCATGCGTGCGGTGAGGACGTCGGCGAGTGTGTAGCGGCCGCAGTTGCGGACCAGCTCGGCGACGAGCAGCAGCACGAGGAGCCAGGCGACGAGGAAGCCGACGGAGTAGAGCATGCCGTCGTAGCCGAAGAGCGCGATGAGCCCCGAGATGCCGAGGAAGGAGGCGGCGGACATGTAGTCGCCGGCGATGGCGAATCCGTTCTCCAGGGGGGAGAAGAGACGGCCGCCCGCGAAGAACTCCACGGACGAGCTGCGCCGCCGGCCCGCCCAGGCGGTGATCGCCAGGGTGACGGAGACGAAGAGGGTGAAGAGGACCAGCGCCAGGCCCTGGTGGTTGCCGGTCACCGCATCCGCTCCTGGGTGTCCCAGCGCAGGTCGAGGGCGGCCCGGTCCCGGCGGAGCCGGGCGTGCCGGGCGTAGGCCCAGGTCAGGAGGAAGGTCGAGGCGAACTGGGCGAGGCCGAGGACCATGGCCACGTTGAGCTCGCCGACCAGCGGCCGGGCCATCAGCCGCGGCGCGGCCGTCGCCAGGACGACGTAGAGCAGGTACCAGGCGAGGAAGGCGGCGGCCGCCGGGAAGACGAACCGCCGGTACCGGGAACGCACTTCCTGGAAGGGGCCGCTGGCCTGCACCTCCCGGTAGACCCGGGCGTGGTCGTCGGCCGGGCGGGCCTGCGACGGGAGGGAGACGGGCGGTGGCTCGGGACCCTCCCACTCCCCCGCGGCCAGGACGTCGTACCAGGGGTCGTCCACCCGCAGCCCTCCGGTTTCCGCCTGGTCGTGCTCGTTCACGAACTCTCCTCGCTTCACGGGCCGATCGGCCGTGCGCCCAAGCATGGACATTGCGGGAAGATCCGGGAGCCTCCAAGCAGAAACCTTCACCTCATCGGGTGATGGTGCCCCACTCCTGGGGGTGGGGAAGCGCCGGCGCCCTCCACGGGCGGGTGAGACCGCGGGAGGGCGCCGGTGCGGGAGCCCGGTCCGTCAGGCGTCGATCCGCGAACGGTCGAGCGTGGCGGCGGAGTTGGCGATGAACTCGCGGCGCGGCGCGACCTCGTTGCCCATCAGCAGGTCGAAGGCGAGCTCCGCGCCCTCCAGGTCGCTGATGTTGATCCGGCGCAGGGTGCGGTGGCGCGGGTCCATCGTGGTCTCGGCCAGCTGGTCGGCGTCCATCTCACCGAGGCCCTTGTAGCGCTGGATGGACTCCTTGTAGCGGATGCCCTTGCGCTCGAATTCCAGCAGAGTCTCACGCAGCTCCCGGTCGGAGTACGTGTAGACGTACTTGTCCTGGCCCTTGCGCGGGTTGCTGAGTTCGACCCGGTGCAGCGGCGGAACGGCGGCGAAGACCCGGCCGGCCTCGACCATGGGCCGCATGTAGCGCTGGAAGAGCGTCAGCAGCAGACAGCGGATGTGGCTGCCGTCGACGTCGGCGTCCGTCATCATGATGATCTTGCCGTAGCGGGCCTGGTCGATGTCGAAGGTGCGACCCGAGCCGGCTCCTATGACCTGGATGATGGCGCCGCACTCGGCGTTCTTCAGCATGTCCGTGACCGAGGACTTCTGGACGTTGAGGATCTTGCCCCGGATCGGGAGCAGCGCCTGGAACTCCGAGTTGCGCGCGAGCTTCGCGGTGCCCAGCGCCGAGTCGCCCTCGACGATGAAGAGTTCGCTGCGGTCGACGTCGTCGCTGCGGCAGTCGGCCAGCTTGGCGGGCAGCGACGACGACTCCAGCGCGGTCTTGCGGCGCTGCGCGTCCTTGTGCTGCCGGGCGGCGATCCGTGTGCGGGCCGCGGCGACGGCCTTCTCCAGGACGGCGCGGGCCTGCTGCTTGTCGTCCCGCTTGGTGGAGGTGAGGAACGCCTTGAGCTCGCGGGACACCACGTTGGCCACGATGCGGTTGGCCGCCGAGGTGCCCAGCACCTCCTTGGTCTGGCCCTCGAACTGCGGTTCGGCGAGCCGGACCGTGACGACCGCCGTCAGCCCCTCCAGGGCGTCGTCCTTGACGATGTCGTCCTCGGCGACGCGCAGCAGCTTGGTGGCGCGCAGCACCTCGTTGAACGTCCTTGTGACGGCGCCCTCGAACCCGCGCACATGGGTGCCGCCCTTGGGGGTGGCGATGATGTTCACGAAGGAGCGCAGCGTGCTGTCGTAGCCGGTGCCCCAGCGCAGGGCGACGTCGACACCGAGCTCACGGGTGACCTCGGTGGGGGTCATGTGGCCGCGGTCGTCGAGGACCGGGACGGTCTCCTTGAAGGTGCCGGTGCCGGTCAGCCGCAGCACGTCGCAGATCGGCTTGTCCGGGGTGAGGTACTCGGCGAACTCGCTGATGCCGCCGTCGAAGTGGAAGGTCTCCTCGACCGGCTTCCCGTCCTCGGAGCCGTTGTCCGGCCGCTCGTCGCGGACGACGATCGTCAGACCGGGCACCAGGAACGCGGTCTGACGGGCGCGCTGGTGCAGCGTCTCCAGGGCGAGCTTGGCGTCCTTGAGGAAGATCTGACGGTCCGCCCAGTAGCGGACGCGGGTGCCGGTGCGGGCCCGCGGCACCTTCTTGACCTTGTCCAGCCCGTTGCCCGGCTCGAACGGCGCCTCGGCGCCGGCCTTGGCGAAGCTGCCGGGAACGCCGCGGCGGAAGCTGATCGCGTGCGTGTGGCCGCCGCGGTCGACCTCGACGTCCAGCCGGGCGGAGAGCGCGTTGACGACGGAGGCGCCGACGCCGTGCAGACCGCCGGAGGCCGCGTAGGAGCCGCCGCCGAACTTGCCGCCGGCGTGCAGCTTGGTCATGACGACCTCGACGCCGGACAGGCCGGTCTTGGGCTCGACGTCGACGGGGATGCCGCGGCCGTTGTCCCGCACCTCGACGGAGGCGTCGTCGTGGAGGACGACCTCGATGTGGTCGCAGTGCCCGCCCAGGGCCTCGTCCACCGAGTTGTCGATGATCTCCCACAGGCAGTGCATGAGGCCGCGGCTGTCGGTGGAACCGATGTACATGCCGGGGCGCTTGCGGACCGCTTCGAGGCCCTCGAGCACCAGCAGGTGTCGCGCGGTGTAGTTGGAGCCGTCACGATCTGCACCGGTCAGCAACGCGGTGGACGGCACGGATGTTTCGGCGGTCACGCGAACGTCTCCTCATGAAGTTCTTCAGCCGTATCGGTGAGAGGGTACCGAGGTCACGCACGGCCGTTTCGCCGCGACCCGATATGGGCACCATGCTAGCCCGATTTCGAAGGCGTGTTCGATCCCTCGTTTGAGTGATACACATGTCACGTTCCCCTGGAGGCATGAACCATTTAGGCTCGGGGCACGTCCTCCTCAACAACCGGCCGCAGGGCCGGGGGGACACAACCGAACAATCTGACCAGATCTGCCAGAACGACCCGAAGCCGACAGATTAGACGCCAGAGGATCATTCGCCGCCAATCGGTAGCATCCGGCCGCTACAACGACAGTTTCCAAGGAAAAGACCTGCGCGGGAACAGTTTGGGCCTGGTTGGATGTTGACCCTGGTACGACAGCTCGTCGAGCTAGAGAAGAGGCGACGTGACTACAGTTCTGACCCCCGCGAGCCCGCTGACGGCGGCGGACCGCTGCGACCGTTGCGGCGCCCAGGCCTACCTGCGCGTCGTACTCATCAGTGGCGGCGAGCTGCTCTTCTGCGCGCACCACGGGCGTAAGTTCGAGCCCGAATTGAAGAAGATCGCTGCGGAAATACAGGACGAGACCGGTCGGCTCACCGCCGCCCCGACCGTCGCGGCCGATGACGAACGCTGACGCGTAGCACTGCGACGAGCTCACGACGGGCGGCCTCCCGCAGGGGACGCCGCCCGTCGGCTTGTCCGCGGCGCGTCACGAAGCGTGCTGGCCGACCAGTCCCGCGACCGCCGAGACCCGGGTGTACACACCGGGATGTCCCGCCTGGGCGCATCCCGCGCCCCATGACACCAGCCCTATCAGCCGCCCCTCCGCCACCAGCGGACCGCCGCTGTCCCCCTGGCACGAGTCGTGCCCGCCGGCGAGGTCGCCGGCACAGACCATGCCGTTCTTCTGGTACTTGCCTTCCGTACTGCCCGGATACGCCTGCTCACAGACCGAGTCGGCGAGCACCGAGACGTTCGCGGCCATGAGGACGTTCGAGTAGGTCCCCAGACCCGCCGTGTCCCCCCAGCCGAACACCTGCGCCGGCGTGCCCGCCTCGTAGGAGTTCACGTCCCCCGGTGCCGCCATGCGTATCGCGCTTCCCGCGGGAAACGGCTCCGCGGTCGTGACGACGGCCACGTCGCCGCTGTTCGTCGTGGGGTCGTACGCGGGGTTGACCCAGACCTTGCGAACCGCCACCTCCTTGCCGGCGGAACCGGCGAGATCCGTCCGCCCGGCGATGATGCGCAGGTCGGGCACCTGGTTCCAGTCCCCGCCGAGTGCGGTCGGACTGAAGCAGTGCGCCGCGCTGACCACGGTGTTCGGCCCGACCAGCGCTCCACCGCAGAACTGCCCCGAGCGGCCCGTTCCGTACCGGGACCGGCTCGACAGGACCACCGCCCACGGGTACTGCTCCGTGGTGACCGGCGTGCCCCCTATGACACCGTTGTCGGCGCCCGGGGCGCCGGGGGCGTACCCCACCGCGACGGCGGTGGTGGAAGCCGGCAGCGACAGCGCGAGCGCGGACCCGGCTATGAGCCCGCCGATCAGCGTGCGGATCGAGGAACGCATGCATTCTCCTCACCATCCGGAATGCCCTGAGCACCCACAGTGACCTGACGGGACCGGGGCCGCATCCGGAGAACTGTCCGGAAACGCCGACAGGCCCGCAGCCGCCGTGGCGGTCGCGGGCCCGTCGGGGCGTCCTGCCGGATCAGTCCAGGTAGTCGCGGAGCACCTGGGAACGCGACGGGTGACGCAGCTTGGACATGGTCTTGGACTCGATCTGGCGGATGCGCTCACGGGTGACCCCGTACACCTTGCCGATCTCGTCCAGCGTCTTCGGCTGGCCGTCGGTGAGGCCGAAGCGCATGGAGACCACGCCCGCCTCGCGCTCACTGAGCGTGTCGAGCACCGAGTGCAGCTGCTCCTGCAGCAGCGTGAAGCTGACCGCGTCGGCGGGCACGACCGCCTCGGAGTCCTCGATGAGGTCACCGAACTCGCTGTCGCCGTCCTCGCCGAGCGGGGTGTGCAGCGAGATGGGCTCGCGGCCGTACTTCTGGACCTCGATGACCTTCTCGGGGGTCATGTCGAGTTCCTTGGCCAGCTCCTCCGGGGTGGGCTCGCGGCCCAGGTCCTGGAGCATCTGGCGCTGGACGCGGGCCAGCTTGTTGATGACCTCGACCATGTGCACCGGGATGCGGATGGTGCGGGCCTGGTCGGCCATCGCGCGGGTGATCGCCTGGCGGATCCACCAGGTCGCGTACGTCGAGAACTTGAAGCCCTTGGTGTAGTCGAACTTCTCGACGGCACGGATCAGACCGAGGTTGCCCTCCTGGATCAGGTCCAGGAAGAGCATGCCGCGGCCGGTGTAGCGCTTGGCCAGCGAGACCACCAGACGGAGGTTGGCCTCCAGGAGGTGGTTCTTGGCCCAGCGGCCGTCCTCGGCGATGATCTCCAGCTCGCGCTTGAGCTTGGGGGCGAGCTTGTCGGCCTGGGCCAGCTTGTCCTCGGCGAACAGACCGGCCTCGATGCGCTTGGCGAGCTCCACCTCCTGCTCGGCGTTGAGCAGCGGGACCTTGCCGATCTGCTTGAGGTAGTCCTTCACCGGGTCGGCGGTGGCACCGGCCGCGGCGACCTGCTGCGCGGGCGCGTCGTCCTCGTCCTCGTCGGACAGCACAAAGCTCTCCGCCTCGGTCTCGGCGGCGGGGACGTCCTCGTCCTTGCCGGGGGCGGCGTCCTCGAGGAGCTCCTCGCCCTCGGCGAGTTCGTCGTCCTTCTTGCCCTTGGTGGCGGTGGTCTTCTTGGCGGCGGTCTTCTTGGCGGTCGCGGTGGTCTTCTTCGCCGCAGTCTTCTTGGCGACGGCCTTCTTCGCGGGTGCCACGACCTCGTCCTCCGACTCCGCCACGGGCTCCCCCCCGGTGGGGGCGGGGGCCGCGGTGGCCTTGGCGGCGACGGTCTTCTTGACCGGGGCGGCCTTGGTGGCGACGGTCTTGGTGGCAGTACGCTTCGCCGGGCTCTTGGCTGCGACGCTCTTACGGGTGCGCTTGGGCGCCTCGGCGGCACTCACCATCAGCGTCACACCCTCCTCGTCGAGGACCTGGTTGAGGCTGCGCAGAACGTTCTTCCACTGGGTTGCCGGGATCTGGTCCGCTTCGAAGGCTCGGCGCACGTCGTCGCCGGCGATCTGACCCTGAGCCTTACCCCGCTCGATGAGCGCCATCAGAGACTCGGACTCGGCGATCTCCGGCGGGAGCGTACGGGATGTGCTGGCCGACACGAACAACCTCTCGGAACGATGGAAAACGACTACGGTGGGACCCGCTCGGCAACTCAGCGTCATGTTCGTCGCGGATATTCCTCGCACGGCCGCCACCTCTAAGCACATCGCGCTGCCGCCGAGAGCGTTACGCCCGGCCGTACGTGGTCCGAGTCACACCCCGGATCGGCGCCAAACCGTCGATAGCGGGACATTCCCCGTGCACGCCTCGACCATGCCCGGTCGGGAGCGTGCGCCAAACATCGCGGACGGCTCCGCCGCCGGGCCCGGAGGGTGTGGGCCGGCGGCGGAAGTCGGTGCCGTCTCGTGCCGTGCGGGACCGGTCAGTGCTCGCGCGGGGCGGGGACGACGTGGTCCGGCGAGCCGCCGGTGTCCGCGTGGACGGCGAGGAGCTGACGCATCGCGGTCTCCGCCTCGGCACCGTCGGAGGCGGCCAGCGCCTCGACGACCCGCGTGTGCAGGGCCACCGAGTGCTCACCGGGGCGCTCGCAGCCGGTGACGGGGCCGCCGGAGACCTGCAGGGCGGAGGTGACGATGCCGGACAGGTGCTCCAGCATCCGGTTGCCCGCGACCTGCAGCAGCAGGGCGTGGAACTCCGCGTCCGCCCGGGAGAAGGTGAGGCCGTCACCCTGGCCCACGGCGTGGGTCATGATGTCGGTCATGTCGATGAGCCGCTGCTGGACGTCCTCGCGGCCGTGACCCGCCGCGAGGCGGGCGGCGAGGGGCTCGATCGTCCAGCGCAGTTCGAACAGCTCGCGACGCTGGTCGTCGCGCTGCGGGCCGAAGGCCCGCCATTCGATGATGTCGGGGTCGAGCAGGTTCCAGTCGCTGACCGGGCGGACCCGGGTGCCGACGTTGGGCCGGGCGCTGACGAGGCCCTTGGCCTCCAGCACCCGCAGCGACTCGCGGACGACGGTGCGGGAGACCTCGAAACGCTGGCCGATCTCCTCGGGGACGAGCGGGCGGTCGGCCCCGAGATCGCCGGAGACGATCATCTGGCCGAGTTGCTGGACGAGTTGGCCGTGCAGCCCGCGGCCACGGCTCCCGGCGGGGCGACGGCCGACCCGGCCCATGTCGGTTTCGCCGCCGTCCCAGGACGGTGCGCCGCCCGGGCGGTCGAGGCCGGCGGGTGCGTCGGCGTACGGATAGCGGTCGATGTCCCCGCCGCCGAGACTCGGGTCGGCGGGGCGGGCCGCGGTCATCATGGTGTGCGCAAGGGTACTCACGCATCATTTGTCGGCGATGGCGCGGGAGGCCTTGAGGGCTTTCCTGAAAAGCACACGAAAGGGTGAGCACTCATCACCTGATAATTGACGCTTTATCGGAAGGAAATGGGGTTCCTCCGGCGCAAGACCGTTGCCACATAGGCACACAAGAGAGCGAAGAGCGACAAAACGAAGGAATAGCGGACCGGTTGGGTCGCCAGCCGGGTCACGTCGATCGCCGGCGCCGAAGCCGCGCGCCGCACCACCGGCGCCACCAGCAGCGGGACCGCGAGGACGCCGGCCAGACCGAGCGCCGTGGTGCGGAACACCCCGGCCGCCAGCACCCCGGCCCAGCAGCAGACGAGCGCGAGGGCCGCCGAGGCCGCCGTGGTGGAGGCCAGCACGGACGGCGAGGGCACGCCGCCCGGCCCGAGTTCGAGGCGCAGCGCGACGAGGCCGAGAGCCGCCCCCAGGAGGGCGATCAGCACCGCCGCGGCCCCGTTGACGACGAGCTTGACGAGCAGCAGACGCAGTTGGCGGGGCACGGGTGCCTGCGCGGGGGCCAGCGCGGGGTAGCGGAACTCCTGGCCGTAGGCGAGGGCGCCCAGGAGCGCGCCGCCCAACGCCGCGGCCGGCAGGGGCAGGGAGTGCGACCAGCCGGTCAGCAGGCGCAGGGAGAAGGCGTGGTGCCCGGTGCGCAGCAGCACCAGGGTGGCCAGGCCCGACGCCAGGACGGAGACGAACGCGATCAGCCATGGGCCGCGGACGCCCGTGAGGCGGCGCAGTTCGTAGCGGACGGGCCGGGCCGGACCGGCGGGCGGCACGGCCGCGCGCTCGGCCGCCAGGGGCACGGTGGGCCGCTCGCCGTGCGGGGCCTCCGGGACGCCGGTGTCGGCGACCTCGTCCGCGAGGCGGTGCAGGAGGATGCCGTTCCGGAAGGCGGCCTCACCGACCTGGGCGGTGGTCGCGCCGTGCACGCGGATGCGGCTGCCGCTCTCGTGGGTGATCTCCGTCCCGTCGTCGGTCAGCAGCAGACCCAGGCGTTCGGCCTGCGGGGAATGGACGGCCACGTACGGCCGCAGACGGCGCCGGCCGAACTCGTGGGCGGACTGGTCGGCGACGAGCCGGCCCTTGTCCAGGGTGACGACGCGATCACCGAGCCGGCCCGCCGCCTTGGGGTCGGCGCAGGTGACGACGACAGCGCCGCCGCGCGCCGCGTACGCCTTCAGCAGGCCGTACAACCACGCGGTGTCGTGCGGGGAAAGCCCCTGGGCGGGGTCGTCCAGGAGCAGCGCGGGCGGGTCCCCGAGCAGCGCCGCGGCGACCCCCAGGCGGCGGTCCATGCCGAGAGAGAAGGTCGACAGGCGGCGTCCTGCCGTCTCGCGCAGGCCCACGATCTCCAGGACCTGGTCGGCGCGTTCGGCCGGGGCCCCGGCCGCGGCGGCGAGCATGCGCAGGTGACCGCGCGCCGTCCGGGAGGGATGGCCGGGGACGTCGCCGAGGAGCACGCCCACCGCGCCGGCGGGATGGGTGTGGCGGTGCAGGGGGCGCCCGCCGAAGAGCGTGATGCCGCGGCCCGGTTCGAGTTCGAGCATCAGCCTCAGAACGGTGGACTTGCCTGCGCCGCCGTCGCCGAGCAGGACGGTGATCTCGCCGGGGCGGGCGTCGAAGGAGAGGTCGTCGACGGCAGGGGGCTCTTCACCCCGGGACGCACTGGTCAATCCGATGGCCTGGATCACCATTGCACCATAACGCGCAATTGGCCCGGAATTTACACCTCTGGTCGCAACATGGGTGGATTCAGGATGGTTGCACCACCCGCGCGGAACAGCTGTGCGGGACGGCCTCCCTGACGGGTCGTCGTGCCACCGGTGGGGACGAGGAAGCCGACCGTCCCCGTCACCTTGCGATGGAAGTTGCGCGGGTCCAGGGCGACACCCCACACCGCCTCGTAGACCCGGCGCAGCTCGCCGACGGTGAACTTGGGCGGGCAGAAGGCCGTGGCCAGCGCCGAGTACTCGAGCTTGGAACGGGCACGCTCCACGCCGTCGGCCAGGATGCGCGCGTGGTCGAAGGCGAGGGCGCCCTCCTCGCCGTTGCGCAGCAGCTCCTCGACCGGGGCCCAGCGGGCACTGCGCGCGTCGCCCCCGGCGCGGGGCGCGGGCAGGTCCGGGGCGAGCACGAGGTGGGCGACGCTCACCACCCGCATACGCGGGTCGCGCTTGGGGTCGCCGTAGGTGGCCAGCTGCTCGAGGTGGACTCCGCTGCCCGCGCGCAGTCCGGTCTCCTCCTCGAGTTCTCGGGCGGCCGCCCCTGAGAGGTCCTCGTCGCCGCGCACGAAGCCGCCGGGCAGCGCCCACCGGCCCTGGTAGGGCGGTTCACCGCGGCGGACCGCGAGGGCACACAGGGCGTGGCTGCGCACTGTGAGCACGACGAGATCGACAGTGACGGCGAAGGGCGGGAAAGCTGACGGGTCGTAGGGCGCCATGCCCGCGATCATAGTCGTCTGCCTGACGATAAACAGCAGGTTGACGGGATGACGCAACGCGCTGTCGGCCTGTTGTTCGACGTCGCGGCGCCACCCGCCGGCCGCTGCCGGCCGCCGCTTCAGGCGCCGAGCTGGAGCCCGGGAGCCGCCTCCTCGATCACCGCCGTACCGGACGCGCCGATCCGCAGGGCGAAGGGCTCTTCTGCCACCCGCAGCCCGGCGATGTCGAGATCTCCGAGCGGAGAGGCGGCCGGCGGGCGCACGGCCACCAGGCGCTCGGGGGCGTCGGGGCGGATCCCGGCGAGGGCCAGCAGCATGTGGACGGCTCCCGCGGCGGCCACCGCGGCGGGCCGTGACGCCGTCGGGTGCGGGGCGGGACGGCGGGAGTCTTCCCGCTGCTCCCCCGCGTACATCTCGGGCAGCCGGTGTCCGAACGCACCTGCCGCGTCCAGCACGCCGAGCAGCAGCGCCACTGCCGCGCGCTCGTGGCCGGCCGCCGTCAGCCCGGCGACCGCGACGGCCGTCTCGTGGATCCGTACCGCTCCACCGCGGTGGCCGAAGGGGTTGTAGCCGGGCGCCTTGGCGGACAGGGTTCGCAGCCCCCATCCCGAGTCGAGCTCCGGGGCGGCGAGGAGACGGGCAAGCTGTTCCGTCTGCACCTTGTCCAGCAGGCCGGGGGCGAACTCGCAGCCGCCCAGCAGGCCGGTGTCGAGCAGGTGGGCGGCGGCCGATCCCAGATGGGGCACGGGTCTGCCGTCAGGGGTCAGCGCGGCGGCCGGGCTCCCGCCGGCCGCGTCGTCCAGCCAGAAGTCCTCCCGGAACCTGCGGCGCAGTGCCTCGGCCCGCTCCCGCCACTCCTGCGCGCCCGGGCGTCCGTGGGCCTGGAGCAGATCGGCGCCGTGCAGCATGGCCCGGTGGGCGTGGGCCTGTACGTCGCAGCGCAGGGGACCGCCCGGCGCGGGGTCGGGGACGTAGCCGCCCTCGCCCGCGACGGACCGCAGCCACCACAGACTGCGCTCGACGGTCGGCAGCAGTTGTTCGGTCTCCCGCTCCGAAAGCCCCCACCGGCGTGCCTCGGCGAGCAGCGTGACGAAGAGCAGCCCCGCCTCCACTCCGGAGCAGGTGGGCGGCAGATGCGGACCGGCATGGCGCAGCGGGCCCGGCAGGCCGCCGGTCTCCGGGTCCTGGCGCCGGGCGAACGCCCGCAGCGTGCCGGCCGCGAGGCGGGTGCCCAGCGGCAACAGCATGCGGGCCGCCCACAGGGCATCCGCCGGGGCGGGGCCGAGCCGCCACGGGGCGCCGGCCGCCACATGGACGTCCAGGGGGTGCTCCGGGTCGCGCAGCAGCAGCGCCCGCAGATCGTCGAGGGCGGCCCGCAGCAGCGCCTCCGCCCGGCCGTCGCCGCCGCGGATCTCGGGGGCCGACCAGGGCACGGGGACCGCCGGGGCGGACCCTCCGTTCACGCCGGCCACGGCGGGTTCCAGCGTCGCGCGCAGCTCGATCGTTCGCGTTGCCCCGGCGGGCAGCGCCAGCTCCCAGCACAGCAACCCGGCGGAGGCCAGCGCGCTCTCGGGTGCCGGCACGGCGGTGACCCGGGCCCGCAGGCCCTCCGCCGACCACAGCAGCCCCGCGTCGCACACGCTGGGCTGCAGCTCCGGCCCGGAGGATCCGGCCGCGATGGCCGGCAGTTCGGCGAGGTCGGTCGCCAGGGCCACCTCGAACGGGATGCGCAGGGCGCGGGATCCGGTGTTGTGGACCGTGATGCGCTCGGTGCCCCCGGCGGTCCGGAGCCTCTCGACGGTGAGGGCCGGATCGGGTGCCGTGTCGCCGGGGGCGCGGGCGACGGAGGTGAACCGCGCCCGGCCCGCCGTGACCAGCCCGCCCTGCACAGGAACCGGCGGCGCCCCCGCGATGCGCAGCTCGCAACGGGCCAGTACCCGGCGGCCGCCCTGGTAGAAGCCGCCGAGGCCGCTTCCGTCCAGTTGTCCGTGCTCCGGCGAGACCGCGAGGGCCGGGGCCGCGACGCACATCACGGCGTCGTGCACCGGCTGCGGCCCCCGGTCCTGCCGGGGCGGCCGGTTGACCGGCTGCGGGCTCATGCCACCTCCACGTCGAATCGGTCGCTCGGGCGCTGGCGCCACTACCCACGAGAACGGCCGTGTGGGCACTGGGGTCACGCGCCATCTACCGTTCCTGATCGGGAAGCTGTCCGAATCACCGGAAAGAGAGCCATGGCCGTCTACCGCCAGCCGGGAACCGTCATCACCGACCACACCTTCCAGGTGCCGCTCGACCACGCGGACCCGGGCGGTGAGCGGATCGAGGTGTACGCACGGGAGGTCGTGGCCGCCGGGCGGGAACGAGATCCGCTGCCCTGGCTGCTCTTCCTGCAGGGCGGGCCGGGCGGCCGGTCGCCGCGGCCGCTGGGCCGCGACGGCTGGCTCACCCGGGCGCTGGACGACTACCGCGTACTGCTGCTCGACCAGCGGGGCACCGGCCGTTCCACCCCGGCGAACCGCCAGACCCTGCCGCTGCGCGGGGACGCCTCGGCCCAGGCCCGGTATCTGGAGCACTTCCGGGCCGACTCGATCGTCCGCGACTGCGAGCTCATCCGCCGTGAACTGCTCGGCGAGGACGGACAGTGGAGCCTGCTCGGCCAGAGCTACGGCGGCTTCTGCACGCTCACTTACCTGTCCTTCGCCCCCGAGGGCGTCCGCGAGGCCTTCGTGACCGGCGGGCTCGCCGGCCTGCGCAGCACCGCCGAGGACGTCTACCGGGCCGCCTACCCCCGCGTGGAGCGGAAGACGACGGCGCACTACGCGCGTTACCCCGAGGACGTCGAGACGGTCCGCGCGGTCGTGCGGCACCTGCGCGAGCGCGAGGTCAGGCTCCCGGGCGGCGGCCAGCTGACCGCGGAGGCCTTCCAGGTCACCGGGATGCTGCTGGGCACGGGAACCGGCTCGCACACACTGCACTACCTGCTCGAGGACGCCTTCGTGACCGGGGGATCCGGCCTCCAGCTGTCCGACTCCTTCCTCGCCGAGGTCCAGGGGCATCTGTCGTTCGCGGGCAACCCGCTCTACGCGGTACTCCACGAGTCGATCTACGGCCAGCGCTCTGTATCGCCGAGGGCCACCGGCTGGGCCGCCGAGTCGGTTCGGGCCGAGTTCCCGCAGTTCGACGTCGACAAGCCGCTGGCGGACGACGCGCCGGTGCTGCTGACCGGCGAGATGATCTACCCCTGGATGTTCGCCCTGGACCCGGCCCTGGCGCCGCTGCGCGAGACGGCGCACCACCTGGCGCAGCACGAGGAGTGGCCCGACCTGTACGACCCGGGTCAGCTGGCGCGGAACGAGGTGCCGGTGGCGGCGGCCGTCTACCACGACGACATGTACGTGGACACGGCCGATTCGCTCGCCACCGCACGTTCCGTTCGGGGCCTGCGCACCTGGGTCACCGACGAGTACGAGCACGACGGACTCCGGGTGAGCGGCGGCCGGGTCCTCGACCGGCTGATCCGGCTGGCCCGCGGCGAGCTGTGAAAAGCGCCGCCCTGCGGGCACGTGCGACGCTCTGCCGCCGCAGGTAGCGGCGGAGCGGCTCCGGCGAGAGACCGTTGTTGACGGCGGCGTGGAGTAGCCGGGCGAAGGTGTAGTCGGGGGCGAGGTGCAGCGCGCGGCCGAAGGCAACGCGTGCCGTCGCCTCGTCCCCGGCGGACCAGGCGACCCAGCCGGCGAGCGTCAGGGGCGCGGCGGCGTGCTCGTGGTACGGCTCGACGCAGCGCCGGGCGAGCGCCCGCCACAGGCGCACCGCGGGGTCGGTGTGCGGCGGGTCCATCCACTCGGCCGCCTCGTCGCGGGTGGCGCGGTCCTGCAGCCCGAGGATCATCGAGGCGGCCTCGTCGTCGTCCAGCAGGGCGTCGTCGTCGCTGTCGGCCTCCGGCCCCTCCCCCACGGGTGTGGCGGCCCGGAAGCGCTCGAGAGCCACGCGCAGCAGGCGCAGGGTGGTGCGCCGCACCTCGTCGGAGTCGTCCCGCTCCAGCATGCGCGGCACGAGGGCGGCGGCCGCCGCGTCCAGGGCGTCCGCGCGGGCCGCGGACGCCGGTGCGCCGGGCGGCGGCGGGGTGAGGCGCTGCTCCATCTCCTTGAGGGAGCCGGTGATCCGCAGGCCCGCGTAGGCGGCCGCCGCGGCCATCACGGAATCGCCGGACTGCGTGATCCCGATGCCCTCGCGCGGGAACCGCTCCGAATCCGGGCAGCAGTAGGACCACCAGCGGCCGGAGGAGACGCACAGCGCCTCGACGACGGGGACGTCGAGCGTGCCGCAGGCGATCCGCAGCCTCTGCGCCAGCGGGCGCAGGCGTTCCGCGACCTGGTGGGGGTCTTCTCCGGGGGCGGGTTCCTGGACGAGGAAGAGCACGATCGCGTCCGGCCGTGCGCCGCGCTGCTCGCTTCCGTTCACCAGGCACTCCGCCAACTGCTGAGCGGCGCCGGGCCACTCCGCGGCGTCCCGTGGGATGCCGAGCCGGGCCCGGCCGCCGAAACGGCCGCGCTCGCCGTGCAGCGCGATCATGAGAATGCTGTCGTCGGGGTGGAAGCCGCACAGATACGGGAGCGCGGCGGCGAGTTCGGCGGGGCTGCGCAGCGTGACCTTGGGGTCGTCCGAGGGGCGGGGGGATTCGATGTGCTGAGTCATGATCCGAAGGTCCCGTACGCCGCGGATCTCCGCCAGACCCCTCCAAAACCTGTGGATAACTCGCGCATATCATCGCAATTACCTGGGGTGAGTTATCCACAGGCCGCCTCCGCGCGGTTGGCGCGGTGTCGGTGCCATCGGGTTGCATGGGGGCATGACCACCGCACTGCGCACAGCCGCCGACACGATCCTCAGCCGGCTCGTCGGGGACCCGACGGGCACCGCCCGCCTGCGCGAGGACCAGTGGCGTGCCGTCGAGGCGCTGGTCGCACACGGCCGCCGGGCCCTGGTGGTCCAGCGCACGGGCTGGGGCAAGTCGGCCGTGTACTTCGTGGCCACCGCGCTGCTCCGCGAGCGCGGCAGCGGTCCCACGGTGATCGTCTCCCCGTTGCTGGCGCTGATGCGGAACCAGATCGACGCCGCCGACCGCGCCGGCATCCGCGCCCGCACGATCAACTCGGCCAACCCCGAGGAATGGGACACGGTGCAGGCCGAGGTCGCCTCAGGAGAGGTGGACGTCCTGCTGGTGAGCCCGGAGCGGCTCAACAACCCCGACTTCCGGGATCAAGTGCTGCCCAAACTCGCCGCCACCACAGGTCTGCTCGTCGTCGACGAGGCCCACTGCATCTCCGACTGGGGCCACGACTTCCGGCCCGACTACCGCCGGCTGCGGACGATGCTCGCCGATCTCACCCCGGGCGTTCCCGTACTGGCCACGACCGCCACCGCCAACGCGCGCGTGACGGCCGACGTCGCCGAGCAACTGGGGACCGGCGACCACGAGGGCGCCCTGGTGCTGCGCGGGCCGCTGGAGCGCGAGAGCCTGTCCCTCGGCGTGCTGCGCATGCCCGACGCCGCCCACCGGCTCGCCTGGCTCGCCGACCACCTCGGCGACCTCCCGGGCTCGGGCATCGTCTACACCCTGACGGTGGCGGCCGCGGAGGAGGTCACCGCCTTCCTCCGGCAGCGCGGGCACCGGGTCGCCGCCTACTCGGGGCGCACCGAGGACGCCGACCGCCGGGCCGCGGAAGCCGCACTGCTGAACAACGAGGTCAAGGCGCTGGTCGCCACCTCGGCGCTCGGCATGGGTTTCGACAAACCGGACCTGGGCTTCGTGGTGCACCTGGGCTCGCCCTCCTCCCCCATCGCCTACTACCAGCAGGTGGGCCGCGCCGGGCGCGGTGTCGACCACGCGGAGGTGCTGCTGCTCCCCGGGCCAGAGGACGAGGCGATCTGGCGCTACTTCGCCTCGCTCGCCTTCCCGCGTGAGGAACAGGTGCGGCGCACCCTGGAGACCCTGGCCGCCGCCGGGGGCCCGATGTCGGTCCCCGCGCTCGAAACCAGGGTGGACCTGCGCCGCAACCGGCTGGAGACCATGCTCAAGGTCCTCGACGTGGACGGCGCGGTGCACCGGGTGCGGGGCGGCTGGACGGCGACGGGCCGGCCCTGGACGTACGACACCGAGCGGTACGCGTGGGTGGACCGGCAGCGCAAGGCCGAGCAGCAGGCGATGCGCGAGTACGCCACGACCTCGATGTGCCGCATGGAGTATCTGCGCCGCCAGCTCGACGACGAGGAGGCCGCCCCCTGCGGCCGCTGCGACAACTGCGCCGGGGCCCGGTTCACCGCGGAGGTCTCCCGCGAGGCCCTGGAGGCGGCGCGGGCCGCCCTCGGACGCCCCGGGGTCGAGGTCGAGCCCCGCCGGATGTGGCCGACGGGCCTGCCCGCGATCGGCATCGACCTGAAGGGGAAGATCCCGCCGGGCGAACAGGCCGCGACGGGACGGGCCCTCGGACGGCTCTCCGACATCGGCTGGGGCAACCGGCTCCGCCCGCTGTTCGCGGAGAACGCCGCGGACGGGCCCGTGCCGGACGACGTGGCGCAGGCGGTGGTGCAGGTGCTGGCCGACTGGGCGAGGGGCCCGGGCGGCTGGGCGAGCGGCGAGCCCGACGCCCCGCAGCGGCCGGCCGGCGTCGTCACCATCGCCTCGCACACCCGGCCGCAGCTCATCGCGTCACTCGGCGCGCGCATCGCGGAGATCGGCCGCATGCCGCTGCTCGGGGAGGTGGCGCACAGCGGTGACCTGGAGCCCTCGCGGGTCCCGCGCAGCAACAGCGCACAGCGACTGCGGGCGCTGCACGGGGCGTTCGCCCTTCCGCCCGCCCTCTCCGAAGCCCTGGCCGCGGCCGAGGGACCCGTCCTGCTGGTCGACGACTTCACCGAGACGGGGTGGACCGTGGCCGTAGCGACGCGGTTGTTGCGCCGTGCCGGGGTTACCACAGTGTTTCCCCTGGTCCTGGCGTTGCAGGGCTGACGCGTAGTCACCATGCGAGACGGGGGAGGGATCTAAGCGGCGGAGGGCCAGATAACAGACAGGTCGGCAAAATGACCGTTGCCGCCCGCGTGTGCGACAGGAACAATTGAGTCTGGATCCCCGCATCGGCTCTTGGAGCCCCACGACCGGCATGCCCTCGCACGCCCGGTCGCGGACGCATACCCGAAGGGAGGACCGTGGCCATCGGCTTCGCTCCGGAAACCGCATCCGTGAATGCCTCCCGCCGCGCCGGACGCCATCGCACCCTCGAGCCTGCCGAATGGACCGCTGCGGGCATCCCCCTGCTGATCAACCCGCGCGAGGTGGTCACCGACCTCCACACCCGGCACCTTCCGGCGCCCGGCACCGCCGTGGTCGCGGTCTACTCCCCCGACGAACGGCTGACGGCCAGCGCGTCGTTCGCGCAGCGTCCCCACGTCGTCGACGGCTGGGAGCGGCGCAACGCCATCCTCGCCCACCTGCGTCGGATCACGGCGGACGACCTTCGGCGGCGCAGACCGGTGCGCACCGCGGTCCTGCTCGTCTGCCGGGACGGCGGAGCGGGCTGGACCGAGGTGGACGGCGCCTGGATGTGGGGGTTGCGGGACGCCTGCTCGCTGTACGGGCTGCGCCCCGGGTCGTACATCACCGTGACCGACGAGGGCTGGCGGGTGCAGGGCGAGGACCGTACCGGACGTACCCCGAACGCCACCTCCTGGTCGGCGGCCACGAGCCGCGGCGCAGCGAGCCTGCGTCCCAGCGGGACGCCGCCCCTGCGCCGCGCGGCGGCGCGTTGATCAGGCGTTGACGCCGAGCAGCGCGTTGATCCGCTGCTGGTCGCCGCAGAGGACCAGCAGCTTCCCGGCCTTCGCCATCGCGGAGGGCAGGACACGCGCCACGGTCTCGTCGGAGCCGCCGTTGACGGCCACGACCACGACGGGCCGGCCCGTGGCGCGGTCGGCGTCGTGGGCGGCGTAGAACACGTCGTCGCCGGCGTCGTGCTGGGCCCAGTAGGACGCCTCGCCGAAGCTCAGCTCGTGCGCCGCCCAGGGGTGCTGCTCGCCGGTGGTGAGAACCAGGACCTCACCGGGAGCGCGCCCGCTGTCCAGCAGCAGGTCGACGGCCTCGTCGGCGGCGTCCAGGGCGCCGTCCACCGAAGCGGGGATGAGCTGGATCTGCGCCGACGGGTCGGCAGAGACGGAGGCCGCGGCCTCGGAGTCCCGCGGCGAACGCTGCTGCGGGGGTACGACGGACCCGCGGGCCGGACCAGGACGGCCGGGACGGGCGTTCGCCGCCGGAGCGCCACGCGGCGGCGCGGGACGGGGGCCGGGGCCCGGTACGGGGCGGGGGGTCTGCGCGGGCCGGCCGGCGGCCGGGGCTACGCGGGGACCCGGGACACTCTCGTGAATCTGAGGCTCCTCGGGGGTGAGAGGCATGTGCTGATGTCTATCAAATACGCCGGAACAACGCAGCGGCGGGTAGGTCACAACTCGGCTCAGAAATCGAACCCGAGCTGCTCACCCGTCTCCCCCGCCTCCACGGTCTCCCGGACCTTCTTCAAGTGCTGCCAACGCGGCAGCGTATCGAGATATGCCCAGGACAGCCGGTGGAGGGGGGTGGGCCCCAGCTCCTCCAGTGCCGCCCGGTGCACCGGCGAAGGGTACCCGGCATTGGCCTCGAAGCCGAACGGAGCATAGTCCACGCCCAGTTCCGCCATCATCGCGTCCCGCCGGACCTTGGCGATCACGGAGGCGGCCGCCACGGCCACGCAGGAGCGGTCGCCCTTGATGACCGTGCGCACGCGCCAGGGACCCCCGAGGTAGTCGTGCTTGCCGTCGAGTATCACCGCGTCGGGCCGCACGGGCAGGACGTCCAGGGCACGCGTGGCGGCCAGCCGCAGCGCGGCGGTCATCCCGAGCTCGTCGATCTCCTCCGGGGAGGCGTGGCCGAGCGCGAAGGAGTTCACCCATCCGCTGAGCACGGCGGCGAGTTCGTTGCGGCGCTTGACGGTGAGCAGTTTGGAGTCGGTGAGCCCGTCGGGGGGCCGTCGCAGGCCGGTGACGGCGGCGCACACTGTGACGGGCCCGGCCCAGGCGCCCCGTCCGACCTCGTCGACACCCGCGATGACCTTGGCGCCGAGGGTCGCGCGCAGCGAGCGTTCGACGCTGTGGGTTGGGGGTTCGTGGACCATGGCAAGGCTTAGCCTACGCTCCAGCGTTGGGCCGCCTCGGAGCAGGTCCGGGAAGCCGGTGGGGGGCGGTGGCGGTGACGGCCGGGGGCCGGTCCCGGCGGCCGCGTCAGGGGCGCAGCAGGGGCAGCATCACCTGGTCGACGATCTCGATGAGGTCCTCCTCGGTGATCTCCCGGCCGCCGATCTTCGACCGGTACATCATCAGCGCGGGCACGACGTCGGCGACGATGTCGCCGGTGGCGTCGGGCCGCACCTCCCCGCGTCCGATGCCGCGCCGGACCACGTCCAGGATGCGCTGCTTGGTGGGCTCGACGACCCCCTCCATGATCAGCCGAACGAAGCAGTGGGCGGCCTCCTGGTCGCACTCGTCGATCACCGAGCGCAGGGCGAGCCCCCCGCGCGAGTACATCGCCTCGCGCATCCGCAGCACGAGGAAGACCAGGTCCTCCCGCAGCCCGCCCAGGTCCGGGACGTCGGGGACCTCGGGGAAGGCCGTCTGCAGGGCGTCCGCGACCAGGGCCTGCTTGGACGGCCAGCGGCGGTAGACGGCGGCCTTGCCGGTCTGGGCGCCGGCGGCGACGCCCTCCATGGTCAGCCCTCGCCAGCCCACCGTGCTCAGCTGCTCCAGGGCGGCCCCGAGGATCGCCCGCTCCAGAACGGGCCCGCGACGACGGGTCCCCGCTCCCTGCGACATGGCCATGCCACCTTCTCATTCGCTCTCCAGTGAACGCTTGCGTTCACTACAACCATCACCCTACTGTCGTACACAGTGAACGCCATCGTTCACTAAGTCACCGACTGGGGGACCTCGTGACGACCGGACAACTCACCTCACCACGAAAGCCCGGAGCCGCGCGGCGCGACGGCAGGCCGGCCATCGCACTCGCGGTGATCGCGGCCTGCCAGCTCATGGTCGTGCTGGACGCCACCATTGTGAACATCGCGCTCCCGCACATCCAGGACGCGCTCTCCTTCTCCACCACCGACCTGTCCTGGGTGCTCAACGCCTACACGCTCACCTTCGGCGGCCTGCTGCTGCTCGGCGGGCGCGCGGGCGACATCCTGGGACGGCGCAGGGTGTTCGTCTTCGGCATCCTGCTGTTCTCCCTCGCCTCGCTGCTGGGGGGCTTCGCCCAGGAACCGTGGCAACTGCTCGCCGCGCGCTCCCTGCAAGGCGTCGGGGGCGCGATAGCCTCGCCGACCTCGCTGGCGCTCATCACCACCAACTTCCCCGAGGGCCCGGCACGCAACCGGGCCTTCGGTGTGTTCGCCGCGGTGTCCGCGGGCGGCGGCGCCGTGGGGCTGCTGGCGGGCGGCATGCTCACCGACTGGCTCGACTGGCGCTGGGTGTTCTTCGTCAACGTGCCCATCGGCCTCCTGATCGCCTTCCTGGCGCCGCGCTTCATCAGCGAGTCGGAACGGCACCCGGGGCGGTTCGACATCGCCGGAGCCGTCACCTCGACGCTCGGCATGGCCTCGCTCGTCTACGGCTTCATCCGCGCCGCCCACTCCGGGTGGCGGGACGCGCTGACCCTGCCCTCGTTCGCCGCCGCCGTCCTGCTGCTCGGCGCCTTCGTGGTCATCGAGCGGCGGGCCCGGGAGCCGATCACCCCGCTGCGGATGTTCGCCGACCGCAACCGCTCGGGCACCTATGTGATGATGCTGAGCCTGGCCGCGGCCATGTTCGGCATGTTCTTCTTCATCGTCATCTTCGTTCAGAACGTGCTGGGTTACAGCCCCATCGCGGCGGGCTTCGCCTTCCTGCCGGTCACAGCGGCGATCGTCACCGGCGCCGGGCTGTCGACCCGCTTCCTGCCGGTGCTGGGACCGAAGCCGTTCCTCGTCGCCGGCTCCGCGCTGACCGGTTCCGGGATGGCGTGGCTGACCCAGGTCGACCCCGGCAGCAGCTACGTGGGCGGGGTCCTCGGCCCGATGCTGCTCTTCGGCTTCGGCATGGGCCTGAACTTCGTCACGCTGACCCTGACGGCCGTCTCCGGCGTCGCCCAGCACGAGGCCGGGGCCGCGTCCGGGCTGCTCAACGCGATGCAGCAGGTGGGCGGCTCGCTCGGACTGTCCATCCTGGTGACGGTGTTCGGCACCGCGAGCCGCGACAAGGCCACCGGTCTGCTCCCGGACTTCCTCGCGCACTCCACGCCGGAGCAGCAGGCCGCCTTCCGGCAGACCCACGAACTGCCGCCGCCGTGGGGCCACGAGGTCCTGGCGCACGGCATCTCGACCGCCTTCTACGCGGCCGTGGGGCTGGTCGCGCTGGCGCTGGTCACGGCGTTGTCCGTGATCCGGGTCCGCAAGAGCGACCTGGAGGCGCTCAGCGGCAGCGCGGGCACGCCCGCGGCCTGACGCCGGCGCCGCCGCCCGGCCCGAGGGGAGGCCGGGGACGGCGGCACACGGCGTGCGTGTCACGGGAAGACGGGGTCGCGCCACTCGTCGTAGAAGCCCTCCAGCCCCGCCGCGTCACAGGGCCGGTAGCCGGTCCGCGGCGGACGGTCGTCGAGCAGGGCCCTCGCCCGGACCTCGCCCAGGCTGGTGGTGTACCAGGCCTCGGTGCCGTCCTCGTAGAGGTGTTCCACGATCTTCTCCAGGGCGCAGGAGCGCTGCGGCTCCGGCAGTTCGTCCAGCTCCGGGACGGCGTCCGCGGAGAGGTTCCGCAGATACGCCAGGTCGATCTTGCCGGTGCTGCCGAAGCGGCTCACCTGCTGGTCTGCGATGAGCGAGTCGGGCGACACCAGCCCGAAGGCGAGGACGGACGCCGCCGCGCTCACCACCACCGCGCGCGGCAGCCGGCGCGCGCCGAACACCCCGGCCGCCATGATGAGGACGATCAGCAGCCCGAGCCACAGCTCCACCCCCGCCACCGAGATCCGCAGCCGCGTCAGCCCGTAGGCGTCGACGTACAGGTCCATGCGGCGCAGCGCGGAGGCGACCACGACCAGGGTCAGCACGCAGATCGTGCCCAGCACGGAGCGTACGAGCAGCACGTCCCGGTCGGAGCCGCGCGGCGCCCACCGCAGGGCGAGGCCGATCACCACCACGGTGAGCAGGGTGACGACGAGCAACTGCCAGAAGCCCTGCCGGGCGTACTCCGCGTAGGTCAGCCCCGTCTTGGCGAGCACCTTCTCGTAACCGCCGAACAGCACGGCGAGCTGGACGGCGTTGAAGGCGGCGAACAGGACCGCGAGGACGACCAGCGGCAGCGCCCACTCGGCGCGCCGGCGGGCGCGCCCCGGCTTGACCTTGATCCGGTCCCAGCGGCGCGGCGCCGCGGCGGTCCACGCCGCGCAGAGAGCAAAGAGCGTGCCGACGACGAGGAGCAGGACGCGCAGCGGTGCGTCGGTGACGGTCACGTCGGGCATGAGGTCGGCCAGCAGATCCGCGAACGCCGCGTCGGCCCCCGCGAAAAGCGCGCCGAAGACGACCAGGAGCACGACGGTCACGCCGACGGTCTTCAGCATCGGCAGCACCCGGCCGCGGTCGCGGCCTGCCCGCTCGCGCAGCCCGCGCAGCGCCCAGCCGATCGCGGGCACCGGAGCGAACCACAGTCCCGCGCCACCGAGCAGGACGCCCGGCCAGCGGCGGCAGCCGTGCAGGGCCAGCGAGCCCAGGAAGGCGGCCGCGACGACGGCCAGGAACGACGGCCACCACGCGTCCCTCAGGGCCGGGATCAGTAGCAGCGTCAGACCGGCCACCGCCCAGACCGCGGGCCAGGGCCGGAGCCGCCGGCCGTGGTCGAGGGCGGCGACGGCGGCCGCGACGGCGGCCGGAACGGTGACCAGCAGCAGGTTGATCCCCAGGCCGCCGCGGAGCAGGGCCGCGGTCAGCACACCGGTGAGCAGCGCCGTCCAGAGCACGGCGGGCCGCACGGTGCGCGGGGTCCGCGGCCGGCTCGCGGTCACCCACGCCGGCGGTGGAGGCGGCGGCGGGGGCGTCCATTGACGCGTGTAGGGCGCCGGGTGGACGGGTGGACCGTGCTTGCGCGGCGGCGCCTGCGGATGTGCCTGCGCGGGCGCCTGCGCCGCCGGTGCGGCGTCGGACGGCGTGTCGGACATGAGAACCCCTCCCCGCCGGTCGTGCGGCGGCCGGGGCTGCGCGCGGGACCGGTACTCGACTGCGCGGCCGGCGAAGATCAGCCGGACGGCGTGGCCGACAGGCTAGGCGCGCCGGCCGTCCCGGCGAACGCGAGGCGGGCCCGCCGGCCCAGTCTGTGACAGGGCCGTGACAATGGAGAGGGGTTGCCGGGCCCACGGGCGGGGGCGACGGGCGCGGTTCAGCGGCCGGGCAGCCATTCCGGCAGCGGCTCGCAGCGCTCCTGCCACGCGCGCGGGGGCTCGCCGCCGGCCCCGGCGGCGATGATCCCGCCGACGATGGCGCAGGTGGTGTCCACGTCGCCGCCCGCGCGGGCGGTGGTCCAGAAGGCGCCCACATAGTCGCCGAGGCCCCTGGCGGCCGACCACAGGGCGAAGGGGACGGTGTCGTGGGCGCTGGTGCGCCGGCCGTTGCCGAGCACGGCCGCGACGGTGGCGACGTCGTCGTAGTCGAGCATGTCCACGGCGCGGCGCAGCCCTGCGTGCACGGCGCTGCGCGGCAGCAGCGCCACGACGCGGGTGACGAGGTCCGCCGGGTCACCGGGGCCTGCCGGGTCCGCGGCGAGCGCGGCGGCGGCCGCGACGGCCATCGCGCCGACGACGGCCTCGCGATGCTGGTGGGTGGTGTACGCCGACAGCTCGGCCTGCTCGGCCGCCTTCTCCGGCTCGCCCGCGTACCAGGCGCCCAGGGGCGCCACGCGCATCGCGGCACCGTTGCCCCACGAGCCCTGCCCGTTGAACATCTCGGCCGCGAGGGTGCGCCAGTCGGCGCCCTCCTGCCGGATCAGCCGCAGCATGCGGTTGACGCCGGGGCCGTAACCGCGGTCGAAGTCGTGGTGCGCCGCGAAGGAGGCGGCCAGGGCGTCCTGGTCGATCGAGCCGTGCGAGTCCAGGACCGCGACGACCGAGCACGCCATCTCGGTGTCGTCCGTCCACTGCCAGGTTCCCGGTGGCAGCGTGCGGCCCTGCAGTGCCGGGTAGTGCGCCGGCACGAAGAACTGGGAGCCGAGGGCGTCGCCCAGGGCGAGACCGCGCAGGCTGGACAGTGCGCGGCGGCGTGGAAGGTCATGCGGGTCAGCGGTCATGGCGGGAGAACTCTGACATCCGGTGCCACCCGGGTCAATCGTCCTGTGCGCAATCTCACCCGTGATATCGCGCCAGGCCGGAGTCGGTGGTCCGCCAGCGGGAGAAGGGCCGGTCGAGCCGGTACCGGCCGTCGGGCTCCGCGAGCAGCATCCGCGTCTCGCCGTTGTCGGGGTTCGACAGGCACTCGAACTCGTCGACGGTCCAGTGGAACCACCGCATGCAGAACAGCCGCATGGTGAGCCCGTGCGTGACCAGCAGCACGTTCGGCGGGAACTCGGGCTTGTCGAATGCGCGGTAGAGCGTCTCCAGGAAGGACCCGACGCGGTCGTAGACGTCCGCCCCGGACTCGCCCTGGGCGAAGCGGTAGAAGAAGTGGCCGTAGGCGTCCCTGGCCTTGCGCTGCCGCTGCACGTCCTCGGCGTCCTGGTAGTTCCCCCAGTCCTGCTCGCGCAGCCGGGGCTCCTCCTTGGCCCGGGTACGGCAGGGCTCCAGGCCGAGCAGGTGGAAGGTCTGATGCGTCCGGCGATATGGCGAGACGAAGGCCTGCACCCGCTCCTCGCCGAACAGCTCCCGCAGCTCCCGGCCGGCCGCGCGGGCCTGCTCCTCGCCCCTGCCCGTGAGGGTCAGCGCGTGGTCGGGCACCCGCTCGTAGATCGTGTCGTCGGCATTGCCCTGGGACTCTCCGTGCCTGATGAGCACTATGCGACGCGGTCGGGCCATGGCCTCACTGTAATTCGTGGGCGCGAGCGAGGTCGCGGCGGGCGCCCGCCGCGTCCACAGGCCGGGCGTCCCCCGCTGCGATTGTCGGTGGCGCACCTCAGACTCAGCATGAAGAGGGGAGCGCCTTCGCGCGCCACGGTTGGAGGCCGCCATGAAGACCACGTCGTTCGTCCCCGGCACACCCTGCTGGACCGATCTCAGCAGTCCCGACATCGAGGCCTCGCGCGCGTTCTACGGCGGTCTGTTCGGCTGGGACTCCGAGGCGGGCCCGCCGGAGGCCGGCGGGTACACCTTCTTCAGCCTGCGCGGCGAGCAGGTGGCGGCCGTCGGCCCGGTGATGGCCGAGGGGGACCGGCCCCGGTGGATCACCTACATGGCCACGAGCGACGTGGCGGACACCGCCAAGGCGGTCGAGGCGGCGGGCGGCTCGGTGTCCGTGCCGCCGATGGCCGTCTTCGACCAGGGCAGCTTCGCTCAGTTCACGGACCCGCACGGGGCGGAGTTCGCCGCGTGGCAGCCGGGCCGGTTCGGCGGCGCGGGCCTGCTCGACGAGCCGGGCGCGCTGTGCTGGATCGAACTCAACACCCGGGACGTGGACGGCTCCCGCGCCTTCTACCGGAACGTCTTCGGCTGGACGGGCGAGACCCACCCGTTCGCCGGGGACAGCTCCTACACCGAGCTCGAGGTGGAGGGCACGGGCCGGAGGTTCGGCGGCATCCTGCTGATGAACGACGCCTGGCCGCAGGAGATACCCCAGCACTGGATGCACTACTTCTCCGTCGCCGACACCGACGCGGCCGCCACGCGGGCCACCGAGCTCGGGGGGAGCGTCTCCGTGCCGCCGTTCGACCTCGATCACGTCGGACGGGTCGCCGTCCTCGACGATCCGCACGGCGCGTACTTCTCGGTGATCACCCGCCCCGCACAGGGCGCGTCGGGCTGATGCGCCGGACGGCTCCCGGGCGCGTCTTCGGTCACCGTGCCGTCATATCGACCAGGACTGCTCCAGGTCGACGACGTCACCGGCGACGGTGAGCACGTCGGCGTCGAGCTCGGCCCGTTCGGACAGCCGCAGGATGGAACCGTCCCGGTACTTCGCGTGCTCGGAGGCCGAGTCCCATATCGACAGCACCAGGAAGTCGGACTCGGGTCCCTGCGCGAAGACCCCGCGCAGCATGCCCGGGGAGCCGGCCATGGCCGGGTTCCACACCTTCTCCTGCATCAGCACGAAGTGCTCGACGCGGTCCGGCCGCACCTTGCAGTGCGCCAGGCGCAGCAGGTCGCTGTCGGCGAAGCGGGGCCGGAAGCCGACCTTGACGTCGAGGCGGTGCTCGAAGAGCTTGACGCCGAGGCTCTCGTAGGTTCCGGCCTGGGCGGCCGCGAGGCGGTCATGGGGGCCGGCCATGAAGGCGTCGTAGTAGTCGCGGTCCTCCCAGAACGCGAAGAGGTGCGCGACGCCCGGCTGGCTGCGGCTCCAGCCGCCGCCCTGCCCCCGGAACCCGGGCTCCCCCATGAGCCCGTTGGCCCATTTCCGCTGCCCACGCTCGAATCCGGCGCGATCGACGATTCCGCAGCGAATCCACTTCACCAGCACCGCGCCATCCTATGGCCCGCCGGCGGCCCTTCCGCCTCATCGAAGTGCCAACTCGCTCGAACGGGAGACGAATCGATCACGACAGGAACCCCTCGGAACCGCGCCCGCTCGTCGAGGGCCTCGCCACCGGCACCGGCGCCCTGCCCGCGTACACGGCTCGGCCGTCCTCACCGGACCCCGAAAAGAAGGGCCGAAACAAATAGTCCTCAAGAAAACCATCTGCTAGCGTCTTACCTGGCTCCCCGACGACCAGGAGACGACTCCATGTCCTTACGCCCGTGGCACCTCAAGCACCCACAGCTCTCATCGACGGCCGCGCCCATGCCGGCCACCCCGGGCCGCCGCTCCCGCGGGCCGGCTCTCGCCGTCCTGTGCGCCGGAATGCTGATGATCATCCTGGACGGCAGCATCGTCACCGTGGCGCTCCCCGCCATCCAACGCGACCTGCGCTTCTCCCCGGCCGACCTGACCTGGACCGTCAACGCGTACATGATCGCCTTCGGCGGGCTGCTCCCGCTGTCCGGACGACTCGGCGACCTTCTCGGGCACAAGCGGATGTTCGTCGCAGGGCTGGCCGTCTTCACCGGTGCCTCGCTCCTCTGCGGCGTCGCCACCGGCCAGGCCGTGCTCATCGGCGCCCGCTTCCTCCAGGGCATCGGCGGCGCGATGACCTCCGCCGTCAGTCTCGGCCTGCTGGTCACGCTCTTCCCCGAACCCCGCGAACGCGGCCGGGCCATCGGTGCGTTCAGCTTCGTCGGCGCCGCCGGGGCCTCGATCGGCCAGGTGCTCGGCGGAATCCTCACCCAGGCCGTCAGCTGGCACTGGATCTTCTTCATCAACCTGCCCATCGGGCTGGCGGCCGTGCTGCTGGCCGTCCGCGTGCTGGAGCCCGACCCGGCGCGTCCCCCGGCCCGGGGCGCCGACGCCCTCGGCGCGCTCCTGGTCACCACCGGCCTGATGACCGGGGTCTACGCGATCGTCCAGACGGGCGGCCACGGCTGGGCCTCTACGCGCACCGTCCTCCTCGCGGCCCTGACCCTCGCGCTCCTCGCGGCGTTCGTGCTGCGCCAGGCGACCGCGGCGTCCCCACTGCTGCCACTGCGCATGTTCCGCTCACGCGAGGTCTCCGGGGCCAACCTCGTCCAGATGCTGATGGTCTCGGCCCTCTTCGGCTTCCAGATCCTGATGGCGCTCTACCTGCAGAACGTCCGGGGCTACGGTGCCGCCGCGACGGGACTGGCGATGCTGCCCGCCGCGCTGAGCATCGGCACCGTCTCACTGCTGCTCTCCGCCCGGCTGGGCGCGCGCTTCGGCGAGCGACGCGTCCTACTCTGCGGGCTCGCCCTGCTGGTGGCCGCGCTCGGCCTGCTCACCCGGCTGCCGGTGCACGCCGGCTACGCCGCCGACCTGCTGCCCACGATGCTGCTGGCGTCCGGCTTCGGCCTCGCCGTCTCGGCTCTGACCGTGCTCGGCATGTCCGGCGCGGGCCCGGAGGACGCGGGCGTCGCCTCGGGCCTGTTCACCACCACCCAGCAGGTGGGCGGCGCCCTCGGCGTCGCCGTCCTGTCCACCCTCGCCGGCTCCCGCACCCGCACCCTCGCCGCCGACGGGCACGACGCCGCGGCCGCCCTCACGGGCGGCTTCCGCCTCGCCTTCGGCACCGGTGCGGTCCTCCTGGCGGTGGCCTTCGTGCTCGCGCTGGTGATACTGCGACCGCGGCGCGGGCGGGACGCCCCGGCGCAGGCCTGACGGCGGGCGGCCGGGCCCGCCCCGCGGGTCCGGCCGGTCGTCCCTTCACAGCCCGCCGGGCTTCCGTTCCCGCCCCTCACGGGGCTGCGCGTACGACGCCGCCCGTCACTCCTGCGCAGGGGCCGAGAACACCGACAGGTACTCCTCGGTGCGGAAGCCGGCCGACGCGTACACGGGCTCGCCCATCGCGCTCGCGTAGAGGTACGCCGTGGGGGCGCCCGCGGCATGCCCCGCACGCACCAGCTCCATGGTGACCGCCCTCCCGTGGCCGCGCCGCCGGTGACCGGGGAGCGTGGAGACGTTGAAGATGCCGTTGAGGTCGCCGCGCACCGCCGTCATGCCCGTCCCGACCGGAACGCCCTCCACCTCCGCCACGTAGAACGTGACCCCCTCCAGGGCGCCCATGGCCGGATCGGCGAACAGCCCGAACACCTCCTGCGACACCTCGAAGCCCTCCGCCATGACCGCCGCGTACAGGCCGAGTTCGGCAGGGCTCACCGGGCGCACCTTCAGCGAGTCGTCGGCCGGTTCGGCCGGCATTCCCCGGTCGGGGTGCCTGACCATGAGCGGACTGCGGTCGAGGCGGGTCAGACCGTGCCGTGCCGCCTCGTCCGTGACAGTGCGTCCCGGTACCCCGCGGACCTGGATGCTCCACGGGACCTCCCACGGCTCGGACTCCGCCAGCGCGGCGATGTCGTCCGCGAGTGGTTCGGGGCTGGGGCTGAACACGCCGTTCAGCGAGGCGACCGGCGCCCCTGACACGGCCAGCACGGCGCCGCCCCGGCCCCTTCGGGTACGTCCGGTGGCGACCGTCGCCAGGCCTTCCACGAGATCGGCGTAGGCGGTCGCGATCCGCCCCAGCGGGTTCCGCGCTTCGGTCATGGGGAACCGACCTTTCTTTGGTTCTTGAGATAGGCGGCCGGCGTGGCCCCGTACACGGACTTGAAGTGCCTGATGAAGTGGCTGGCGTCCGAGAAGTGCCAGCGTGCCGCGACCTCGGACATCCCGGCCGTGCTGCCGCGGGCCACCAGCTCGTCGTGCGCCTGCTGCAGACGGCGCCGCCGGGCGAACGACATGACGGAGTCGTTCGACGCCGAGAAGCACCGGTGCAGCGTCCGCAGGGACACCCCGACGCTGCGGGCGACCATCGGGGGCGACAGGTCGCCGCTTTCGAGGTTCCGCTCTATGACGTTCCTGGCGGCGGCCACGACGGCCTGCGGATGGTCACCCAGCCCCGAACCCGGCCGTTCGGAGATGATGCGGGAGAACAACGTCGCACAGGCGTCACGGGCCATCTTCCGCGCGGCCGCCGACCTCTCCAGCTCGCCGCTGCTCCTCCTGACCGCCTCCAGGAAGTTGAGGAAGAAGCGGACCTCGGGAACCTCGGCGTGCGACACGTACGCCTGGCCCAGCGCCCTTGGCGACCCGATCCGGGGGATCACGAGGTTTCGGGGGACGGATATGACGTGCGCGGTCGTCGCCGGCGCGCACGAGAACTCCCAGGAGGCCTTCGTGTCGCGGATGCATATCTGCCCGGGCCCGACGGAATGCCTCGTCTTCCCGTCCTGGAACTCGATCCAGCCCGAGGTCACCAGGTCGGCGACGATCGGGTCGCGGTCGAGGTTGTTCCCCGACACCCCGGTCAGTGAATCGCAGTAGACCTGGGCGGAGAGCAGTCCGTCGATGAGGTGGCCGCTCGCGACGAAGCGGAAACCGCGGGTGACGGCGAAATGCGGGACGGAAAGGCGAATGAGGTGCGAGAACGGGCCGCGCTCCCAGTCCAGGAAATGCCGTTCGGAGGCCCGGGCCTGCTCGGCCGTCAAGCTCATGTCGGCCCGGTAATCTACGGAACCCTCGCGATGCTGCGCGCAGTCCACCGCACCCGCCAATCGCTGATCTTTCACCTGCGCCCTCTCGCCGGGTGTCCGCGCCGAGGCCGCCACCCGGATGACAACGTTATCCGATTCCGGATCGGTAATGCGCGGACCATCCGCGGCCGGTCATCGGAATCCCGAATGAAATGCCACGTTCCATCGCGGTCGACGAATCAGCCGGGCCTCGTTGCCCACCGGGTCCGTCCACGGCCGCGATCGCCACGCCCGAGACGCACGTGCCTGCGCCCGCGGCCCGATCGGGGCGACGCAAGGCACGGCGCGGCGCGGCCCACGACATCATGGCCCATTCGACGCCCCCCGAATAGTACGGCCGTGCCAGGCCCCGTACGAGAAGGGCGGCGCCCGGATTCCATCGCCGCCGGTCCGGCCCGACGGCGATGCCGCGGCCGAGGGAACACACGGGAACCGGGCACCCGCCCTCCCGGAATGGAAATTCCGTGCCAGGGATGGAAAGAGAGCGCCAATTCGACGGAATCACGACAGGAACTTGCCTGAGGTTCCCTCAGAATGCTTGCATCAGCGCCTGGTTCAGGATGACGTCGAAGGGGACAGCACGCGATGAATCCGGCTGTGTCGATCCACCAGGTGCGCATCGCCCTGGCCGTGCTCAGCCTCGCGCTGTTCGTCCAGACGGCGTCCTGGCTCCTGTACGACATCGCCGCTCGCGGTCTGCCCGGCGCGTGGTCGGCGTGGACGACCGGTGACGCACCCGGCCTGGCGGCGACGACGTCCCTGGACCTGGGTCTGGCGGCACTGCAACTCGCGGCCGGCCTGGCGGCGCTCCACCGGACCCGTGGCGCCGGCGGGTTGCTTCTCGCCGCGTGCGCGGGGACGCTCGGTTTCCGCCTGCCCGCGGTCTGGTACGTCCTCCTCGACTCCCCCTCCGACCCCTGGTTCGGCACCCTCGAAGGCCCTTCGGTGAAGGCCGTCGGCGCCACCGCCGTCCTCGCGGCGGTGCTCGCCCTCGTCCTCGCCGCGCTGCTGTTCCTGGCGCGGCGGATGGAGTACGAGGCCGCCGCCGCGGAGGCGGCGTCCGGCGGCGGGACCCGCCCGGTGAAGGTCACGGCGACCGCCTCTGGGCTGCTCCTCGCGGTGCTGAACGTCTTCTACATCGGCAGGAACGCGGTGACGGCGTTCCAGGTCGGCCCCGGCACGCTCGGCGACCTGCTTGTCGGCAAGGGCACGGGACGGGCGGTCCTCGGCGTCTCCGCCCCGTACCAGTGGGCCTGCCTGACGGTGCTGTGCGGGGCCGGGATGCTGTTCGCCGCCCGGCGCCGCCCCGTCGCGACCGGGTTCTCCGTGGGCCTGGCGCTGTTCATGATGCCGTCGGCGTTCACGGAGCTGTGGGCGTACGCGGTGGGCGCGGTGGCGCAGACCCCGCTGGACACCTCCCAGGACCTGCTGGAGTTCGTGGGTTCGGCGGCCGTGGTCGCCCTCGTCGCCGGGGACCTCCGCCGCGATCGCCGTCCGGGCGTCCGTTTCGCGGACGGCGCCGTGCCCTCGGTGCCGTCCGCGGGGGACCCGGTCGGCGTCGCCCCGGGGCACGACGACGGGTCCCGCGACGGGTGACGACTCAGCGCGCGTCCGGCCGGAACCCGGCGACGGCGTTGTCGAAGACCGGCCGGTAGGAGCCCCAGCGGTCGGACGGTGCGGAGAGGTAGACCGTGAACTCCTGCTCGCCGGGCCGCCCGAAGCCGAGGTCGACGGCCCGGAAGTCGCGGGCCTTGCCCTGGAAGGTGAACTCCCATATCGCGGCGGGCCGCCCGCGCCAGCGGGTGCTCTGCATCCGCAGCCGCTCGTAGCCCTCCAGGTCCGGGACCATCTGCGCCTCGACGTCCTCGAAGTGCCGGAGCGGGCTGGGTCCCGCGAAGTCGAGCGCGGCGACCCGCAGGCCCACCAGTCCCGTGGGGTCGACGTAGACGAACTGCCGCCCGTCGTCGCTCACCTGGCGCTTCCAGCCGTCCGGCACGGGAACGGAGAAGCCGCGTTCCCGCTCCGCGGCGAGGTGGTAGCCGTCCGGGACCGGGGGCGGCGTGTACGAGGGCGTCGGCGACGCGGAGGGCACGGCCGAGGCGGAGGCGGCGGACGGGTGCGGCGTGGTCACCCCGGACGAGGACGGGGACGGGCCCGCCGCACCGTGGCGCGGCTCGCCGAGGAGCGGCACCGCGTAGTAACCGCCACCGGCGAGGACGGGCACCAGGAGGGCGGCCGCCCACAACGAGGCACGGCGCCGGCGGGCGTGCGGCGGGGAGAGAGGGGCAGGCAGGTGAACGGGAGAGGTCACAGGACCGCCGGCCCGCGACCGCCCGGCGGGGGCCGGCCCGGCCAGGGAGGCGAGGCTGTCGCGGGGGACGCTCTCGGTCTCGGTCTCGGCGGCACCGGCCCGCAGCAACCGCTCGGCCTCCTCCGCCGACAGCCGCCCCCGCGGCTCCCGCACCANCAGCCCCGCGATCACCGGCCCCAACGCCCCCGCACGCNCCGCCACCGGCACCTCGTCCGTCGCGATCGCATANGCCGTCTCGATCGCCGTGTCCCGACGGAACGGCGAACGCCCCTCCACCGCCTGGAACAACGTCGCCCCCAACGCCCACAGATCCGACTCAGGACCCGGCACACCACCGGTCAACCGCTCCGGCGCCAAAAAGTCGATCGACCCGATCAACTCACCCGTCCGCGTCAACGTCGACGTCCCCGACGCCTGCGCGATCCCGAAATCCGTCAGCACCACCCGGCCCGACTCCGCCAGCAGCACATTGCCCGGCTTCACATCCCGATGCAGCACCCCCGCCCCATGCGCCGCCCGCAACGCCGCCACCATCGCCCGCCCGATCCGCGCCGCCTCCCCCGGCCCCACCGGACCCCGCTCCTTNAGCAGATCACCCAGCGTCGTCGACGGCACATACTCCATCACGATGACCGGCAGACCCTCGTCATCCACCACGTCATGCACGACCACCACATTCGGATGACTGATCCGCGCCGCGCTGCGCGCCTCCCGACGCGTCCGCTCGAACAACGTCTCCAGCTCGTCGTCCTGCAGATGCGGCTGCGGCGGATGCAACCGCTTCA
>NZ_KB892118.1:0-77007 GCF_000373665.1 Streptomyces sp. BoleA5
CGCGGAAAAGACTCGGGCGGTGGTGTCGAGAACCCGCGGCCGGCTCCGTCCCCGTGGTGAAGGCGGCCACAATGGGGTCGCACCGGCACCAAGGAGAGCCACGATGGCCAAGTACCTGCTGCTCAAGCACTACCGCGGCGCACCGGCGGCGGTGAACGACGCACCCATGGACCAGTGGACCCCCCAGGAGATCACCGACCACATCCAGTACATGCACGACTTCGCCGCCCGACTGGAGAAGACCGGAGAGTTCGTCGACGCCCAGGCCCTCGCCCCCGAAGGCACCTGGGTCCGCTACGACGGCGAAGGCCGCCCACCCGTCACCGACGGCCCCTTCGCCGAGACCAAGGACCTCATCGCCGGCTGGATGATCATCGACGTCGACACCCACCCACGCGCCCTCGAACTCGCCGCAGAACTCTCCGCCGCCCCCGGCGCCGGCGGCAAGCCCATCCACGAATGGCTCGAACTCCGCCCCCTCCTCACCACCCCACCCACCACCACCGAATGAGCAGCGGCCCGAGGCCGGGCACCCCCGCGACTCTCGCGATCTACTGCCCGGATGTGGGAACTCCCCCGCGGAAAGCGCACGTTGAGCGGATGACCACGGGCTCGCACCCCTTCACGGTGCCGCGGGCCCCGGGGACCGGCACGGTCCGGGTCGACGGCCAGCGCATCGCGTGACAGTCAGGGAGGTTCAGCACATGGACGACATCTTCGGGGAGATCATGGAAGAGATCGTGGAGGAGACCGCCGAGGAGCTCGGCGGGGAGGTCGCCGAGGACATCGTCGAGGGACTCTTCGACTGATCGCGGACCCAGCGGCTGCGGCGGCGGTCACTTCGCCGCCGCATGCCGGGCGCCGGACCGGGGACGGTCCGTCGGCGCCTCATGCGCTCGGCGCGTGGCGCACGCCGTACCCCGCGTCCGCGCCGATCCACAGCAGCGAACCGGCGTCGAAGTCGACGACGAAGGAGCCGTCGGCACTCACGCCGACGCGGGTGACCGACTGCCCGAAGAGGTCGAGGACCGGGGCCAGGGCCGAACCCGTCCCGGGGCGCATCTCGTGGTACTCGCCGTCGGTGTCCCGCAGGCGGAACTCCGTTTCCAGGACGAGTTCCGCGACGACGCCCGATCCCCCGTCCCCGCTCGCGGCGCCGAGGCGCAGACGTACCCGATCGTCGTACGACGTGGCCTCCACCCGGCCGCCGACCAGTGCCTCGAGGTCCTTCACCGCTTGACTCCCCGTGCTTGACAACGTTGTCTGATCCCTCTCCGGATCACCGGATGTAGATGATAGATATCATCTTCCCATACACGCGCTGTATGACAGGACGATCGCGACGGCCCGGACGGGACGGCTCTCACAGCGCTCCGGGCCGGCCCACCACTCGTCGGCGGGCCTCGTCCTCGTGGTGTGCCCGCAGGAAGACGAACAGCCCGGCCACGATGCCGTCCGACAGGTCCGCCAGGATCGAGTCCGGTGACTCGGCGGTGGAGCGCGCGACGGCTTCCACGAGGCGGGCGAGGTCGCCGATCGCGGACTCCTCCACGCCTGCCGGGTCGATCCGGCCCTCGGTGGTCGACTGGCCGGTCATCGTGCGTCCTCTTCCGGTAGGGGGACGGGCGCGCGTCCGCGGCGGGCCCTGACGTCACGTAGACGAGGCCGCCCGCACGGTGGTGACGGTTCGACGCCGTCGGCGGCTGCACACCCGACCGCGTCGGCTTACCGACCGCTTGACGTTTATCGGCCGCACCGCGTCGTGGCGCAAAGGTGACTTGTCCTCAGAACGCCAGGGCCATGGGGCTGACCTCGGGCGACACCGGCGTCAGGCTGCCCCCCATGCACATGGACAACAGATGGCGGGCGGGCGTCACAAGCCCCCGGCCGCAGCTTCTGCACCGTCGACCACCCGCGCCACGCCTCGGGCGGCTCGGTCAGCCTCCGCACGTACGTCAAGGACGCCGCGGGCAACACCTTCAAGCAGACCGTCGTCAAGGCCTACCTGCTCACGTAGCCCCGCACAACCCCGTGGCAGGGCCCGCCGGCCGGAACCGGCGGGCCCTGCCGCTGTGTCGTGCGGACGGGCGCCCCGCGCCAGCGGTCACGCGAAGTCCGCGGACGACGCGAGGCCCTCGACGAAGGTCCGGAAGTCCGGGGCGAGGAGCAGCTCCTCCCCGAGTTCCGCGTCGAACCACGTCACGGAGGGTTCCTCGCGGGGCCCGCGCACCCGGTAGTCGAGTGCGATCGAGCAGGGCCCGCCGCCCGAGATCAACGCCACCGGAGTGGGCAGCCCCCATTCCCCGACCAGGTAGGGGCTGTCGAGCATGGAGAGTGCTTCCTCTCGGCGGCCGATTCCCATGACCGTCTCGAACGGGACGTGGTCGGCGCTCCACGAGGTCGGCCGGCTCGTGGGAAAGGCGTCCCACTCGGCCGCGACCACGCCCCCGTTCTGGTGGCGGAGCAGGTCGAGCAGGGAACCGGGGAGCGTGACACGCAGCGCGCGTTCGGCCTCCGCGATGAGCCGGCCGGTCAGGGGCGGCCGCACCCCGTGGCGGTTCCCGGGGTCCCAGAGGGAGCTGCGAAGATCCTCGAAGCGCGCCATGGCCGGAATCGTAGGAGGTGCGCGCGGCGTCCCGCCCGTGACGGGGAGAGGCGGCCTCCCAGTAAAGTCCTGGCATGCTGCTTTTCCACTTCACGCGGCCGGAGCGGTGGCCGCTGATCCTGGCAGACGCAGAGATCAAGGCCACCTGGCCGACGGATCACGAGGACATCCCGGAGCTGGCGCGGACGGTGCACCTCACGTCCGATCCCAGCCCCGCCTCGCTCCCGGAACCCTTCCGCGACTGCACGGTGCGGTTCACCGTGGAGGTGCCGGCTCCGGAGGCGCAGCGATGGCACGCATGGGCGGGCACCAGGCTGCCGGCCCAGACCGTCCACGTACTGACGGCGACGCACTTCGGTGAGCGGCCCGACGAGTGGTTCGTCGTGGAGCGGGCGATCCCGTCGTCGGAGTGGGTGTCGGTCGTCGACCTCAAGGTGCAGAAGCCGCTCTGGCCGCAGCCGTAGGGAACCTCAGGCGTCCGGGCCGGGTCCGGCCGTAGGCCGTCTCCCGGCCGTCGCCGTCCACGCGGGCCCACCGGGGAACCGGGAAATTGACACGTCAAGCATTCACTGCTTGTCTTGGCAAGGAGTTTCGGGGCGTCCCACCCGCCCCGACCCGGTGCTCCTGCACTCCGCCGGCGACGTCTACCCGAGGACGGATCATGACCGAACGCATGACGCGTGGCTTCGTCGTCACGGACCGGGAACCCGGATGCCCGTTCGACCCGTCGTCGCGGCTCGCCGAAATGGGCCGCCAGGAGGAACCGGCCCGGGTACCGATGTACGAGCCGCGGTTCGGGGACGCCGACGTGCTGGTCCTGTCGCGCTACGCGGACGTCCGAGCGGCGCTGGGCGATGCACGGCTGCAGTACGGGCACCTCCCCCTGGCCGACGGCAGTCCGCGCACCTACATGCCGGGCTTCCTCCCCGACTTCCACGGCGCGGAGCACACGAGGCTGCGGCGCATGATCGCCGGCGCCTTCACGCCCAAGCGGGTCAGGACGCTGCGCCCGATGGCCGAGCAGATCATCTCCGAGCGTCTGGACGCCATGGAGGAGGTCGGACAGGCGTCGACCTCGTCGAGGCGTACGCCGTCTCGGTGCCCTCGATCGTGATCGGCGAACTGCTCGGCGTCCCCTCCTCGATGCACCACGAGTTCCACAGCATCAGCGCGGGCGTCGTCAACTTCGCCAACTCCCCTGCCGAATACTTCGCCCTGCTCGGCGAGTTCGGCGAGTACATGAAGAACCTCGTCGACGAGATCCGCCGGCGTCCCACCGAGGGCCTGATCAGCAGCCTCCTGCGGGAACGCCCCGGAGAGGTCAGCGACCAGGAGGTCATCGGCCTGTCCAGCGCGCTGGTCGTCGCGGGTCACGAGACGACCGCGTCGATGATCGGGGTGAGCGCGCTGGCGCTCATGCGGCAGCCCGGCCAACTCGCCGTGCTCCTGGACGCTTCGCGGTCCACCGGGGACGCCGTGGAGGAGCTTCTGCGCTACATGAGCATCTCGGGCACGTTCCCCCGCGCGGCCTCCGATGACCTCACGATCGGCACGACGCGGGTGAAGGCCGGCGAGCGCGTGCTGGTGTCGCCGCTCACCGCGAACCGCGACCCGGAACTCGTGCGGGACCCGGACCGGCTGGACCTGACCCGTGAGGCGGCCACGCACATGGCGTTCGGGTTCGGGAGCCACCAGTGCCCCGGGCAGCACCTGGCCCGCCTGGAACTGGAACTGGCGCTTCCCGCCCTCTTCCGGCGCTTCCCCGGCCTGCGGCCCGCGGTCCCGGACGAGGAGCTGGTCTTCCACCGCGACGGCCCGAACGTGTACAGCCTGCAGGCCCTTCCCGTCGTGTGGTGACCCCGGACGGGAACGGGCGGACGGGGCGAGACTCGGTCTCGCCCCGTCCTGTCAGCCGTGCGCGGCGGCACCCGTCAGCGCAGCGTGTACGCCGTGGGGATGGTCTGCCGAACGGTGTTGCCCTGACTGTCCGTCGCGCTGATCCTCAGTCCGACGCCCTTGGCGGCCTGGTCCCGCCGGGGGTTCTTGACCGTCGTGGTGAAGGTGTTCTTCCCGGTGGCCCTGGTGGTCGCCGGGCGCCAGGTCCTGCCCCCGTCGAAGGTGGTCTCCGCCTTCAGGGACGTCACCTTGGGCAGGGCGGTGAGGCGTTCCTGGTAGTAGCCGACAACGGTGATCTCGTGGGCTTCCCCGGCCTTGACGGTGTTGTCCAGGGCCAGATCGAAGTCGTAGCGCAGGAAGATCAGCGGCTCCGGACGGCAGGCCGCCTCGTCGCTGCCGACCACCTCACCCATGCACGGGCTCAGCTTCGGCGCGTCGTCCTTGGTCGCCGTGGCGGAGGTGTAATGCCACACCGTATTGACGTCGTTGGTCCGCGCCTCGAACGTGTACCGGGCCGACTTCGCCGGCAGGTCGTAGGAGACGAGGTCACCGCCCTTGCAGCCGGAGAGCGCCAGCGTCACCGCGGCGGCGAGCACCATGAGGGCCCCTCTGCGGCGCCGGGCCGATGGCACACCGGTCTTCATCGTGTCGGTCTCCTTAGCGGTGTCGAGTGCCATCACAGGGTCGTCCAGTCCTGGTCGGCGAGGTGCTGCTTGCGACCCTCGATCTCGTCACCCGACGCGTCCAGCAGCTTGAAGTCGCAGGTGGAGTCGAGGTTCGGCACGGTGGGCAGGGGAACCCGCCCACAGGACGGGATCTCGATGAACTCGTGCTGGAGAAGCTCGTCGTCGACGATGCCGATCAGCGCCTGGCGCCCGCCGCCGCTGCCCGTCATGTAGACGGTGGGGTAGAAGGTGTCGCCCTGCCGGCAGCCCGCGCACGGGCCGGCCGGCACCGAGAAGCCCGACTCGGTCCGCACCTGCGGCACGGCCCCCGGTACGGCCGGCCCCGCGTTCCAGTGGATCTCGTTCTTGCCGGTGAGGACCAGCTCGTTCATCTCGGTGCGGTTGTGCTCCAGGAAGGAGTCCGCTCCCTGGTCGGCCCAGGAGGCGGTGAAGCCGCTGATGGCGTCTTCCTGCCGCTTGACGAAGACGGTCATGGTCCGCTGCGTGGACGGCTGCGGCAGGGACACGTACGACGTGGTCGGGGCGGCCTGGAGGAACTGCCGCCAGCTCAGCTGGTGGACGGTTCCGGGCCGGGCCGCGTGGAAGTGGAGGTCGACCCGGTCGAGGTCGCGCTTCCCGACCCGGTAGTCGTTCGCCCGGATCTGCCCGTCCTCGTGGTACCTGGCGGCGTACGCCCTCGGCACGGCGCTGCCCCCGAGGCTGATCCTGACGTGCGACCGGTCGGCCTTGATCCGCTTGATCAGGTCCTCGGCCTCGGCGTAGGGCACCGTCACGATGGGCAGTGCGGCGTACGCCTGGATCGCCGGGCAGCTCTGCGGCCCGTCCAGACACTGGTCGAAGGTCGAGGGGCTGCCCAGCGAGGTGAGGGCCGGTGCCACGACGAGCACGCCGACGGCGCCGGCGGCGGCAGCGGCGGCCACCCGCTCGTCCCGGAGCTTCGGGTAGTCGCAGGTGCTCTGACAGATGTCGGTCGGTGTCAGGAGGACGAGCTTGCCCCGCGCGTCGACGTCCGCGAGTTCGGCGACGGAACCGGTGCCCGCGTGGACCACCGGCAGGCGGCCCTCGACCGGCAGCCGCGGAACCTCTGTCGCGGCCTCACGCGTGCTCGGGTCGCCGTTGTCGCGCAGCCACGCCTGCGTCTGGCCCAGTGTGGCGTTCGGGGTCACGTAGCGTGCGGACAGGCTGGAGGGGGCACCGCCGCCCGTGGTCCGCATGGTGACGACGGGGGTCGTCCGTGAGCTGTAGAAGTCGTGGGTGAAGGTGCCCTCGCTCACCTTGCCGGTGGGCAGCACCCACCAGTTCGGTTCGACGCCCTTGTAGTCGTAGGAGAGCACCGTGCCCATCGTCCAGGCCCCGGTCGCCGAGACCCGGTTGACGACATCGGTCGCGCTGTAGGTCTCGGTGGCCTCCGGGTACCGGACGCGCAGCGGCTTGGCCTTGCGCAGGTCCAGCGTGACCGTGGTCGCCTTGGTGAGACTCACCTCCGGCGCGATCGGTGCGGCCTGCTGCAACTCGCCGGCCGCGTCCCGCCAGGTGACCGGCAACTGCACCGCGTAGCTGCCGCGGAAGAGCTGCTCGGTCACGCTGACCGCGCCAACTTCGGTGACCAGGCCCGCGTGCAGGTGGATCTTGTCGTCGACCGGCATGAAGGTGGCCGTGCCGTAGCGGACGTCGGTGGCACCCGCGGGGGCGACGACGTTCAGGGTCAGCGGGAACTTCTGGGCCTCGAGGAAGGTGTGGACCCCTGAGGCCAGCCGTATGTCGCCCGAGTCGTCACGGGCGCTCAGCAGCCCGTTGTAGCCGCCGAAGGCCGCGTCGGGGCCGAGCACGCTGCCGTCGAGCGTCACCGACACATCGGCGGAACCGCCCGCGGGGAGGACCACCGTGTCCGTGCTGAGGGTGAACAGCCCTGCCGCGGCGGGTTTCCCGTCGGCGAAGGAGACCGGCATCGTGAGGTGCAGCGTGGTCGCCTCGTCGCCGCGGTTGGTGTACGTGATCTTCTTCGTCACCCGCGAGTGCGGGTAGGCCAGGCGGCCGAAGTTCAGGTTCCCCTTCGGGACGATCCGCGGGTTGGTCGCGGTCGCGAGGTCCACGAGGCCCCTGCCCTGGGCGTACATGTCGTGCCCCAGGTCGGTGGCGGTGTCCATCAGCAGCGCCTTGATCTGCTGACCGGACAGCTCCGGGTGCTGCTGGGCGACGATCGCCGCCGCGCCGGCCACGTGCGGGGTGGCCATCGAGGTCCCGTCGGCCGCGGTGTAGTACTGGTCCACCGGCGTGCCCATGGCCGTGCCGGCGGCGCGTGCCGCGACGATGCCGACGCCCGGAGCCGCGATGTCGGGCTTGGCGGCGCCGTCCCCGATCCGCGGTCCGCGGTTGGAGAACGTCGCCATCTCGCCGTTCTTGTCGACGGCCGCCACGGTCAGCGCGTCGTCGGCGGAGCCCGGGGAGACGACCTTCTGCGGGACCCAGCCGGAGTTGCCGGCCGCGACCACGAACAGGGTTCCGGTGGAGCGGCTCAGCTCGTTGAGCGCCTGGCTCATCGGGTCGGTGCCGTCGGTGGGCTCGCCACCGAGGCTCATGTTGACGACCTTGGCCCCGGAGTGGGCGGCCCAGTCCATGGCCGCGATGATCCCGTCGTCGGGGCACTGGCCGTTGTCGTCGCATACCTTGCCCACCAGCAGCTTGGCGCCGGGGGCGACGCCCTTGCGCAGCCCCTTGGACGCGGCGCCGCTGCCGAGGACGGTGGACGCCACGTGGGTGCCGTGTCCGTGCCCGTCCTTGGTGCCCGAGGGGCTGCCGGTGAAGTCGACCTGTCCGGCGATGCTTCCGGACACGTCCGGGTGGGTGGCGTCGACGCCGGTGTCCAGCACAGCGACGGTCACGCCGGTGCCGTCGTAGCCGCGTTCCCAGGCGACGGGCGCGCCGATCTGCGGAACCGACTGCTCGAGGTCGACGTGGGACACGCCGTTGAGCCAGACCTTCTCGACCCCGGCCAGGGAACCGGCGGACCGGGCGGCGGCGGACGTGGAGGCCGTCTTGCCGCGTACCTCCTGCCACCACCGTCCGCCGTCGGCGACGTTCATCGAGCGGCCGTTGATGATGGGGAGCGACCTGCCGCCGGACGCCCCGGCGACCTTGCGCGTCTTCTCGGCACCCGCAGCGTCGGTGTAGGTGACCAGCACCGGAACCGTGTCGCCCTTGCCCGCCGCGGCGAGCGTCGCCAACTGGGTGAGGTCGAAGAGCCCCCAGTCGAGAAGTCCCTTGCCGACCAGCGCGAGGGCGTCGTCCGGCACGACGTACACCTTGCCCTGGCGGGTGATGGTGTGGAACACGACCGGGGTCCCGTCGGGACGCGCCGCGCTCTCGGTGTCGCGGACGACCGGCTTGCCCTTGTCGTCGACGCCGACGTGCACCTTGTCGCCGGTGATCAGCGTGACGGGGACGGACCCGCCGGACGCGGCAACGATCCGCGCCAGGTCGGTGCTGGCGATCACGGTCGGGCTGTCGGTCCGTACGACACCGGGTTTCGGCGTCTGCCGGCCCGGCTCGGCCGCCTGGGTCGCCGTCGTCGACACGACCATGCCGAAGACGGTCAGACCGACGGTCACCGCGCCAAGGCGTCTGTTGAGACGCTTCCTTGCGCTTGGCCTCATCTATGAGTCTCCTGTGAGATGTGACGGGGAACATCGGGGGAGGATCGGCGTGGAGCGTGCCGGAGGTCGGCGTTCACATTCCGGACACGGCCTCCGCGCTAGAGCGGTTCGTACTCGCCGTCAGCGGCGGCATCACCCGCGTCCCCGGTGGTCGGGGCGTCTGCCGGCTCGGCCCGCGGTCCTTCCGGTGCCGGTTCGTCCCTCGCACGGCGTGCCGAAACGGCTGAGCCATCAGCCGGTTCGGGTGTCAGCGGTTCTGCGGGCAACATGGGCACGAGTGTGCGACGGGGCCCGGGGCCGGCTCGATTGGTCAGATGCGGGATTTAATCCCGCCGCCCGCCCGCCGGCTTTTCTTCGTGCCCGGCGACGGCGTGCGGAATTTACTCGTCGCCCGGCGGCGGGCGCCGCACGTCGCCGACGAGACCCGACTCGACGACCCTCATCGCGAGCGCCGTTCGCGACGTCGCGTGCAGTTTGCGCATCGCGGACCTCACCTGACTGGCGACGGTCTGCACGGACACCACCAGGCAGTCGGCGATCTGGCGGTTCGTCAGGCCCTCGACCAGCAGCCGGGCCACTTCCAGTTCGCGCGGCGAGAGCCGGTCGCCGTATCCGGGCCGTCCCCGGCCACGCGTCGGCGCGGGAACGTCCCCTCCCCGCGTGCCGAGGAACCGCGCGATCCGGTCGGCGTCGTTGAGGGCGCCGAGTCCCGACAGCGCCCGCGCGACGTCGGACAAAACCGGCAGCCCGTCCTCCTCCCGGCCGTCGGCGAGCAGGCAGAGGGCGTGACGTTCCCGGGCGAGCAGGGCGTCGTACGGGCGCGGCAGCGCCTCCCACGCGGCGGCCGCGCCGGCGAACAGCGTCGCGGCGTCCGCGAAGCGCCCCTCGGCCTCCGCCAGGATCGCGCGGCACAGCACCAGGGACGCCTGCGGGGCGGGGGCTTCCCTCTCGCCCAGGGCTCCTTCGAAGGTGTCGACGAGGTCCGCGGCCCGGTCGAGCCGGCCGGCGGCGGCGAGGGCGGCGATGCGTGCGGGGGCGAAGTCGACGGCCCGGGACCAGATTCCGCCGCCGACGGCGATCTCGGCCGGCTGGTCGGTGAGGCGGAGTGCCTCGTCAACGTCGCCCTCGCGCAGGGACAACCGGGCCAGCGCGGCCGCGGCTTCGATGCGTTGCTGGTCGTCGCGCCCGGCGAAACGCAGCCGCTCCCGCGCTGTCCCCAGGTCACCGGAGGCGGCCTGCATCAGCCCGGCCACCAGGGCCGCCTCGCACCGGTCCTTCAGCCGTACCCCGCCGTCGTCGTCGAGCAGGCGCGCCGTCCGCTCGGCGAGGCCCGGCCAGGCGCCGGTGAACCAGTCGAGGTGGGCCCTTGAGGAGGCGATGCTGTCGAGGTAGTCCAGGAACTGATGGCGCTCGGCAAGGGCCTGGGCCTTGGCCAGTCGCGCCCTCGCCTCGTCGTACCGTCCCCATCGCGTCGCCTCCTCGCCGACGTTCGTGTGGCCGATCGCGATGACGGACGCCTCCCGTGGATCGGAGACGTCCTCCGGGAAATGCCGGGCCGCCTCCCAGCCGGCCTCCTCGCCGAGCATGAGCAGCGCGAAGGCGCGTTCCACCGACAGGCGCAGGCGGTCGAGGGAGGTCATCGACCGGTCCGGGGGCGGTGCCTCCCGAAGCCACCGCAGGTGTTCCGACACCGGCCGCGCGTTTCCCAGGGGCAGGGCGAGCAGGATGCGGGCACGTGCCGCCTCCGGCGAGTCCGGGGGAAGATGCGGCACCGCGGTGAGGATCTCCCCGCGGCCCGCCTCGATCTCGCCCGCCACCATGAGCACCCGGCCGATCTGGAAGCGGACGAGAGCCTGTTGGGCGGGAGTCAGAACCTGGCCGCCGAGCGCAGAGCGGAGCGATTCGATGATCTGCGAGTGCGGATCGGAGCCGGACAGCGCCTGGAACTGGATCTTCGTCACGAGTCGTACCAGCGCCTCGGCCGGGAGGGCGAAGGTGGTGACCAGGCTGTGCATCAGCAGCGCGGAGGTGGCCACGTCCCCGGCCTGGACGCAGAGGTCCGCCGCCTGCTCGGTGTACCGGCACGCGGCCTCGGCGTCACCGGCCAGCCGGAAGTGCCGGGCGAGCTGGGCCACGGGCGGCCGCGGCCACCGCTCCAGCGCCCGGCCCGCCCGCAGGTGCATGGCACGCCGTTCCTCGGCCGGGATGGCGTCGTACACGGCGTGGCATGCCAGCGAATGGCGGAACGACCACTGGCCGGGCCTGCCCTCGCGCAGCAGGCCGCCGCCGAGCGCCTCGGCCGCCTGCGCGGCGAACCGCTCCTCCGGCAGGCCGCTCACCGCGCGCAGGGTCGTGTAGTCGGCCGGTCCGGACACCACCGACACCGCGTACAGGACGGTGCGGGTGTCGGGCCCGACACGTCCGACGCGTTCGAGCATGGCGTCGCGGATCGTGGGCGGGACGTCGATGCGGTCCAGCCGCCGGCGCGCCCATCCGCCGTCCTGGCGGACCAGGTCGGCCCGGTCGTGCATCAGCCGCACCGACTCCTCCAACGCCAGCGGTACGCCCTCGGTGCGTGCGTGGAGGAAGGCCGCGAACTCGGTGGAGACGTGGCCGCCGGCCAGCATCGACGAGACGAACGCGGCGGTCTCGCCGACGTCCAGCGGATCCAGCGTCAGCCTGACCAGGTGCGCGTCGGCCGGGGTCCGGGAGAGCAGCCGCAACAGCAGTGAGCCGGGCGGCACTTCGTCCCGCCGGTAGGTGAGCACCACGCTCACCGGCTGGGGTCGGCGGGAGACCAGGAACAGCAGGAACTCGAGCGTCGCCTCGTCCGCCCAGTGGACGTCCTCCAGTGCGAGGACCGTCACGTCGAGCCGGCCGAGGACCTCGGCGAAGGCCCGGAACAGCCGGTGCCGGGCCGCGGTGGCGTCCTCCAGCGGCTCCGGGGCCGGGGGAAGGTCGTCGGCCCACTCGGGGAACAGTGGTCGCAACGCACCGCCCAGACCGCTCAGCCGCAGCCCGACAACGTTGTCTACGCCGTCCCGCACCGCGTCCACGACCGCCCCGAGCGTGTACGGCACCCGCAGCTCCGGGCAGGCCCCGACCAGGGCGCGCCGGCCCTGCTCCGCCCGGGACGCCAGGAACTCGCGCAGCAGCCGGGTCTTGCCGATGCCCGCCTCACCGTCGAGCAGGACCACCGCCGGGGTCCGCCCGAGCGCCGACCCGAGTGCGTCCAACTCCCCGCCCCGGCCGACGAACCGCGGCGCCGACAGCGCCGGGAGCCGGCCGGCATCGGCACTGGACCGTCCAACCACCGCCGCGCCCCCTCGATCGACCACCCCTGCGTCAGTGCTGACCTTATCCGCGGGAGATCATTTGGGTGGCGGCAACGGCTCGGACAGGTGAACGGCGCGAGATCACGCAGGCCCGGAGCCAGGGGCCTCCCGGCTCCCGCGTCACCCGTTCGGCCTAATCGGCACGGCGGCCCGGGGCGGCTCGTGCTGGCCTGGAAGGGAGTGTACGAGCGAGGCGACACCACGTGCGACCTGCGACAACAGCATGCCGGCCGCCCCCTGGGCGGACCGGCGCGGGATCCCATCGCGCCGCGCGTCGCCCGCACAGACCGCAACCACGGGAGTGACCTATGGCTGACCCCACCAGGAGCAGCGGCGGCGGCATGATGGACGAGCTGCAAGCGCTGCTCGAAGGTGCGACGAAGCTCCTGAACGACAGCGGGCTGAAGGGCATCGTCGACTCATGGCTCGGCAACGGCCCCAACGAGCCGGTGACGACGAGGCAGATCGAGGACGCGTTCGGCGCCGACAAGGTGGCCGAGGCGAGCAAGCAGGCGGGCGTGAAACCCGATGCGCTGGCCGCGGAGCTGCCCGAGGTCATCGACAAGGCATCGCCCGACGGGAAGATCGACATCCGCAGTAGCAGCATCGAGCCGTCCTCCATCGACGCCCGCAAGGAGTCGCTCATCGACGTGCTGGGCCACACCATCGATACCCGCCGCGGTTGACCGCCGGCGCGGACAGTCCGAGGGCCGGCGCTCGCAGCAGCGCCGGCCCCCTTTACGGATTCCCCGCGGCAGCTGCGCAACGACCCATGGAGTGGACCACTGGAACCGGTTCGCCTCTTCACGGCGAACGGATCTTCCAGTGGCCCGTGGCCGATCCGCCGCCGGAGACCGGAGCGAGGAAACGCCGAGCGACCCCGGCGAACGCCTATCCCCCGGGGCCGCACGCAGCGCCGCCCTCACCTGGGCCAGGCTCTGACGGCAGGCCCCACCCGGTGTGCGGAGTCGCCGCCGCCCGGCAGCAGCGGCCGGACGCGGAGCGTCCGACGCGACCACGCCAGGTCACCGCGGCGAGTCGTTCGCCTCATCGAGCGGCCGGACGTCACCCGAATGCGAGGCGGCGCGGGAGCAATTAGCCTGAAAATCACGCAGTCCCCGAACTTCGGGTGGGACGAGGAGGCGACTCGCCGTGGCGAAAGTGCTGTTCATCGTGAGCGGGGCCACGTACTGGGTGCTGAAGGACGGCACCCGGTACGCGACGGGCTACTGGGCCGAGGAGTTCGCGAGTCCGTACAAGCTGCTGACGGATGCCGGCCACGACGTGGTGGTGGCGACTCCCGGCGGTGTCACCCCGAACGTCGACATGATGAGCCTGCGTCCCTCGATGGCCGGCGGCGAGGACGGCGCCCTGGAGCTCGAGAGGATCATCCGGTCGGCAGAGGTGATGCGGCGCCCCCTCAAGCTCTCGGACGTCCGGCTGGAGGACTACGACGGCGTCTATCTCCCCGGCGGCCACGGCCCGATGTCGGACCTGGCCTTCGACGCCGACGCGGGCCGCCTGCTGACGGCGCAACTCGCCTCGGGCAACCCGCTCTTCATCGTCTGCCACGCCCCCGCGGCGATCCTGGCGACCAGGATCCACGGCGTGTCCCCCTTCAAGGGCTACCGGGTCACCGCCTTCTCGAACGAGGAAGAGGAAGCCGTCGGGCTGGCGCCCTTGGCGACCTGGCTGCTGGAGACGGAACTGAAGGAGAAGGTCCAAGTCGACTACAGCCGCGGCCCGATGTGGGAGCCGTACATGGTCGAGGACCGCAACCTCGTCACCGGGCAGAACCCGCATTCCGCGGCAGTGCTGGGCAACCGGATGCTCGAGATCCTCAAATAGGCCCGAGGCATCGTGCCAGGGCGCGCACCGCGCACATCACGCGGTCGCGTCCCGGCTCACCTGTTCTGCCGTCGCCGCGACGCGGCCCGTCCGTCGGCAGCGGACTTCCGTTCCAGGCGCGCGGGCGGAGCACCAGGCGGTAGCCGTCCGGATCGGCAGCGGTGGCGCCGTGCCGGTCCAAGCAGGGGTTTGTGCGCGGCGGCGCGGGTTCCGCGCGCTGCGACGAGGCGGTCGACGAGGGCCCCGTCGGCCGGGGTACCGAGAGGGAGGACGAACAGGTCGTCCACTGCGGGTGCGGGCTCCAGCGGCCGTTCGGGGTCGCGCGTGAGCCCGAAGTGCCAGGAGCCGCCCGGGAGCCCGAGCATCACCAGATCGTGCTCGCCGCAGACGCGCTCGGTTGTGCGCCACAGCGCTTCGGGACCGAGGCCCCCGACACAGAGGCGCTGGGACGCCGAAGGATTCCGCGAGGGGCGGGCGACAGGTCGGCGGCGGCGGCCGCCCTCGCGCATGTCCCGACCCGGCATCCGGTGCCTGCCTACACTGCGGGGCATGGCATGCCGTATCAGTGAGTTGGTCATCGACGCCTCCGACCCCGAAAGGCTCGCCGCGTTCTGGAGCGAGGTCCTCGGCTACGTGGAACTCGGCCGGGAGGACGACGGGAGCATCGAGATCGGGCCGCCCGACGCCGGGTTCGGCGGTCCGCAGCCCACTCTCGTCCTCAGCTCCGGCGGCGGCCCCCGGGCCGCGAAGCTCCCCCTGCACTTCGACGTCAACGCCACCGACCGCGACCAGGACGCCGAGTTGGAGCGGCTGCTCGCCCTCGGCGCCAGGCACGCCGACGTGGGACAGAGCGGCACGGAGAGCTGGTACGTCCTCGCCGACCCGGAGGGCAACGAGTTCTGCCTCCTGCGTCGACGCCTGCGGCCCCTCTGATCCCCGCGCCCGCGCCTAGACCTCGGGAAGGGAGGGGTCCGGCGTCCACGGAGTGGGGGCGGTGATGGACCAGCGTTCGTGGTCGCGCCAGGCGCCGTTGATGTACAGGTAGTCGGCCGACAGACCTTCGTAACGAAAGCCCAGGCGCCGGGCCAAGGCCGAAGACGCCTCGTTGCCCGGCTGGATGTTCGCCTCCAGCCGGTGGAGCCGCAGGTCGTCGAAGGCATGCCGCAGGACGGCGGTGAGCCCCTCGGTCATGTAACCCCGTCCCGCGGAGGGGGCGAAAGCCGCGTAGCCGAGGGACGCGCCCTGGTAGCGGCCCCGGATGATCGAGTTGATGTTGACCGTGCCGGCGGCCTCACCGGTCTCCAGGACGCGGATCAGATAGCCCCGGTTGGTGCCGTCGCTGAAGCGGTGCATCCAGCTCTGGAACGCCTCCGCGGTCGCGGGCAGTTGCATGTACGGCGAATGGAGCTCGCTGCTGGCTCTCACGAGCGAGCAGAACTCGTCCTGGTCGGCGAGGGTGAGCGGGCACAGTTCGACCCGTGACGGCGTGAGGGGCATGGGCCAATGCTAGGTGATCTCTCAGTGCGGCCCCTCGCGACCGCGGAGGAGGTCGACCGGAGTCGGAGCAGCATCCACTCGCGGCCCGAGGCCCGGCCAGGTGGTGGAGTCGTAAAGATCTTTTCCCTGCGTACCCCGTCCGGTACGGTCGCGGGGTTGTTCGCCGACTGGGAGGTCCACATGGCATGTCGTATCGGTGAGCTCGTGCTCGGTTGCCGAGACCCCGAACTGCTGGCGCGGTTCTGGTGCGAGGTCCTCGACTACGTAGTGGTCGGCCGCGAGGAGGGCTGCGTCGAGATCGGAACCCCCGAAGGCTTCGGCGGTCCTCAGCCGACGATCTTCTTCAGCGTCCGGGAAGAGCCGGAGCCGGGGAAGTCCCGGCTGCACATCGACCTCAACCCCACGGACCGCGACCAGGACGCCGAGCTCGAACGCCTGCTGAAGCTCGGTGCGCGCCGGGCCGACATCGGCCAGACCGGGGACGAGCACTGGCACGTCCTCGCCGACCCCGAAGGCAATGAGTTCTGCCTGCTGAAGGCCCGCATCAAGCCGCTCTGACGCGCTTGGGCCGCGCCGCGACCACCGACTCCCCGTGTGACGTGATCCGCCGGAACGACCCCCGCGGCGCGGACGCAGCCGGAGCCCGCGAGGAGACCGAGCGCCGGTGAACAACCCGCGCGCGGCCCCCGCTCCGCCGGACCGCGCCGGGCTGTGCCCCCTGGGGCGATGGCCGGACCCGTCCGGGAGGGCCACCCCGTCCGGGCGCGGGCCTGGTCCTTGCGGTGGCGGTGTGCGAGGCTCGAGACAACCAGCCTGGCCTGGTGAGAGACCCCGCGCCACCAAGCGGTCACCGCGGGTGGCCGACGGATGGCGCGGGTGGTCTTACTCGACTGTAGGCGGCATGTCGCCGCCTGCTTTACGGCGGCCGCTCTCGCGCGAAGCCGACCGTGATGGGCTCCGACCCGATCGGTGGCTTTTCATGTCGACCCTCGGCATCAATGTCAGCGAAGCACCCCCGCGGACGACTATCGCCCTCACCGGCGAACTCGACCTCGAGACGTGCCCCCAGGTCACGACGGTCACCGACGAACTGCGGCTCCGGGGCACGACCCTTCGCGTGGACCTCTCGGGCGTGACGTTCATCGGCTCCACCAGTCTGAACATGCTGCTGAGCCTCCGCCTGCGCGCAGAAGCGGAAGGGGGCACGCTCGAACTCACCGGCCTGCAGCACCAGGCGGAGCGCGTCCTCGCCCTGACGGGGACGCGGGACCTGTTCCGCATCCTCCCGAGCGTTCCGCCGGTGGCTCCCGGCGTCGTCGGCGCCTGCTGCTGAGCCCGCACGGTGACCGCTCCTGCGGCCCATGGGTATGTTTTTGCGCCGAATGCGGCTTACGGGCAGAAGTCGATCTTCCCTCGGGTTAGGCTCCCCAGAAGCAACGTTCACCATGCCGACCAGCGAACATGGAGCGCTGACCATGCCCGAGACCCGCCTCAAGTGCCGCAACTCCTCCTCGGCCGCCGCTGTCGTGGCGGCCGGTGCCGGACCGGGCGACCCGCTGCACACCGTCCGGCAGGACGGCCGCCATGTCGTGATCGCCTACGCGAACACACGCTGGCCGTTCGACGTCGCGGAGTGGGCCGCCTTGGAGGGCCACGCCAGCGACAAGGCCGCTGCCCGGGTCATGACCGCGCTCTAGGCCGTACCGGCGTCCGGCCCGGCACCGCACTCGCGCCCGCTCGGGGCCCCCGGACGGAGACCTGCGGTCGTGCCGCGCCCAGGTACCGTACGGCGGTTCCTCCGGCGTGGGGCGCGAGCAGTCCGCGCAGTTCGTCCGCCGCGACTTCGAGGAGGCGGCCGTCCCGGGACGCGTGGACGGTCTCGAGGATGAAGGCGACCCTCGTGGAGTCCTCGGTGACGCGGGTGCGGTGGGCGTCGCGGTGGTTCCAGTGGCGGGTCAGGACGTGGGCGTCGTCGGCGTAGATGATCTCGCCCGGCCTGGGGTGCTCGACGGTGTCCGGTTCGCCGAGCGGGGTGAAGGTCTCGGTGCCGTCGGCGTGCCGGATGACGACGTCGCCGGTGACGTTGTCCAGGTCGAAGGCCCCGGCGGGCAGGCCGTGGTGGACGGAGACGGCGTTGTACGAGTCGACGGCCGGGTTGATGCGCGGCAGGGCACCGCGCTTGGCGAGGCGCCGGCCGAGCGCGTCGACGCTGGGGCGGATACGGCGGGGGTTGGTGCCGAACGAGCGGTAGGCGGTGTGCCAGGCATCGATGCGGGGGTCGGTCTCGTCGGCGGGGCGCCAGGTACCGTCGGCGAACCGCTGCTCCAGGTCCGCCAGGGCCTCGGTGGACCCGGGCCAGGGTTCGTGGCCGCGCAGACCGGTGGCGATGACCAGGGCGACGAGGGTGTCGGGGAAGGCGTCGGCGACGGCGGGGGCGAGGCTGAAGGTGGTCATGGTCGGGGCTTCCGTCTCCTGCGTCAGGACGAAGTCGGGCGGGGCTTCCAGGCGCCGACGCGCTCGATGCGGCGGCGCCGCCGGGCGGGTCCCGGTCAGGTCAGGGCGAGGAGGCCGACGGCCGCGGCGGCGGTGCCGAGTCCGATGAGCTGGCCGCGGTGGATGCGCTCGTCGAGCACGCCCCGGGCCAACAGGACCGTCCCGGCCGGGTAGAGAGCGGTGATCACGGCGACGACGGCGAGATCGCCGCTGCGGACGGCAAGCAGGAACAGCAGGTTCGCGAGCGAGTCCAGCACGCCGGCGGTGGCCGAGATCGCGAACGCGGGCCGCTCGGGCCCGAGGCGACGGAACATCGCGCCCGCCGCGGCCAGCGTGACGGCGGAGGAGACCGCCCGGCCGACGATCAGGGGACCGATGCCGCTGCCGGACGGCGCCTGGTGCAGGAAGACCAACTGGAGCGCGATGGCGGCACCCGCGCCGAAGGCCAGCAGGAGGGCGGTGCGCGAGGGCCGCGTGGCACCGGCCCCGCGGCCCGCGCTGACCAGCACCACGGCCGCCAGCGCCAGGGGCAGGCCCACCAGGCCGGCCACGCCCAGCCGCTCCCCCTGCAGCAGGCCCACCCCCACGGGCAGCACCGCGGAGACCAGGGCGGTCACGGGAGAGAGCACGTTCATCGGGCCGATCGCCAGGGTGCGGTAGAGCAGGGCGAACGCGGCGGCGGAGGCGACCCCGGACGCCGTGCCCCAGACCAGGACCCCGCCGCTGAAAGAGGCGTCGAGGATCGGCCAGAGCAGCAGCTCCACGGCGAGGCTGGCGGGGGCCGCGACCGTCACGGTGCGCAGTACGTGGGCCTTGCGGGCGCCGAGACCGCCGAGGAAGTCGGCGCATCCGTAGGCGAGCGAGCTGCCGAGGGCCAGCAGCAGAGCGATCACAGGACATCCCCTACCATTCAGTGGAACGACTGAACCATACATTGGATCGACCGCCTAGGCCAGTCAACCGACCGGACGGTTCATTCCACTGGGACACCGACGAGGACGGAAAGCGGATGGCCGACGCTGAGACCGCACTGCGGACGCTCGCACACAACGTCCGGGCCGCCCGTACCCGCGCGGGCCTGTCCCTCGATGAGCTCGGCCGCCGCGCCCAGGTCAGCAAGGGCGCGCTGGTGGGGCTGGAGAAGGCGCAGGGCAACCCGAACTTCGCGACGCTGGTCCGGCTGGCCGACACCCTCGGCGTCTCGGTCTCCGCGCTGATGGAGGGCAAGCCCGAAGGCCGCGTCCGGGTCGTGTCCGCCGACGCGCTGACCCCGCTGTGGACCGGCGCGCTGGGCAGTCAGGCCCGCCTGATGCTGACCACCTCGGGGCCGGCGCCCGTCGAGGTGTGGCGCTGGCAGCTGGAGCCGGGCGAGGAGTACCCCAGCCACCCGCATCAGCCGGGCGTCGTGGAGACCGTCAGCGTCACCCGCGGCCGGATGACCCTGGTCGTCGACGGCACCGAGCACACCGTCGAAGCCGGGCAGACCGCCACTTTCGAAGGCGACGCGGCCCACACCTACCGCGGCTCGGGCACCGGGACGTGCCACCTGATCATGACGGTGCACCTGCCGCCCGCTCCCGTCGCCGCACCCTGAGGACGCGGCCCACGGGGCGTGCCGGCGGGGCGTGCGCACCTGCATGCCCTTGTTCGATCGCGTGAACGTCGTGGCCAGGGACGAGGCCTGTCGCGACCGGCTCACCGACGAGGAGCGAGCCCCGATCGGGCCCCGATCGGGGACCGACGGCCCGCGGTGTCCGGCGCTCGCGCTCAGTCCTCGGCGATCCGGATGATCGTCTTGCCGGGCAGGCGGCGCCCGATCCGGTTGTAGGCCTCGGGAGCTTCGGCCAGGGGTCGCACGTCCCCGATGCGCGGCGTGAGCCGTCCGTCCCGGACACGCCGGACGAGGTCCGCCAGGCAAGCCCGGTCGACCTCGACGACGAAGAACACGGCCCGCCCCTTGTCGGGCTGGACGACGGGTGGCTCGGCGACGGTGACGAGCGTGCCGCCGGCGCGGACCAGCGCGGTCGAGCGTCGGAGGATGTCGCCACCGAAGACGTCGAGTACGAGATCCACCTCGCCGATGTCCTCGAGCCGGTCGTTCTGCAGATCGACGAAGGCGTCCGCGCCGAGGCCGAGTGCCGTGTCCCTGTCGGCGGCCCGGCCGGTGCCGATCACCCGGGCGCCCGCCTCGTGGGCGAGTTGCACGGCGATCGACCCCACCCCGCCGGCGGCACCGTGGACGAGAACGGTCCGGCCGGTGGTGAGACCTCCGTGATCGAACAGGCCCTGCCAGGCGGTCAGCCCGGAGATCGGCAGTGCGGCGGCCACCGTGTGGTCCACGTCGGCGGGGAGCGGAGCGAGGTTCCGGGCCTCCACCGCGGTGTACTCGGCCAGTGAGCCGTTGCGGGTCCAGTCGGCCAGTCCGAACACCCGCTGGCCGACCGTCAGGCCCGTGGTCCCGTAGCCCAGTTCGGCCACCACGCCCGAGAGTTCGTGCCCGGGCACAGTCGGCGTCCGGTCGCGGCCCGCCCGGTCCGACCAGGTGCCCGGCCAGTCGAGTTCCCCCGGCGTGAAGCCGGCGGCATGCACCCGCACGACCACGTCGTTCTCGGCGGCGTGCGGGTAGGGCATGTCCGTGAGGGTGAGCCCGCCGGCACCGGCGTCACGGTCTCGAACGGTGATGGCTTGCATGGTGGATCCTTTCCGGGGTGATCTTCGAAGGTTCGGCGGGCGGGACGGGTCCCGCAAGCCGTGCGGCGCGGGCGGGCGATCGCGGCCCGCCCGCCGCGGTGCGCGCAGCCGCGGATCCCCTTGCCGCGATGCCGAGACGCCCGCTGTACACGCAGCCCGTGGTCTCCGGGCCCCATGCGGGCGCCGCGAGCCCGGGCGGAAGGGCGGGAAGGATCAACACCGCGTGATGATCAGGTGGACGGCGGAGAAGGCCTCCGAGCGCGCTTCCGCCGTGGTGACCGCGCGCGGGCCGCCGTTGAACGTCAGGCCGACACCCGGCCCACGCGAGGAACAGCCCCGCGACGACCCGCCCCGAGAGGCTCCGGTCAGCTCGGCCAGGGCGCGCCCATGATGCGCTCGACCGTGGTCGTGCGCTGGAAGCCGGGTACGAAGTGCTCCAGCACGTCCGCGTTCACGGTTCCGTTCGCGGTCTCCGGGCGGTCCGCGAGTCCCTCGACGAATGCCTGCAGGAACTGGTTCTTGAAGTCGCCCCTCGGGTGGACGGCGGTGACCTCCTCCACCTGGGCGCCGTCCAGCTCGTCCAGGGCCAGGCCGAGCACGTCGGTCAGAACGCCCAGATTCGTGATGGCGATTTCCGGGCCCATCCGATGCGGAATTCCCGGCGTCGTGTGGAGTGCGATGGCGGTCCACACGACGTCGGCGGCCGCGGGCGTGAATCCGCGGTCGAGCATGAATTTGCGCGCGTGGTCCGCCCCGTCGACCTCGAATCGCTGCTCGGCGTCGGAGAAGGGCGTCATCAGGCCGGTGTCGTGGAACATGGCGGACAGGTAGAGAAGTTCCGGGTCGGGCTTCAGACCGAGTCGGCGGGCGTGAATGGCGCCGAAGACGAAAACCCGCCGCGAGTGGTGGTAGATGAGAGGGCTGGTCATCTCCTGAACGTGACGGGTGGCTTCGGCGGCCGCGGCTGTTTCGGGAATCTCCACCCCGGCGATGATCTCGGTCATTGCTCCGTACTCTCCGACATCGGCGTGTTATGAATGGAAGGTGTTTCCGTCTTCCACAATGCCGTCCGCCACGCGTTCCTCGCCACCTCCGTCCCGCCATGAGTCCCGCGAATCCGGACAGGCGGAGAACGGGGGTGTGAGCCCCACCGCGCACCGGGTCGTGATCCTCGTCTTCGACGGGGTGACGCTGCTGGACGTCGCCGGACCAGCGGAGGTGTTCGCGGAGGCCAACCGGTTCGGCGCCGACTACCGGGTCGTGCTGGTGTCACCGACCGGGGCCGACGTCACCTCGTCCATCGGGGTCAGGATCGCGGTCGACGGCGCCGCCTCGGAACCGGAGCCCGACACCTTCCTGGTGGCCGGCGCGGACCTCTACCCTCGCAACGCCGTCGCCCGTGACCTGGTCGAGGCCGCGCTGACGCTGGCCGGGCGGGCCGGGCGCACCGCGTCCATCTGCACCGGGGCGTTCGTCCTCGGTGCCGCCGGCCTCCTGGACGGCAAGCGTGCGACCACGCACTGGAAGGTCACCCACGAACTCGCCGCGAGGTGCCGGTCCAGCAGCGTCGTCCCCGACGCGATCTACGTCCAGGACGGCACCACGTACACCTCGGCGGGCGTGACCGCGGGCATCGACCTCGCGCTGGCCCTCGTCGAGGAGGACCACGGCGCCGATCTGACCCGCGAGGTCGCCCGCTCCCTGGTGGTCTATCTGCAGCGCTCGGGCGGGCAGTCGCAGTTCTCCGCCCCGCTGCAGGGGCCACCGCCGCGGTCTCCCGCCGTCCGCAGGATCGCCGACCTGGTGACGGCCGATCCCACGGGAGACCACTCGGTCGGCGAGCTCGCCAGGCACCTCAATGTGAGTTCCCGGCATCTCACCCGCCTCTTCCGCGAGGAAATGTCCACCACGCCGGCCCGGTACGTGGAAGCGATCCGGTTCGACATGGCGAAAGCCCTGCTCGACCAAGGGCATACCGCGACCCAGGTGGCATCACTCGCCGGATTCCCGAGTTACGAAAGCATGCGAAGGGTTTTCGTCAAGAACATGGCGATCAGCCCGGCCGCCTATCAGCGCCGCTTCAGAACCGCGCAGCGGACCGATTCGGCCTAGTACTCCAGCCGTAGATCGTGATGTTCATGCCTGATGCGCAGCTTGTCGTCGGTAATGACTCGCGTGGGCGCGGGCTTGATGGCGACGTCGCCAATGGGACCAGCTCAGCCGGTGAGTCACGTCGTGGACGGTCCGGGCCACGAGCGTGGTGAACAGGCGCTGGATCTCGTTGCAGGTGAGAGGGATTAGGGCGGTTGGTCCGGGGTGCTTGCCGTGCTCGTCAGCTCGGACGACGGCGAGGAAAGCGTGGGCGAGCATGGCGAGGGTGACCCAGCGGTGCCAGGAGTTCCAGCGGCGGACCTGGTGCTCGTCCAGGCCGGCCAAACCCTTGCCGGCCTGGAAGGTCTCCTCGATCGTCCAGCGCCGTCCAGCCACGCGCACGAGCTCGAACAGCGAAACGGGGTGCGGTGAGAAGCAGCGGTAGAAGGCGAGCTCGCCGCTTCGCTGGTTGCGACGGACCAGCATCCACCAGTGCCCGGGCCGCCCGGCCGGGCCCTCGGTATCGAAGACTGCCCAGTCGTAGAACCGCACGCCCTTCGCGCCCGCTCCGGCGGACAATCGCTGCCACGCCCGCTTCGGGATGCGCGTGACCAGGTCCTTCACTGGAAACCTGCCCGCGCGTGTGGTCACTCGGTGGGTGCTGGAAACCGCCAAGACGTAGCCGATCGGACGGGCCTCCAGTACCGCCCGTAGGTGCGGGTTGTCCCCGTAGACCTCATCTCCGGCGACCCAGCGTGCGGGCGTGCCCGCCTTCAGCGCCCGGTCGATCATCTTGGCTGCGAGTTGGGGCTTCGTCGCGAAGGCCAGATCGTCGGGGATTCCGGCGGTGCGGCATCGCTCGGGGTTGCCGGTCCACGAGCGCGGCACGTACAGGGCCCGGTCGATCGCGGCATGACCGCGCGCTGCGGAGTAGGCCAGGTAGACGGCGACCTGGGCGTTCTCGATCCGGCCGGCGGTGCCGGTGTACTGGCGCTGCACGCCGACGGTCGCGGTTCCCTTCTTCAGGTCTCCGGTCTCGTCAACCACGAGCACTGCCTGGTCGTCGGCCAGGCGCTCAACCACGTAGGCCCGCACGTCGTCGCGGACGGAATCGGCGTTCCACTTCGCGCGGTGCAGCAGGTGCTGCATGCCGTCCGGCGTGGCGTCGCCCGCATGCTCAGCCAGGGTCCAACAGTTCTTCCTCGGCACGTCGGACAGCAGGCCGAGCACCAGGGCCGTTGCACGGCGACGTGGTTCGACGCGCACGAACCGGCCCGCGATGCGGCCCATCAGCTGATCGAACATCCCCCGCCAACGGGCGGGCACTACGCTGTGACCCGCGACAACCGCTTGATCTTCAGTCTTCACGCACCGATGATCAATGGTGGCGCCACCGCCTGTTAGTCGAGCCCACCAGCAAGATCACCGTCTACGGCTGGAGTACTGATGACCGACTTGCGGCAAGCCCACGATGCCGCTCGCGCGATCGCGGTAGCGACCCTCGGGCGCGACCCCGGCGTCATGACCACCGCTGAGAGCAGCTCCCATCACGTGTATGTCAGCTCGGACGTCGTCGTGAAGATCATCGATGCCGACGGCCACTCGCGACTGAACCGGGAGATCACGCTTGCGCCCCACCTGCCAGCCGGCCTGACGGCCCCTCTGCTCGGTAGCGGGCTTCACCGCCTGGGGACTCGAGCCGTTCGCTACGCCTGCTACGCCCGCGTGCCGGGGACGGCTCCCGGTATGGGCATGCCCGGCATCGACGGCGTGACCGCGCGCCTTTTGGCGGAGGAAGCAGTCCAGCGACTCAACGCACTGCACAGCTGGATGCCCACGGGCCACGCCGAACGCACGCTCAGAGAATCTCTCGACCACGGCGGGTTCACCAGCCGGGCCGCGCTCTTTGCCGAGGTTGAGAGCCTCGCCGTCCTGGACCAGCACGGAACCGTACCTCGCCGTCTGCTCGACGGCCTGACGGCGATCGCGGAGCGGGCACCGCTGCATGCACGAGCAGTTGTCCCGGTTCACGCGGACTGTCACTGGGACAACTGGCTCGCGTGCGACCAAAGCGTGACGGCCCTGCTGGACTTCGAATGGGCTCGCTTCGGCGAACCGGTCGATGACTGGTTCTTCCTGGCCCGCTTCAGCGGGCCGCACATGGAGACCGTACTCGACGTCATCGCCCGCGCGACGACGACCTCTCCGGAAACTCTCCGAGCAGAATGCGAGGTCCGCGAGGCGACCTACCTCGCTTCCGACCTCCGCACCGCGCTGGAACACCCTGATACCTCTGCGCAGATGGCTGCCGCGAGACTCCGTGAACTCGAGGAACTCATCGTAGGACGCTACTGGTGGCAACACACCCAGTGATACCAGCTGTGGCAAGCAATGAACGTCGGCCCATGCCACCGACCGCGCGTGTGCGAGCACGGTGTCGACCTTGCCCCGACGAACATGCCAACCATCCCGGCCCAGACTGACTGACACCACTGAAGATCACGATCTACGACTGGAGTACTAGCTAGGCCGTGTCGTGCGCCGAGGCTCGTCATATGCCCGCTCTCTCATGGGGCCGCCCCCCGGCAGCCGCGTCCGGACCAGAAGCGTGGCGTACCCCCGCTTCCCCCGCGGGCTGGCCCCCGTCATCGGCCTGTCGGTGGGGCTGGTGATCGCCACGCTCGGTCCGCTCAGCGGGGGCTCGGTCAACCCGGCCCGGCAGTTCGGTCCCGCGGTCCTCTCCGGCCGGACCACCGACTTCGTGAGCTACATGGTCGCGCCGGTCCTCGGAGCGGCACTCGGGGCAGGGCTCCACCGCTTGCCCCTCCGGCGCCGCGACCGCGTTCCCACCCGCGACCGCGTTCCCACGACGGCGGCGGCACCCGACGCGCCGAACGCGCCACGCGCCGCCCCTCCGGCGCCGCGGCCGGCGTCCGGCGTCCGGCACGACCCGGAGGTAGCCGGAGCGGAGTGCCCGCACGCGGCTGCGCACCCGCGGTCCGGGCGGCGTCCGGGCCCTACTCACCGCGCGGACGGCGTTGTGCGGCCGCCCGCCGGGGGAACCCACGGCGACAAACAGTGAGATAGTTGCCCGTACCATGACGAAGCGACCGATCCCCATGAACCTGTTCGGCATGCCCTTCGGTCTCGTCGGCCTGGCGGACGCCTGGCTGACCGCCGCCGACGCGGGTCGGGTGCCGCGAGGGGTGGGGGACGCGCTGCTGATCCTTTCGGCAGCCGTGTGGGTGGTGGTGACGGTCGCCTACCTGAACCACGCGCTGCGGAACCGCGCCCTGGTACGGGACCTGACCGACCAGGCGGCCGGGCCGTTCGCGTCCCTGTGCGTGATCGTCCCCATGGTGATCGCCGCCAACGGCCTGCACGCCCACGCGGCGACGGCCGGCCGGGTGGTGGTGGACGTGTTCCTCGTGCTCACCGTGCTGCTCGGCGCCTGGTTCACCGGCCAGTGGATCTACGGGCGGGTCGACGTCGACCGCTTCCACCCCGGCTACTTCCTGCCGACGGTCGCGGGCGGCCTGCTGGCCGCGGCGGCGGCGGGCACGGTGGGGCAGCAGCGGCTGGGCCGGGTGATGTTCGGCCTGGGCGCGGTCTGCTGGATGATCCTCGGCTCGGTGATCATGGGACGGCTGCTGTTCCGCCCGCTGCCGCCTCCGCCGCTGCTGCCGACGCTCGCGATCGAGGTCGCCCCCGCCGCCGTGGCCAGCCTCGCCTACTTCACGCTCTTCGACGACTCCATCGACGGCGTCGCGGCCTTCCTCGGCGGCTACGGTCTGCTGATGGTGCTGGCCCAACTGCGGCTGCTCCCCGCCTACCTGAGGCTGCCCTTCATGCCGAGCACCTGGGCGTTCACCTTCAGTTGGGCCGCGGTCGCCGCCGTCGCGATCCACTGGGTGGAGCGCCGGTACGCGCCCGGGGCGGGCGCCTACACCTATGCGCTCCTCGCCGCGATCACCGTACTCATCGGCGGCATCGCCCTGCGGACCCTGGTGGCGCTGGCCCGTCGCCAACTCCTGCCGCCTGCGCCGCCGCCGCGGGCGGCCGAGCCACAGGGCAGCGGCGCCGCCTGAGGCCCGGGGGCCGCGGTGGCGGTCCCGCGCAACGTGACACCCTCCCGACGGGCCGGGTCGCCCCCGTCCGCCGAACAGCACTGGCGCGACGGCGTACAGAGCCACCGGCCGACTCACGGGCGCGGCCGCGCGAGCGGCCGCAGCCCCGGTGCGGTCGGGGATACAGCGGTACGGGCAGGAGTTACCCGGGGTGCCGGAAGCCCTAGGTGTGCGGGTCTCCGGCAACGCCAGTCGTCCACCCCCTGGACGGCTCCGGCCCTGCCGTCGATGCCCTGAGACCCTGGTCCCGGAGCGGACAACCAGGCGGTGGACACGCAGACCGCCACCTTCGCCGTACGGACCGCTGCGCTCGCGCGCTACGCCGGAGGCCGATCAGCGCGACGTCAGGACCGGACGGCCGGCTCGAGGTTGTCCTGGCACCACTGGCGGAAGCCGGTGACGGTGACAGAGCCCGGGTTGCCGGGTTCGGCGTCGTAGATCCCGTTGTTCTGCGCCTCGACCATGTCCGCCATGTCCTGCGCCAGCGCCGGGCTCGCGCCGCGCCGCATCATCGCGGCCCGGAAGTCCGCGAGCGGGACCTGGTGATAGCGGACGGTGCGGCCCACCGTGTCGGAGATGACCTCGGCCATGGCGTCGGGGGTCAGACGGTCGGGTCCGGCCAGGGGAACGCGGGCCTGCCCGCTCCAGGAGGTGTCCAGGAGGAGCGCGGCCGCGGCGGCGGCGGCGTCCCGGGTGGCGACGGTCGGCAGCGTCCGGTCTGCGGCGTTCGCCATGGAGAACGTCCCGTGTTCCTTGATCGTCGAAGCCTGGAGGAGCAGGTTCTCCATGAAGAACGGCAGCGCCAGCGCCCGGTAGGGAACGCCTCCGGCTTCGAACAGCTCGTCCATGGCCAGCGCGGCCGACAGCAGTCCCGCCTCGCCCTGGTATCCGCGGCCCAGGGAGGTGACGCCCACCACCCGCACGCCCCGGCTCGCGGCTTCCCGGCAGGCGGACCGGGTGAACTCCAGGTAGTAGCGCCTGGCGTTGTCGGCATCGCGAAATCCGGCCGGGGGCACGAGCCAGAACAGCCGGTCGGCGCCATCGAGCGCCTTCGTGATCGTGTCGGCGTCGCCGTGGGAGCCCTGCACCACCTCGGCCTGCGCGCGCACCTGCGCCGACAGCCGGGACGGGTCACGGACGATCACACGGACCGCCTCGCCGCGATCCAGGACGCGGCCCACGACCTGTCGGCCGATATCACCGGTCGGTGTGGTGATGACGATCATGAATTCCTCCACGGAAGACGGTCGGCGGCGGAAGCCCGGGGGGCTTTCCGATCGCCTCCGAGTCAACCTGGCGCGAAGGTGCGGGTGAAGGACCGATCCGGGCGCCATTGATACCCTGGAGGTATGAATGATCTTGAGGTGCGGCAGCTGCGGTACTTCGTCGCGGTCGCGGAGGAGCTGCACTTCGGGCGCGCCGCCGCGAGGTTGGGCATGGCGCAGCCCCCGCTGTCCCGGGCCATCAGGGAGACCGAGCGGCAGCTCGGTGTGGCGCTGTTCCGACGGACCACCCGGCAGGTAGAGCTCACCGCGGCCGGGCAGGTCCTGCTGCGCGATGCCCGCACCGCCCTGGAAGCGGTCACCGCCGCCGCCCACCGGGCCCGGCAGGCGGGCCGTACGTCGCCGCGGCTGCGGGTCGCTCTCAAGGCCGACGTCGACGGCGGACTGCTGCCGCAAGTCCTGGACACCTACAGCGCCGACGACGCGTCCTTGCCGCCCGAGCTGGTCCTCGGAGGGTTCGGCGAGCAGCCGCAGGCACTGCGCGACGGCCTCGCTGACGTGGGACTCGTGCTCTGCCCCTTCGACAGCCGCGGCCTGGACAGCGAGCCGCTGCTGACAGAGCCGGTCCTGGTCGCCCTGGCCGCCGCCGACCCGTTGGCCGCCCGGACCAGGCTGTGCCTGGACGACCTGGCCGGCCGCAAGCTCCCCGACGGCTCCCCGGCCGGGCACGGCCGACCCACCGAGCACACCCCTCAGCCCGGGGCGACACGGCCGGCGACGAACCTGTCGGAGATCTTCAGTCTCGTCGAGACCGGCAGCATCGTGTTCTTCGCACCCGCCTCGGTAGCCCGGCGGCACCCGCGACCCGGCATCTCCTATCGGCCGGTCAGCGACCTCCCGGACGCCACCCTGGCCGTCGCCTGGCCGCAGGACGCACGCTCACCGGCCGTCGCCGCCTTCGTGCGCGCCGCCTGCAGCGTCGCAGCCGCGCAGTATGGTCCGGTAGAACCCCTCGTGCGGAGCGCCGGCACCTGAGCCGCGTCCGCCTCGGCCTGGTGCCAGCGACCCTGCCCTCCCGGAGCACCGGCGACTCCGGGCGCCCCTCGTCGAACTCGACCTGAGCGACCGCGTCCAGTCCTGGCCGAACAGACGCAGGGGGCTACGGTGGGTCGTTCCACCGGCGCTGCTCACGCCAGGGGTCACCGTAGTTGTGGTAACCCCCGGATTCCCAGAAGCCCGGCTCGTCATGGGTGGTCAGGTCCAGGCCGCGTACCCACTTGGCCGACTTCCAGAGGTACAGGTGCGGCATCAGCAGGCGGGCAGGACCGCCGTGTTCAGGTGCCAGCGCGTAGCCCTCATAGGTGTGGACGATCCACGCGTTGAGAAGGTCCTCCAGGGGAAAGTTGGCGCTGTAGCCACCATAGGAGTGCGCTCTCGCGTAGTGGCCGGTCGTGTCCACGTTCTCGAGGAACGCCTCGATCGGCACCCCGCGCCACCGGGTGTCGAACTTCGACCAGCGGGTCACGCAGTGGATGTCGGTCGTGATGTCGTCCTGCGGCATTGCCATCATCTCGTCCCACGTCCAGGACCGCTTTTCGCCCTGTTCCGTGGTGAGGGTGAAGGTCCATTCCTCGGGCGGAATCCGGGGAGTGGGGCCGGTCGAGAGCACGGGGAACGACTCGGTCGGGTACTGGCCCGGCGGCAGCCGGTCCGACAGGGGGTGAGCCCTGCCGCGGAATCCGGGTGAGAAGGAAGCCACGCTGTCATCCGCCTTGTCCGATGTGCGCCACGCGAGGGCAGGCAGATCCCTCAGTCCAGTGTCGGACGGCGAGGGCCGAGCGACCACTCGGCGGGAAGAGGGAACCGTGCAGGCGGCCGGGGGCCGCGCCTCTCACGTCGAGGGGGCACGCACCCACCGGCTTGGGCAGCTCTTCCGCCAGGGCGTCCACCTGACCGGCGCCCCCTGCCCGCTGCGGCACGCCGGATCCCTACGCCCGGCAGACCGACCCGGGGGCTGCGAACGCCTCACGGCCGGGACCCCAGGGATCCTCCGCCTGGAGGCCGCGCGCCCGCCCCGGGACCGGCGCCTCCCCGGGCCCTTCCCGCGTCCGGGCTCACCGCCTGCCGAGGTGTACCGCGCTGTGGCGCAGCGAGCGCCAGGTCACCACCGCCCAGGCCGCGACGAGCAGGACGTAGAGCGCGACGGCGGTCCAGACGAAGAGCTGGGACCCGGTTCGGGTGGCGAGGACACCGGTCCCGGTGACGCACGCGCCCAGCGGGAAGATGAAGGACCACCAGCTGGGCGCGAACGGCAGGCCCGACCGCAACTGCCGTACGGTGAGCGCCGCGGCGAGCACCAGCCACAGCGTCGCGAAGCCCCACAGCCCGATCCCGCCCAGCAGCGCGAAGGCCGCCGCGCCCCGCGCGGACGGTGCGGGCAGCGCGCTCGGCGCCGCCGTCGCCAGGGTGCCCATCGCCGTCACCGCCTGGTCGATCGCGCCCAGGCCGATCCACACCGTGGGCACCACGGCCCCCGTGGGTGCGTCGTGGTGGACCAGGCGGCTGTAGACCATCGCCAGCACCAGCAGGACCGCCACCAGGCCGAGCCCGAGCATCGCGTAGCAGGCGAGCAGCAGGGCCAGCCGCGGCTGGCCGGCGGGGGCGTGCGGGACGAGCAGTGCGCCCGTCGCGGCGGAGACCAGCGGCGGCACCACCGGCAGCAGCCAGCCGCCGAAGGCTGCGTCAGGGGCGAAGCGGTGGCGGGTGACCATCAGGTACGGCACCGCGCAGGCCGTGGCGAGGCCGAGTGCGGTGCCCAGTGACCACAGCACCCAGTCGACGGTCAGGGCCGTGCGGTCGCCGAGCACCCGCCCGCCGAGCAGCAGTGCCCCGGCGCCCACGGTGAGCAGCGCCATCGGCAGGGCGCCGAGGAACTGCGCCTGCGTCGGGTCGGTCGCGTGCGAGCGCAGCGACCGCTGCCGGACGTACGCGCCGGCGAGGAGCACCAGGAGCAGCGCCGCACCCGCCCAGACCACGGTGGCCGCGTCGCGCAGCCACGGCGAGCTGCGCGGCAGCGTCGCGGCGGCGTTGGCGACGATCCCGGTACCCATGACGGCGGCGAACCAGCCGGGCGTCAGGTGCGGACGCCGCGTCCCGGTCGTCGCGGGCCGCCGCTGACGCACGTGCATGGCGTGCCGAGGTCCCGGCTCCCTTCGGGGCAGGAGGGTCCGGGTGTCGCTGGGGTGGGGTGTCACGGCGGAGAACGCTTCTTCCTCGGATCGGTGTGCACCGCGGCATCGGCAGACCGGCACGCCCGCCCGTCAGCTCACGGACCGCGGCCGAAGCCGTCGGCTCGTTGGCCCTACGACGTTACGGTGCCGCCCGGCTCCCACGGCATCACAGCGTGTGCCACGCCGCCCTCACATCAGGACCCCGGCCTCTCGCGCCGGGGCGGAATCCGGGGCGGGGCAGGCGGAGGGCGCGGTGAAAGGTCCTGATATGACGCCTGCCCGGCATGTCCCGCCCTCCGCTTCGGGCCCGCACCGGCCTAGCGTCGAAGGTGCCACACGGTCAGCGGTGCGCTGCCCCCTCCGACTCGTGGAGGGGACGCTCCCCCGCCGGGAGCGATGCGCCGGACGACGAGGCCCTTGCGACCGCGCCCTCCATCGGCTGCCCCGAACGAGGAAAGAAGGCGATCCACCCAGTGGCGTCGACATCCAGCGCCGAAGGGCCCGCACTGCACGGGCCTGAGTTCGGACTCAACGAATGGCTCGTGGACGAGCAGTACGAACGCTACCTGCACGATCCCGGATCGGTCGACGAGGAGTGGAGGGACTTCTTCGTCTCCCCGGCTTCCGCGGCGGGCCGGCAGGAGCACCCGGGCGCACCGGCCTCGGACACGAACCCGCGGGAGGCCGCGATCAAGGCCGTCCGCGTGGCCGCGCTCATCCATGCCCACCGCGTCCGCGGGCACTTGGCGGCCGACATCGACCCGCTCTCCGCCGCGCCGGGGTCCGGTCATCCGGAGCTCGACATCACGGCCTTCGGGCTGGGCGAGGAGGACCTGGAGGCGGAGTTCGCCGTCGACGGCTTCGCCGGGCGGTCCACGATGACCCTGCGCGGCGTGCTGGACGTCCTGCGTACCGCCTACCGCGGGACGGTGGGCGCCGAGTACATGCACATCCAGGCCTTCGAGGAGCGCCGCTGGGTGCAGGAACGGATCGAGGCGCCCTCGCGGCGGCTGGACCGGGCCGACCAGTTGCAGGTCCTCTACCGGCTGGGAGCGGCGGAGGCCTTCGAGACGTTCCTGCAGACCAAGTACGTCGGCCAGAAGCGGTACTCGCTGGAAGGCGGCGAGTCGGCGATCGTGCTGCTCGACGCCCTGCTGCAGCGCTGCGTCGGGCACGGGGTGGGGGAGGCGGTCATCGGGATGGCGCACCGCGGCCGGCTGAACGTGCTGGCCAACATCGTCGGCAAGTCGTACCGCGACGTCTTCCACGAGTTCGAGGACGCCGCGGACATCCTGTCGGCGCAGGGCTCCGGCGACGTGAAGTACCACCTCGGCGCGGAGGGGACGTACCGCACCCTGGACGGCGGCGCGATCCCCGTCTCCGTGGTGGCGAACCCCTCGCACCTGGAGATCGTCGGGCCGGTGGCCGAGGGCGTCGTGCGGGCCAAGCAGGACCTGGCCGACGGCGAGGGCGGCGAGGTGTTCTCCGTCCTGCCGGTCGTCGTCCACGGCGATGCCGCCTTCGCCGGGCAGGGAGTGGTCGCCGAGACGCTGAACATGTCGCAGCTGCCCGGCTACCGCACCGGCGGCACGGTGCACGTCGTCATCAACAACCAGCTCGGTTTCACGACCGCGCCCGCCAGCGGCCGTTCCGGCACCTACGCCACCGCCGTGGCGCGGACGGTCGAGGCACCGATCTTCCACGTCAACGCGGACGACCCCGAGGCGGTCGTCCGGATCGCGCGGCTGGCCTTCGACTACCGCCGGACGTTCCACAAGGACGTCGTCATCGACCTGGTCTGCTACCGGCGCCACGGGCACAGCGAGGTCGACGACCCGTCCATCACCCAGCCGGCCATGTACGACCGCATCGACGCACGGCCCTCGGTGCGCAAGCTGTACGCCCAGTCGCTGGTGGACCGCGGGGAAATCGACGAACGGCAGGTGGAGGGCGCCCTGCGGGACTACCGGGAGCGGCTGGACCGGGCCTTCGCCGAGACGCGCGCCCTGCCGGTGCCCGGCCCGCGGAAGCCCGCCGGCCCCGCGGCCGTCCCGCGGGACGGCACGCCCCCTCCTGTGCCGACCGCCGTCACGGAGGCGGCCGCGCGGCACGTCATCGCCTCCCAGACGGCGCAGCCCCCGGACTTCACCGTGCACCCGCGCGTCCTGCCGCAGCTCCGCAGGCGCACCGCGATGCCGGACGCCGGCACCATCGACTGGGCCACGGCCGAAACCCTGGCGATCGGCTCCCTGCTGATGGAGGGGGTGCCGGTGCGGCTGTTGGGACAGGACTCCCGCCGCGGCACGTTCGGCCAGCGGCACGCGGTGCTCACCGACCGGCGCACCGGCGCGGAGCACACCCCGCTGAACGCCCTCGGCCCGGGCGCCGCGGGCTTCTCCCCCTACGACTCGATGCTGTCCGAGATGGCGGCCCTGGCCTTCGAGTACGGATACTCGCTGGAGCGGCCCGACGCGCTGGTGCTGTGGGAGGCCCAGTTCGGCGACTTCGCCAACGGCGCGCAGAGCGTCGTCGACGAGTACATCGCGTCGTCCGAACAGAAGTGGGGCGAGCGCTCCGGGGTCACTCTGCTGCTGCCGCACGGTCTGGAGGGGCAGGGACCCGACCACTCCTCGGGCAGGATCGAGCGGTTCCTCCAGCTGTGCGCGCAGGGCAACATGACCGTCGCCGTCCCGACGCTGCCCGGCAACTACTTCCATCTGCTCAGGCAGCAGGCGCTCGGGGAGCGCAGGAGGCCGCTGGTCGTGTTCACCCCCAAGTCGATGCTGCGGCTGAAGGAGGCCACCTCCGCGCTGGCGGACTTCACCACCGGCTCCTTCCGTCCGGTCCTGCCGGACGGGGCGGTCGACGCTGCCGGGGTCCGGCGCGTACTGCTGTGCTCGGGGAAGGTGTTCTACGACCTGGACGCGTACCGGAGGGACGCCGGCTTGCGGGACACGGCGATCGTGCGGCTGGAGCGCCTGTATCCGTTCCCGGACGCCGAACTCGGCGCGGAGCTCGCCCGGTTCCCCGCCGACGCCGAGGTGCGGTGGGTGCAGGAGGAGGCCGAGAACCAGGGCGCGTGGTCCTTCGTCAGGCACCGGGTGGAGCACCTGGCGGACCGCCCGCTCGGGCGGATCAGCCGGCCGTCCGCCTCGGCCCCGGCGGTGGGCTCCGCACGGCGGCACGCCGCAGAGCAGCGGGAACTCGTGGAGGCGGCCTTCCGCTGATGGCCGGCTCCCCGTCCGGGGCTACCATGTCGCACCGGACGGGGAGCCGTAGCGCAGAGGCAGTCGCGCGCGGTCTCCACAATCGCGAGGACGCCGGTTCGAGTCCGGTCGGTTTCGCCCTCCCGCTCCTTGGACCGCTCTCGGAAGCGGAGGGCGGAACCGAGCCCGTGTGGTCGGCGGCGTCCATGCGTGGTGTGCCCCGCACAGCACGGCGCCGAGAGCGATCGGGCCGGTCAGGCCCGCAGGATGTTGCGGAGGATGGCGGTGGTCGGGGCCGGTTCGGGTCCCAGGACCTGGACCGCCGGGAGCGCCCCATCGGTGATGGGGGCGATGAGAAGAGTGTGGCCGGCTCGGCGGGGTGCCCGGCGGATCGGGGCCGCCCTGTCCAGCACGGGATCCCCCCGCCGGGTCCCGCCCCGGCGGCCGTCACTGGTGAGAGCGCACGGTGCGGGCGTCGCGAGGCCGATCGGCACGGCGCGGGCCGGAACGTGGCGGAGCGCGCGTGGAGCGCCGGCCATCTCGTCCCGGCGCCGGCTGCCGCAGGGCGTCGGTCGCAGACGACACCGTGGACCGCACCGGCCGCCACCTCTTCCTGCGCCGCGGGCACCACCACCGGATCGGCCGCGGTCTCCGGCGGCTCGGCGTGGTGTGCACGGCGCCGATCTGCTCGTCCGCGCAGCGGCGGCGCAGCCGCACCGCGGGCCACGGCGACGCGCGCCGCGCCACTTCCTCATCGGCGGTGACCGGCATCGCGGTCCGATCCGGGCCGGACCTTTGCCGGGTCGGCAGGGCGACGCCATCGATGCCGGGGCCCCGGCGTGCTCGTCCGCTTGGGTGGCCCGCCCCCTCAGGAGGAGTGACGTGCCGGCACGGTCTCGGACTCCCGCACGCCCGAGGTGCCCGGGCCGGTCGTCCGGAAGCCGGCCCGGAACGCTGCCGGCGTCACACCCAGGTGGCGTACGAACGCCCTGCGCAGCGACTCGGGTGAGCCGAAGCCCGCGCGCCGCGCCACGACGGCCATGGGGTCGTCACCGGTCTCCAGCATCGCCTGCGCGGCCTCCAGCCTGACCTCCTCCACGTACCGGCCGGGACTCGTGCCCACCTCGTCGTAGAAGAGCCGCGTGACGTGCCGCACGCTGACGCCCGCCCGGCGGGCCATCGCCGACAGCGAGTGGTTGTCCCCGGGGTTCTCCGCGACCGAGTCCAGGACCCCGCGGAGCATCTCCTGACGCGGCTGCGGAAGCCTCGACCGGGCGCTGAACTGGGACTGGCCGCCCGGTCGTTGCATGAAGACGACCATGTCCTTGGCCACCGCGCGGGCGACCTCCGCCCCGTGGTGCTCCTCGACGAGGGCCAGCGACAGGTCGATTCCGGCGGTGACTCCGGCCGAGGTCATCATCTTCCCGTCGCGCACGAAAATGGCGTCGGGGTCGACGTCCACGGACGGGTAGCGCAGGCCCAGTTCGCGCGTCTGCCGCCAGTGGGTCGCCGCCCGCCGGCCGTCCAGGAGCCCGGCCGCGGCCAGCAGGAAGGCGCCCGTGCAGACCGATGCCGTGCAGTGGGCCTTCCCGCTCAGTTCCCGTACGGTGTCGAGCAGCGCGTCGTCCTTGATCACGGTCTCCCACTCCGGGCCGCCCGGGATCACCAGGACGTCGCAGGAGTCACGTACGTCGTCGAGGGACAGGTCGACGCCGAGACGCGTCCCGGCGGCGGTGACCACCTCCGCACCGTCCTCGGACACGACCTGCACCCGATACGCTCCGCCCCATTCGTTCGCCGACGCGAAGACCTCGATGGGGCCCGTCACATCGAGCAGGCGCACCCCCGGGAAGACGAACACCCTCACCGTGAGCGGACCCGCTCCAGGGCGCTTGTGCACCATCAGCCACCTCTCGGTCGTGCGGCGCGCGAACGCTCGCCGCGGCGCGTCACCCCAATCCCCCGAGCCACACCGGACCCAGGGCCGCTCCCCGGCCCTCCACCCCTCATCGTGCGCCCGCCGCCGGCTCCGATGCCACGACCGGCCGGCTCCCTCCTGAGAGGCTGAACCTCCCAGTCGTCACACCGGCACCGCGGGTACGAGGTCTCCCGCGCCGGACGCCTGCGGGCAGCGGGCACCCAGCAGGGCAAGGCAGTTGACCCACAAGGGGCCGAGTCGCGCCGCGTCGTCGTACAGCTTGGCGAACAGGACCCGTCCCTCGAGCTGGGCCATCACGGACCGGGCGGCCTCGCGCGGGTCCGAGACGCTCACCTCACCCCGCCGCCGGGCCTCGCTGACGACCGACTCGACCATGCCGACCTGTGCCTCGAAGATCTCGCGCAACCGTTGACGGACGGCTTCGGTCTGTTCACCCGTCTCCACCGCGAGGTTGGCGAACATGCAGCCCGCGACGGTGCCGCGATCCGGTCGTCCGTCACGCTGCGGGACGCCCGTGGCCTCGAACAGCGCCCGCAGGCGCGGCAGGGGCTCCGCGCCGCTGCCGAGAAGGCGGAGCCAGACGCGCCGTTGCGCGGCCCAGTGCGCGTCGAGGACGCTGAGCGCGAGTGCCTCCTTGGAGGCGAAGAAGTAGTGGAAACTGCCCCTGGGCACCCCGGCGGCCCTGCAGATCTCCGCCAGACCCAGCGCCGAGTATCCGCGCTGGTCGAACAGCGAGTGGGCAGCGCGCAGAATCTTCTCTCCGGCATCACTGGTGTGTCCCATGACGCCGACTATACGACCGGTCGCCTAAGGAAAGCGGAAGGCGAACCTGACTCCGGAGCGATGGCACCGGGGCCGAACTCGCCACCAGAGCAGCCCGGTTGACGGACCGTCCGCCGCATGGTGCCCTCCCGTCCACTCGACGGCACGTCCACATCTGAGGGCTCGATGTCCTCCGATGCCGCCACGGGGGCCGTCCCCGGCCGCGTTCCACCTTCACGGACAGGACCGCCACACGCCCCGGAAGGAACCACATGACTTCGACACGGAACACCAGCGGCCTCCGACCGGAACTGGTCGTCGTCCCCTGCGGCGTTCGCAAACTTGACCACCGGGCCAGGGCGGCCGACATGTACACGGGCAGCTACCACCGGGCGTGCCGAAGGGCGGCCGAGGCACTGCACCCCGACCGGCTCATGATCCTCTCCGCCCACTACGGCCTGCTGGACCTCGACGACGAGATCGAGCCCTACGACACCCCGCACGGACACGCCGAAGCGGTGACCGCCGCCCTCCTCCACACGCAGGCGGCCGATCTGCGGATCACCGGACTCGACCCCGTCGTCGTCCTCGGCGGTGCCCGTCACGTCGCTCTGGCCAGGACCCTGTGGCCGCACGCCCGGACCCCGTTGGACGGAACGAAGGGCATGGGCGAGCAGTTCGCACGTCTGGCGGCGATGGCACGCGCGGCCGGTACGCCCTCCCTCGACACGGCAAGGGCGGGCGATGTGCGGCGTGCCATCGCGCGGCGCCGGCTGAACGGCTGATGCCGACGGGGTCGGCGCGACGTGGGCGCTCAGGCCGCCCGCGGATCGTCCGCGGGGTCGACGTACTCCAGGGAGATCGGACCGATCGCCGTGACCTGCGTGACGTACTGGCCGGACTTCGCCCAGTGGAAGTGCGAGGTCCCGCCCGGCAGCACGATGACGGCCCCGGGCGGATACGCCCGCAGCCTCTCCTCGTCGAAGGCGTCGCCGAGGCCGACGTAGAAGACGCCCGAGACGACCAGGTAGACCCGGTCCTCCGTGTGCCGGTGAGGCATCAGCCTCTCGCCCGAGGGCAGCTTGACCCTGACGACATAGGGAGCGGGCTCGGACGGGTTCCCCACGACGACGGCCAGGCGCGCCGCCGGCGGGAACGCCGGAAACGGCTGCCAGTCGAGGTCCTGAGGAAGGATCGACCTGAACACCTCCTGTCCGGGCTGGTGCGTGAGCATGCGCGTGCCTCCCGTCCGCGAGGTGCCGGCTCGGACCGGCCCCGCTCTCCATGGTGCCCTCGGCTCCGCGGGGGTGCGATCCCGCACCGGACGAGGCGCCGCCCGGACACCGACCGCCAGTGACCGCGACGGTGCCGCCGAGCGCCTTTGGGCCATCAGGACTGGAGCGATGCGCCACGCGAAGGAGCGAGCGCGGTTCCCTGATCGCCGGTGCCATCCTGCCGAGGTCGCCTACACAGGAGTCGCCATGTCCGCACCCCCCGCCCGTGCCGTCGCCGACCCCGCTCCGCTGGGACTGGCCGCCTTCGGGGCCACGACCCTGATGGTCAGCTTGTTCAACGCCGGAGTCCGGCCGGAGCTGGCCGCCGCGGTCTTCCCGACCGCCTTCCTCTTCGGCGGCGTCATCCAGCTGGTGGCCGGCGTCTTCGAACTCAAACAGGGGGGAACCTTCGGCGGCACGGCGTTCTCCGCCTTCGGCGCGTTCTGGATGGCCTACGCCGTCTACGGCCACTTCGTCGAACCGACGTTGCCGCCCGGCCAAGCACACCTGGCCACGGGGATGTTCGCGCTGCCCTGGACGATCATCTCCTTCTACCTGACCGTCGCGACCCTGCGGACCACCGGCGTCCTGCTCGCCCTCTTCGGGAGCGCCACGACGACGCTCACCGTCCTCACCATCGCCGAGTTCGTGGACTCCGACCCCGCGAGGCGGATCGGCGGGGCCACCGGACTCGTCACCGCGGCCCTCGCCCTGTACGCGTCCTTCGCCGGTGTGATCAACACGACCTGGGGACGGCACATGATCCCGACCTTCCCCGACCCCGGCAAACGCCTCGCCCGCCTCGGGCACCGGAAGCACCGCCCCGTGTCCGTCACCTCCTCCACCGGCGAACGGGAGATCTCGCACGCCCAGGCGCGGCCGGAAGGCTGACGGGAGGCCGTGCCTGAGGCCTGCCGGCGCGCACAACTCCTAGGCGTCGCTCCGGCGGACGCCGGGTCAGCTGCTGCGAGCGCTCCCACCGACGGCGGCCGAGTTCCGGATCCCGGGCCTGGTCCGAGGGCCCGAGGGCGGTACCGATCGCGATCGGTACCGCCCTCGGGCCTGCAAGCAGCCGCCGTCGCTGGGTGCGACGGCGGGATCACGCCTGCGTTTGCGTCGGTCAGCCGCGGACGATGTTCTCCGCCTGCGGGCCCTTCTGCCCCTGGGTCACGTCGAACGTGACGTGCTCACCCTCCTGCAGCTCGCGGTAGCCGTTGCCCGAGATGTTGGAGTAGTGGGCGAAGACGTCCGGCCCGCCCCCGTCCTGTGCGATGAAGCCGAAGCCCTTCTCCGAGTTGAACCACTTCACGACGCCAGATGCCACTGTGTTCGTCCCTCACATGCTGCTGATGCCGGCGCACCGCCTGGTGCGCCGTCGGACCCCTTTGCTGGGCCCCGGCTTTACTTACCCGATAACCCACCCCCGGCGCCAGTGATTACGGGCGCGTCCCGCGTGTCGTTCCGGCGGTGGCCCGCGGCCGGGCCACCGGTGCGACCCGTCCGCGGGGTGCCGATCGCGGTCGCCAGGCGACCTCACGCCCGCCCTCGGGCACGTCATCCCTCCACGGTGCCGCCCTCGCTCTCCCAGCGCAGCAGGTCGCCCGGCTGGCACTCCAGGACCTCGCAGAGCGCCGCGAGCGTCGCGAAGCGCACCGCCTTGGCGCGGCCGTTCTTGAGCACCGCCAGGTTGGCGGGGGTGATCCCGACGCGGTCCGCGAGTTCGCCCACGGACATCTTCCGCCTGGCCAGCATCACGTCGATGTCGACGGCGATCGGCATCAGATCACCTCGTCCAGCTCGGCCCGCAGCTGCGACGCCTCGACGTCGCGCGCGACGGCCTGGGCGAGCAGCATCCGCAGCACGAGCACGAGGAGCGCGACCCCCAGGATGGCCACGCCGATGCCGGCCATGATGACGGTGACGCCCGGGTCTTCACTCTGGCCGGGCGCGTTGATGGCCGTGACCGCGAACCACACGAGGGCGGCCGTGACGATCGCGCCGATCACGACGTCCACGTACCGGAAGGCGGCGTGGGAGAACACGGTGCCGCGTCGCACCATCGTCACCAGCCGCCATACGCAGACCAGGGCGACCTGGGCCGACACCATGCCCAGGATCGTGACCAGGCGCAGCGGGGTCAGCGGGAGCGACCCGTCCTCCGGGTCGTTCGCCAGCGCCCACACCATCCCCACCTGTACGAACACGGTGCCGGCGAGCACCACCACGAGGACGGCACGCAACGCCCACACTGTCAGCTTTCCCATGACCCCATCCCTACATCGAGTTACGATGGGAATCTATCGAATCTCGATAGGTGAGGCAAGGTCGGAAGCAGCCGGCGGTTGAGCGGCCGGTTCCCCACCGCGACCGGGGGCGGTCAGGCCGTCCCGGCGTACCGCTCCCCGGCGAACGCCCGCAGCACCGGCACGACCGCCTCCGCGCCGCCCGGCAGCCGGTCCACCCGGTCCAGGACGTAGGCCCGGTGGCCGTCGACCAGGAGGCTGGGCTCCTCCTGCCCGTAGGCGCCCGGCAACGGCCACACCGTCAGGCAGGGACGGGGGTCGAGGCCGCTCGGATGCGACCCGACCGTGACGGTGGCTATCTGCGCCCACCGGAAGTAGCTCTCCTCACCGGCCACCTCGCGCATGCCGATGCCGCTGGGTCCGATCCGCAGCCGAAGCGGCTTGCGCAGTCGGACATGAGAGGAAGCGGTCTGAATCCAGCAGACGATCGCCGCGAGCAACGCCACCGTGACGGGGATCCCGGTCCCCGCGTCGTAGTCGGCCTGCTCGGGGTGGAGGACCAGGTACAGCACGAGCGAGCCGAACACCGCGCTGCACGCCAGCGCCGACAACGCCCAGGTGGCCGTCCGGCGGCCGGCGCCGTCGTCGGCGGTGAAGACCCGCTCCCCGCCGGGCACGCCGGGCCGGGGGCCCTCGACGGCCACCGGGATCGGCGCTCGCACGGCGCGCGGCGCCGTCTCGAAGTGGGCGCCGCCGTGCTCGGCGAGCGCGGCGGTGAGCTCCCGGACGCTCTGGTCCAGGTCCGCGCACTTCACCAGGGTGTAGCGGGTCCGCGCGTCCGCGGTGCGGTCGCGCCGGCGCGGCAGTGTCACGCCCGGCGCCGTCCAGAGCATCAGCCGCGGCTCGGGCGCCGCGCTCTCACTGTTCGGTGCGGCATAGTGCCACAGGGCTGCCGCGTCGATCTGCTCCCAGGACAGCTCGGCGTCGTGCAAGGTGATCCCGAACTCGTCGATCCGCAGCCGGAACGGCCGCCGTGCATCACGCAGGTCCCTCCACCCGTGCCAGACCGCCACCACGGCCAGGGCCCCCACGGACACCGGGCCGATGACTTCGCCGCCGCGTGGCCCGAGCAGCCAGACGAGTGCGCCCGCCAGGACGACGAGCCCCCAGAACGTCCACCGCTTCCCTCGTCTTCGCAGCGTGCGCCCGACCGTGAACTCCATTGCGCCGAACCCCCCCTTTGTCGTTCTTCGCCGGTTCCATGATGTGGCCCCTCACCAGCATCTTCCGGGCCCGCGGATGGGGTGGTTGCTCTTCCGTGACGTCCTGGGGACATCGGCCCCCTGCCGCCCCTCCCCCGCCTCCGTCCGTTCACCGCCCCGCCGCCTCGCGTGCGACAACCCCCGGGGTGCCTTCCGGCTCGGGTCGGGCGCGGCGGTCACACCTCCGCTCCGCCCTCCCCCACGAGGCGGCGTCGAGAACCGCGCACGCCTGCTGCTGGAGATCGGCGACGCGCACACCGCCGAGCGGCGGCCGGACGACGACATCGACAGCGCCTGGGGGCCCGCAAGCGCTACCCGGGCCGCCTGATCGCGACCGGCCGCTACGGACGCGAGGAGGCCCTGCGCGCCGGCGAGAGCGGAAGCGTCGACGCCGTGGGCTTCGGGCGCGACTTCATCGCCAACCCCGACCTGCCCGAGCGCCTTGCCCGCGACGCGGAGCCGCGCGAGGCGCTGCGGCCCGCCTTCTTCGGTGGTGACGATCGCGGCTACCCGGAAGTACCCCTCCCTCGATGCCCAGCGCCTTCTGTCCGAACTGCGCGAGGGACGGCTGGCGCCGGTGCCAGGCCTGGAGCTGAACTCCGCGGCGCCGCCGGACACATGGCACCTGGCCTGGACCCAGCGGCGCCACGGGGCCGCCCGGGGCTGAATCGCCCGGGACCGACCCGCCCGGGACTGACCCGCGCGGCCGTCGCACCCGGACGGGGCGCCCGAGGGGGCGTGCCGTCCGGGCGTATGCCGGCGGGCGCCGACTGCACGACTGAGGTACCTCGAAACCGAGTCGAGACGTCTCGACGAGCACGAGCCCTTCTTCCAGTGCGTCTCGGCCAGGCCCTCCCCCGTCCGTCGGCGCGGGGTCTTCACTCTTCTGGGTGATGCACCAATCTGGGGCCGCCCTGGCGGCGAATACCTCACGTGAAGAACTTCAGCAAGCAGCGACTGACACGCGGTGGACTCGGCGCGGTGTCCGGTCTGTTGGCTGCGTTCGCCGCCCTCGCGGTGGCGGAGGTGGTCGCCGGGGTGGGGCGGCCGCAGGCCGGGCCGGTGCTCGCGGTGGGCGGGGCGGCGATCGACCGTACCCCCGCCGCCGTGAAGGACTGGGCGATCCGGTCGTTCGGCAGCGACGACAAGCTGGTGCTGCAACTGGGCATCCTCCTCGTCCTGGTCGCCCTGGCCGTCGCCTTGGGTTTGCTGAGCCTTCGGCACCGGTCGGCGGGAGCGATCGGCGTTCTCCTGTCCGGTGTCGTCGGTGCGGTGGCAGCACTGACCCGGCCGGACACCGGCGGTGTGCCGGATGTACTGCCGTCCTTGGCGGGAGCGGCAGTCGGGGGCTTGCTGCTGTACGTCCTCACCGGGCGCCTGGCCCTCGCGTCCGGCCCTGCGCCGGATACGGCGGAGGCTCCCGGCTGGGACCGGCGTGGTTTCCTGACGGCCGCGGCTGCCGCTGCCGCCACCTCCACAGCCGCAGGAGCGCTCGGGCGCGGTCTGACGTCGTCCGACGGCAGGGAGGCGGTGGCTTCCCGCGCGGCCGTCGCACTGCCCGCGCCGGCGTCGCCCGCAACCCCGGTGCCGCGTGGGGCGACACTGCGCTTCCCCGGCGTCAGTCCGTTCGTCACGTCCAACGAGTCCTTCTACCGGGTGGACACCGCGCTGGTCGTGCCGAAGGTGGACGCCGACCGGTGGCGGTTGCGCATCCACGGGAAGAGCGTCGTCGCGCCCCTGGACCTGACCTTCCGGGATTTGTTGCGACGGGAGCTGATCGAGCGGGACATCACGCTGACCTGCGTCTCCAACGAGGTCGGCGGCCCGTACGTCGGCAATGCCCGGTGGATCGGAGTGCGTTTGCACGACCTGCTGCGTGAGGCGGGTGTGCGGCCGCCGTCACAGGGCGGTCCGGCGGATCAGCTGGTGTCCCGGTCGGTGGACGGGATGACCATCGGGACGCCGGTCGAGGATGTCATGGACGGCCGCGACGCGATGCTCGCGGTCGGCATGAACGGTGAACCGCTGCCGCTCGAGCACGGCTTCCCGGTCCGCATGGTCGTTCCCGGCCTGTACGGATACGTCTCGGCGTGCAAATGGATCCAGGACATCGAACTGACCACCTTCGAGGCCTACGACCCGTACTGGGTGAAACGGAACTGGGCACGCCAAGCCCCCGTCAAGACCCAGGCCCGCATCGACACGCCCAAGCCGTTCGCCCGCCCAAAGGCCGGGACGGTGAACGTCGCGGGCGTCGCCTGGGCTCAGCACCGGGGCATCGACCGCGTCGAGATTCAGGTCGACGACGGACCGTGGAAGGACGCCGACCTCGCCGCGCAGGCCGGTCCGGACACATGGCGCCTGTGGTCCTGGTCCTGGAAGGCCGCGCCGGGACCCCACACTCTCACCGTCCGCGCCACTGACGGCGCCGGCCGGGTCCAGACCGCGGATCGTGCCCGCACCGTCCCCGACGGGGCCAGCGGCCGGCATTCGGTGGTGATCAACGTGGACTGACCAAGTGGCCGTTGACGCCCGCCCGGCAACCCGTCGGCTCGCCGAGCCGGCATTCCCCAGAAGCAGAAGCAGAAGCAGCCAAGGAGAAACCTGATGAACACCCTGCGCCTTCGCCGTGCCGCCATCGCGGCGACCGCTGCCGCCGTACTGCCGTTCGCACTTACCGCCTGCGGCGACGACGGCAAGGACAACGCCTCCGGCGCCTCGTCCAGCGCCGCTCCGTCCAACGCCGCCGAGGACGGCTCCGCAGGTGCGGACCCTGGCGACTCGACGGCCATGGACAAGCCCTTCGGGACCGCGTGTTCCGCGGTGCCCGAGGACGGCGCCGGCAGCTTCGACGGAATGGCCAAGGACCCCGTGGCGACGGCCGCGTCCAACAACCCGGTACTGTCCACACTGGTGGCGGCCGTGAAGAAGGCCGGTCTGGTGGACACCCTGAACAACGCCCAAGGCATCACCGTCTTCGCGCCCACCAACGATGCCTTCGCGAAGATCCCCAAGGCCGACCTCGACAAGGTCCTCAATGACAAGGCCACCCTCACAAAGATCCTGACCTACCACGTCGTCGGGCAGAAGCTCGCGCCCGCCCAACTGGCGAACGGCTCTTTCGCGACCCTGGAGAAGGGCAAGGTCACCACCTCCGGCACCGGTGAGGACTACACCGTCAACGACACCTCGCGTGTGGTGTGCGGCAACGTCCCCACCGCCAACGCCACCGTCTACATCGTCGACACCGTCCTGATGCCGAAGTAGCCGGCGTTGCCCCGGGCCGGTCATGAACATCGGCCGGCCCGGGGGGACACCGTAGACAGCGCCGGTGAAAGGACGACGGGACGACGGCTGTGTGCGTTCGGGATCCGCACGCACCTTCACCGGCGCCCTGATCCGCCCCGATCGCGGCCATGAGCACGGCGTCGCCGCGCTCATGGCCGCCGCATGGTTCCGCACCGCGCGAGGCGTCCCGGCCTCCCCCATAGGAAGGACACCGGGACAGCGGGTGGGTCAGCGCGTGGCCGCCGCGGCCTTCTCGATGAGGCGCGTCACGACCCCGGGGTCGGTCACGTGGACGGCGTGCGGGCCGTCGACCTCGGAGGTGCGGGCGCGGGCGCGCGCCGCCATGAACCGCTCGGCCGCCGCGGGTATCGTCCGGTCGCCGCGGGCGACGAGGTACCAGGAGGGGATGGTCTTCCAGGCCGGGGCCTGCGCGGCGGGCTCGCCGACCGCCTGTGCGGTGATGGGGCGCTGCGTGACGGCGAGCACGGCGGCCTTGCTCCTGCTGACGCGGTCGCTCAGGAAGACGTCGCGGAACTTGTCGGGCTTGATGTAGAGGTCGACGCCCGTGCCGCCGTCCGCCTGCGTGAAGGGGACGGCGTTCAGGGCGGTCGGCACGGGGGCGTTCGGGTCGTCGCTGAGGTGGCTGCCGGGGAACCTGCCCACCAGGTCGGCGATGCTCTCGCCCTTGTCGGGAGCGAATGCGGCGACGTAGACGAGGGCCTTGACGTCGGCGTTGCCGGTGGCCGCACCGGTGATGACGGCGCCGCCGTAGGAGTGGCCGACCAGGACCACCGGGCCCTTGATCGTCCTGAGGTAGTCGGCCAGGTAGGCGGCGTCGCCGGCCAGGCCGCGCAGGGGTGTCGCGGGGGCGGCGACCGGGTACCCGTCGGCCTGCAGGCGCTTGGCGACACCGGTCCAGCCGGCGGAGTCCGCCCAGGCGCCGTGGACGAGGACGACGGTCGGCTTGGGCGCGGGCTTGCCCGCCGGCTTCGTGTGCCGCTCCTGGGTGGCGGACGCGGTCGTGGCCAGTCCGGCGGCCAGGGCGAGGCCTACCGCGCCGACGACGGCGAGACGGACACGGCGGACGGGGCGGCGGTGGGACATCGATTCTCCAACGGTGATGCGGGCGCAGCGGTGGACTCAGGATGCAGAAAGAACGTTCTTTCTACCGAGAATCTAGTGCGGAGTCCTCGCCGCAGGCAACGCGGTGCGGCGAGCACTGGGTCACATCACGGAGAGTGCCTGTTCCCCTCGCAGGGGAATCCACCGGAAGCCGTCCCCCTGCGTTCTGCGACCGACCGGTCAGCTGGGACCGATCTCGTCGTCGGCGAACCAGTTCCCGTGGAGACCGAAGGGCACACTGTCCGAGCACTACGGGAGCCGTGTCGTGGTCGGGCGCGGGAGCGCGGTCACCGTCCCGCGCCCCGCTTCACACCGCCGCCGCAGGGCCCGACGACCTCGGCGGCCGTCACAGAACCGTGAGCTGTCCGGTCTCAACGTACGCAGGCCGGCCCGGAGCCGGAAGTCCGTGCCGGTGCCCGGTCGGCCTGCACCCGGGCACGGGGGCCTTGGGGTCCGCGTCTCGTGGGCCGCGGCCGCCCCCAGCGGAGCCGCCGGGCGCCCGCCCCACGGCGGTGGGGCGGGCGTCTGGTCCCCGAGCTTCATGCGGTGTCGCGGGACGCCGGCCGGAACGGGCCGCCGAGTAAGGTCCGTGGCCATGGCGACCGAACAGCTGTCCCCCGAGCCCTGAACCGGGCCGGCGGTGAAGTGCCTCGGGGGGACGGCTCGCCGGGGAGGTCCGCGCTGATTCCGAACGCGATACCGGCGAGCCGCCTCCGGTACGTCTACCCGCAACGCGGCCGGACAGCGCGAAGGGTGGGGTCCGCGGCCGCATCGCGAACCCCACCCTGGCTGGTGGGAGGTATCAGCTCACCATCGGTACCAACGACGGCGCCCGCCGCCTTCGGCCGCTCGGAAGACGAACCCGAGGAGCCACACCACCAGCACGATGATGGCGATCCACCACAGCGCCTTGAGGGCGAACCCCGCACCGAAGAGGATCAGCGCCAGCAACAGGACCAAAAGCAAGGGGACCATTGTGTTTACCTCCTGACCACGCGTCTGCCCCGGCGACTCGTCGCCATGCGTGACCTTCTGCGGGGATGTGGCGTCGAACTACCGCGGCTGGTCGTCCGCCACGGCTCCCGTGATCATGGGGAACCCGGAGCGGCCTTAACTGGGAAAGGAGCTGCCGCGTCATGCTGAGGTCCCGGACACCCGACGGTGTCCGGGACCTGCGGGTCGGGAGTGTCCCCTACACCTCGCCGCGCCAGGAACCGCTTTCCATGCCGCGGGCCTCGATGTACGCCTTGAAGCGCTTGAGGTCGCCCTTGGCCTGGCGCCTGACGACGCCGAGCTTGTCGGCCACNGTNNCGGCCACGCCGTGCGGCTCGTGGTCGAGCTGCAGCATCACCTTGGTGTGCCGGTCGTCCAGGCGGTGGAAGGTGACCACCCCCGCCTGGTGCACGTCACCGCCGACCGTGGCCCAGGCGACCCTCTCGTCGGGGATCTGCTCGCTGATCCGGGCGTCGAACTCGCGCGTGACGCCGTCGACCTTGGCGACCCAGTGCGTCAGGGTCGGTGTGCGCTGCTCGATCCGCTCTCGGCACGCGTGTGGGGCAGCCCCGAAAAGGCCGCCCCACACGCTGAACCGTCCGGATGCCGGTGGTCAGTCCCGGCCGATGTCCTTGATCTTCTCCTTGGCCTGGCGGGCGTCGCCCTTGGCCTGCTCCATGCGACCCTCGGCGGTCAGCCGCTCGTTGCCCACGGCCTCCCCGGCGGTCTTCTTGGCCTTGCCGACGGCCTGCTCGGTCTTCGCCTTGGCCTTCTCGTCCGCGGCCATGCTGATCACCTTCCTGCCATCGAGATCATGTTCCGTGACTACGTCTGACCGCTGGGCCGTGTCCCAAACACCCGACGGCCGCGGCACGCAGATGTGGAGTGACCGGGTCCAGCGAGGGTAGGCGGACCGCTGCGCCGAAGGCGCTGGTGAACGCGGCTACGTGGAGGGTTGCTGACATGGGGATCGCAGTGGCCGGTGAGAGTGTCACGGCGGAGCGGGAATCGGGCTCCGCGATGGTGCCGCCCGAGACGGTGGACAGCATGACGCCGCTCGACATCCGACAGGTCTCCAAGGCGATGTTCACCCGGCTGCAGGCCCTCGAAGAGGGCACTGCGGACTACCAGTACGTGCGCAACACGCCCATCGAGCCCTGGCCCTCCAGTAGCCGACGCCGGTCCGCGCGGCCATCCGGCACGGAGGGGACGGACGCCGGTCACCGGCAGCTCACTTCGGACGTTCCGGTGCCCGGTCCCGGCCGGCCCTTCCCCGGGGCCCGGCCGGGCGCGGGTCAGCGGCGAACCGGCTCGAGCGGTGCCCGCGGGCGTGTACGGCGACGACACCCGGGCCGACAGCGCGTACGTACCGGAGCGCGGGACGTCCACGTCGTACGTCAGCCACTCACCTCCGGCGTCCCGCCACTGGCCCCGGTGCGCGACGGTGAGGATCTTGGGGTTCGAGCCGTGGTCGAGCACGTCCCGGTAGGCGCGGACGGCGGCCGTGCTCCCGGACCGTCCCGGGCCTCCGAAGATGTACGAGGTGCCGTTCCCGCTCCGGCCGGCGGCGAGGCCGATGCCCGCCGCGGGACGGTCGTCGGCGAACCCGGTGAAGCCGGCCACCACCACCAGAGCGGCGGCAACTCCGATGAGGCCTTGGATAGTTGCTCTGTGCATGGCCCGGAGAGCAGGAAGACGGTGGGGAGGGACAGGGCACGCCGCACACCGCGTCGGGGTCCGCACACTGAATAATCCAGGTGAGCCCGAGCCCGTCCTGACCGGTCGCCGCTTCATCCGGGGTCGTTCCCGGCGCCGCGGGGCCGGCGTCAGACCGCGGACAGGGCCTCCGTCGGGGGCAGCCGCGAGGCGCGCAGGGCCGGGTAGACGCCTGCGACGGCGCCCACGACGATCGCGCCGGCCAGACCGGTCCCGAGCGCGAGAGGTGGCAGGACGGGCGGCCACGACTGCGAGAGCGCGTAACCGGCCGTGCCCGCCGCGCCGAGCACGGTCCCGCTCAGCCCGCCCAGGACGGACAGCATCACGGACTCCGTCAGGAACTGCCCGCGTATCTGCCGGCGGTTGGCGCCGAGGGCGCGTCGCAGGCCGATCTCGCGGCGTCGTTCCAGTACGGAGACGAACATGGTGTTGGCCACGCCGATGCCGCCGACCAGCAGGGCCACCCCGGCGAGCCCCAGGAACAGGGCGGAGAAGGTGTGTTCGGTGGCGCGTTTGGCGGCCAGGGCGTCGGAGGGGCGGCTGACCTGGACGAGTCCGGGCAGTTCGGGATTGACGGTGCCGGGCAGGACGTCGCGTACCGCCTCGATCCGCGACTCCCGTGCCTTGACGTAGACCACGGTGGGGTGGCCGTCGAAGTCGAGCACGTCGCGTGCGGCGTCCCAGCCGACGAGTACGGAGCTCTCCAGGTCCGGTGTGAGCGGCATCGGCCCGAGGACGCCGACCACGGAGAAGTGGTGCGTGCCGATGGTCACCAGGGGCTCCCGTCCCGGGACGACGCGGTCGATGCCGAGCCGCTTCGCGGAGCGCCGGCCGAGGACGGCCGTCGGGAAGCGCTCGGTGGCGCGGTCGAGGAACCGGCCGGAGCGGACCGTGCCGCCGATCGTGGCCAGCAGGTCGGTCCTGGCGGCGAGCACGCTGAGCCCGATCGAGTCGTTGGGGTCGGCCAGGTCGGAACGCCGCACCGTGGCATGGGTGTTGGCCACCGCCGTGGCGCTGGTGACCGGACCGATGCGTGCCGCCATCGCGTCGGCGGCCTCGGGGAGCAGGGCCTTCTGCTCGGCGTCGGGTTGCGGCTGTGCGCGCAGCATGTTGGTGCCGAGCGCCGACAGTTCGTCCATGAGGGCCCGCTGGCTGGAGGCGGGGATGCCGGTGACGACGACGAGTGTGGCGATGCCGATCGCGATGCCCAGTGCGGACAGCGCGGCGCGGGTCCTGCGGGTGCGCAGGCCCAGCAGGCCGAGCCGCAGGACGTCGAGGGGGGAGAGTCTGATCGGTCGGTTCATGCCGGGCTCCAGGCGTCCGCGCGGGTGGCGCTGTCCGAGGCGATCCGGCCGTCGCGCAGCTGGATCCTGCGTGGCAGAAGGGCGGCGATGTCCCGGTCGTGGGTGATGACCGCGATGGTGGTGCCCTCCTGGTTCAGTCCGGTGAGCAGGTCGAGTACGGCGCGCCCGTTGGCGCTGTCGAGGGCTCCGGTCGGCTCGTCGGCGAGGACGAGCGCGGGCTCGTTGACCAGGGCCCTGGCGATGGCGACGCGTTGCCGTTCGCCGCCGGACAGCTGCTGGGGCAGGTGGCGGGTGCGGTGCGCCAGGCCGACCCGGGCGAGCGCCTCCTCGGCGCGGGGCCGGCGTTGCCGTCGCGGCACGCCCGCGTAGAGCAGGCCGGTCGCGACGTTCTCCGTGGCGTCGAGGCCGTCGGTGAGATGGAAGTGCTGGAAGACGAAGCCCAGCAGTCGCGCCCGCAGTGCGGACAGCCGCCGGTCGGACAGTCCGGCGGCGGCGTGGCCGGCGATCTCGACGGTCCCGCTGGTCGGCCGGTCGAGGGTGCCCATGATGTGCAGCAGCGTGGACTTCCCGGAGCCTGAGGGTCCCAGGATGGCCAAAAGTTCCCCTTCCTCCACGGTGAGCGACACCTCGTTCAGGGCGGTGACGTCGCCCGCGTAGGTCTTGGTCACCTCGTGCACGGCGAGGGCGGGGGCCGGGCGCCCGGTGGTGTTCACGAGGCGGTCACCACCGTCATGCCCTCGCTGACGCCCGCCCCGCTGACTTCCACCATTCCGTCGGCGAACATGCCCGTCTCCACCGCGACCAGGGAGGAGTCGGGGCGCTGCAGCGCGTAGCCGCCTTCGCTCAGGGCGAGGAGCGCGGTGACCGGGACGGCGAGGACGCCCTTGCGGTCGGTGGCAGTGAAGCGGACCTGGACGGAGGCGGAGTCCAGCCCCTTCACGTCGCCGGCGTGCCGCGGTGTGACGGTGACGGCGACCGTGGGAGGTCCCGTCTGTCCGCTCTGGTCGTCGGCGGAATCGCCCTGGACGGCGCGCGCGACGGCGGTGACCGTACCGGGGACCTCCCGGCTGTCGGGCAGGGTGATCGTGACGCTCTGCCCGGTGCGGAGGGCGCCGACCCCGGCGGCGTCCACGGTCAGTGCCACCGACTTCGCGGTGGTGGTGTACGTCAGCACCTCCCCTTCGACCGGGTCGCCGGGAGCGGCGGTGACGGTGTTGACCCTCGCCGGCCCGGGCAGTACGAGCGCGCGGCCCGGTGTGAGGGTCCCGGTCGCCTCCTGGCCGGTGTCGCCCTGCCACCGCTTCAGGGCCGCGCTCAGCTCGGGTGTGAACTCGGTGCCGCCGGTCCCCGTGCGTGTGGGCGCGCGGTTCGCGGTGTGCCCGATGTCGTAGCCGAGGGCTCGCAGGTTGTCCGCCAGTACGGTCACGTCCCGCCCCCGCAGCCCCGGCTTGTCCAGGGCCCTGAAGAACGGGGTGTCGCCGAAGAAGACGGTGACGGGCCGGTCGTCCACCCGGTACAGGGGCTTGCCCCGTACGGCCTCCGCGCCGGGCGGCGGCAGCTCGGTCAGCACTCCGGCGCCCGTGCCCTTGAGGGTGCGCAGCGGGCCGAAGCCGAGTGTGCCGGGCAGGGTCCTGTCGGTGGACAGGTCGGTCCTGGCGACCTTGACGGTGTCGAGCTCGACCGGGTGCTCCGGCGCCGTCTGCGGGCTGCCCTGCCGCGTGTTCCAGGCGGCGGTCGCGCCTCCGGCACCGCCGGCCGTCAGGAGGACGGCCAGGGCCACGGTGAACCGGCGCCGACGCCGCCTGGGGAGGCGGTGCTCAGCGGTTCTTGCCACCGAAGGCCTCCATCGTGCAGTTCTTGTCCACCTTGGTCTGCTCGGTGTCGCTCATCGTGCTCTGGCCGTCGAAGGTCCAGCCGGAGTTGTCGGGCAGCGCGACGACCTTGAGCCCGCGGGAGTTCAGGCACTTGATGTAGGCGCGGTAGTCGTCGTCGTAGTGCGGGTTCGAGTCGCGGCGCAACTCGGGCGGCTGGAGGGGGAGTTTGCCGGCGCACGTCTTCTGAGCGGCCTTGGCGGTGGGGCTGTTGTCGTTCTGGTCGATGGAGTAGGGGCCTCGGGCCAGGATCATCTTGTGGCCGTGGTCCTTCAGGCAGGTGGCGTAGGCGTTCCAGTAGCGGTCGCGTTCGGCGTCGGAGCTGTCGAGGCGGAGCTGCGGGCGGCCCTGCTCGCTGCCGGCGGCGGGCGCCCCGGACGGCGACGACGGCGAGGCCGAGGGGGTGCCGGTCGCCACCGAGGCGACGTCCTGTTCCCCGGACCGCTGACCTGACTGCGTGCCGGACGCCGTGCCGGTGTCCCCGGCCGAGCCGCCGCAGCCGGTGAGCAGGACGGCGCAGACGACCGCGGCGGCCGCGCCGAGTGCGCGGTGAGGGAGGTGTGGGTGGGTCATGCCGACTGATCGTGGCCGGTGAATGTCGGAAACCTGTCAGGAAGCGATGGGCATACCGTGGTCCCCCGCGGACAGAGCCCCGACACCGCAAATACGACACTTGGCGTACTTATACTCCCGGCCATGAGCGCACACATACTGGTGGCGGAGGACGACGAGAAGCAGGCGCAGCTGCTGCGGGTGTACCTCGAGCACGAAGGGCACTCGGTCACCGTCGTCCACGACGGACGCGCCGCCCTGGAGGAGCTGCGCCGCGACCCGCCGCACCTGCTCGTGCTGGACCTGATGATGCCGAAGGTCGACGGACTCGACGTCTGCCGCATCCTGCGCCGTGAATCCGACCTGCCGGTGCTCATGGTCACCGCCCGCTGCACCGAGGACGACCTCCTGCTCGGCCTGGACCTGGGCGCAGACGACTACATGTCGAAGCCGTACAGCCCGCGGGAGCTGACCGCCCGGGTCCGCACCCTGCTGCGCCGCGCCCGGCCCGCCGCGCCGCCCGCCGCGGAGGCCGACCCGACGCTCACCGTCGGCGGGCTGAGCGTCGACCCCTCCCGCCACGAGGTCATCTGCGACGGCACCAGCGTGGACTGCACCCCCGGGGAGTTCCGGCTGCTGGAGACGCTCGCCGCCCAGCCGGGCCGGGTCTTCACCCGCGAGCAGATCCTCGGGCAGCTCCACGGCACGGGCCGCTACTTCACCGTGCGGACGGTGGACACCCACGTGATGAACCTGCGCCGGAAGATCGAACCCGATCCCGCCCGTCCGGTACGGCTGCTCACCGTCTACGGCGTGGGCTACGTCCTGTCAGACACCGCATGAGCCGCCGCTTCCACAGCAGCCTGGTGGTGCGGCTGCTCGCGCTGTCGGTGCTGGTCTCCGTGTGCTCGATCGCGGCCACCGCCTGGCTCGCGGTCCGTACGACCACCCGGGCGATCCGGCAGGAGCAGGGCCAGGCCATCTCCGACGACGCCCGGATCTACGAAGCCCTCCTCGGCCGGGCCGCCACGCACGCGGGCTGGGAGGGTGTGCGGCCGCTCGTGGACCGCCTCGCCCGCGAGACCGGGCACCGCGTCGTCCTCACCACCCAGGACCGCCGGCCCATCGCCGACTCCGCCGACGCCGGCCACCGCACCCCGCTGCCGGACCGGGCCTCGGCGACCGTCGACCCGCTCGCCGTCGACGCCGCGCTCGCGGGGTCCGGAGGCGGCGACCGTATCGACTCCCGCGCCGCCGGCCCCTTCCGTCTGCCGCAGGCGGAACGGACACGGCTGACCGCCCTCGCGCAGCGCCAGGTCACCTGCCTGCGCGACATCGGCATCGACGCCACCGCCGTCACCGAACCCGGCGGACGGCCCCGGGTGACCACGCCGGGCTACAGCGGCACCCGCTGCGCCGAGGACGCGCTGGACCGGCCCACCCGCACCGAGTCCCGTGCCCTCGCCCGGCTCGGCGCCCTGGTCGACGCGTGCCTCAGCAGGCGGGGCAGCGGACCCGTACGGCTCGCGCCGGACCTGACATGGACACCCGCGTCGCGAAGCCGCGAACCGGCGGACGAGGGGCTCGTCGCGTCGTGCCTGGACAGCGCCCGCCGCGAGCAGCTCGCCCCGTACGTCGCCCCGGCCGCGCTGCTGTTCATCGGCTCCCCGGAGAACGCCGCCGCGTCCCCGTTCGACCTCTCCGCGCCCAACCGCCTCCGCATGGCGGGGGTCGTCGCCGGCGTGCTCCTGCTCACCGTCGTGGTGACCGTGGGCCTGGGCCTGCAACTGGTCAGGCCGCTGCGTGCCCTCACGGCGGCCGCCCAGCGCGTGAAAGCCGGGGACGTCGCCGCGCGCGTCCAGGTGACGGGCAAGGACGAGATCGGGCGCCTCGCCGAGGTGTTCAACGAGATGTCCCAGGAGCGCGCGAATCTCGAACGGCAGCGCACCGAGATGGTGGGCGACATCGCCCACGAACTCCGCACCCCGCTGAGCAACATCCGCGGCTGGCTCGAGGCCGCCGACGACGGTGTCGTCCCGGCCGACCGCGCACTCGTCGGCTCGCTGCTCGAAGAGGCGCTGCTCCTCCAGCACATCGTCGACGACCTGCAGGACCTCGCCGCCTCGGACGCCGGGGCGCTGCGCCTGCACAAGGTGCCGTGCGAGGTCGGCGAACTCCTCCGGCAGGTCGCCACCGCGCACGGCGGACGCGCCGACCACGCCGGTGTCGCCCTCTCCGTCGACGTCGCCGCCGACGGCATCGGCAGCGTCGTCGCCGACCCCGTACGCCTCCGTCAGGCCGTGGCGAACCTCGTGTCCAACGCGGTCCGCCACACCCCGCCCGGCGGCACGGTCACGGTCACGGCACGCCCGGAAGACGACGCGGTGCTCATCGCCGTGGCCGACACGGGAGGCGGCATCCGGCCCGAGGACCTGCCCCGGGTCTTCGACCGCTTCTGGCGGGCCGAGAAGTCCCGCAACCGCGGCACGGGCGGCAGCGGCCTCGGCCTCGCCATCGTCCGCAACCTCGCGCACGCCCACGGCGGCTCCGTCACCGCCGAGAGCACCTACGGGGAGGGATCGCTGTTCACCTTGCGGCTGCCGCGCGGTGAGCCGGAACGCGAACTCGCGTCGACGCGTCGCGGATCACCCCGCGCGGGCGGGGCCTGAGCCGGTGGCGCGCGCGAGGTCGCGCCGCGCGCGTCAAGGGTTTCCGGCTCCGGCACGGCGGGCGCCGGGGCCACGCCCCGGCTCCCGCTCCGTCACGCCCGGTACCGGGTCAGCGGACGGGGTGAACCGGTCCGATCTTCAGTCCGTGCGCGCCGCGGACACTGCACTCCGAGACCTTCCACGGCACGTCGATCTGCTCCCTCGAGTCCGGCGGGAAGACACCCAGGAACGAAACGCTCTTCAACCCGCAATCGTCATCGGAGAGTCCGGACTGACCGTTCAGGACCTGCGCGTCGGCGACGGCGCGGGCATTGGGGATCAGGGTCACCGTCGTGGCGCGCGTGGTCTCGACGCGGTCGGCGGAATTACCGATCTCGGCTCCGTCGCGGCCGCGAAAGGACACTCCGGGGAATCCGGTCAGGGTGCACGGCGCGGTGCCCGTGTTCCGGAAGACCAGCTCGAAGTGCGTCGTGCCGGCACCGCTTTCCTGGTTCTCCACGGAAACCCGCAGGTTTCCGGACGCGCACCGCTGCGGCCCGCCGTCACGACCCGCACCGGAATCCGTGTCCCGCGCACCCGAACGGTCACGCGACGTCCCGTCGGCGGACCCCTCCCCTCCACCGGCTCGCCCCTGGGATGCGGCCGACGAATCACCACGCGAGGACGACGCGTCCGAGGCGGTCGCCACCGGGGAAGAACCCGAAGAACCGGCCTTGTCCGTCTCCGGGCCGCAGGCCGTCAGGGCCGCCAACGCCAGAACGAGTACGGGTGCGACGCGAGCGCCGGTCGAGACCTTCATCGATAACCTCTTTCCATGTGGTTCAAGGGAACCTCCCCCGTCACAACCGCAACTCTGACAAAGGATGCGGACGCGACGCCACACGAAAGGACTTCCGTGACCGCGTCAGCAATGAGCGGTTACGGTCCCAGGACATTGGAAACCCGGCCGCGTCAAGCTTCACAATTCATCGAAGTAAATCCGCGCCAGGACCAATGCGTTCTGGCACTCGAATTCCATGCGCGCCCACCGGTTCTCAGGCAGGAACGGGCAGCCGACGTCGCCGATTTCCCCGCCGCCGAACGCGATGACAGGCTGGTCCAGGTGGCGGGATATCGCGCCAGTCCGGGCCTCCAGGGCGGTGACGCCCTCCGACGCACCGGCTACCGGACGTCGCGGCTCTGGTCGTGCCCGCCGTCCGCGGCTCTGCGGTCCCTCACGTATGCGGCGGGCGTGGCGCCGTACACCGACTTGAAGCGCCTGATGAAGTGACTCGTGTCCGAGAAGCCCCAGCGCGCCGCGATCCCCGCGATCCCGGCCGCGGAGTCCGGGTCCACGAGTTCGTCGTGGGCCTTCTGCAGGCGACGGCTCCGCACGAACGCCATGACGGAGTCGTCCCCCGCCGAGAAGCTCCGGTGCAGCGTCCGGAGGGACACTCCCACGTGCCGCGCGACCATCGCCGGAGACAGGTCCGCGCTTTCAAGATGCTGTTCGATGGCGTACTTGGCAGCCGTCACGATGGCTCCCGGGTCGTCGGCGAGCGCCGAGCCGGGCCGGTCGGAGAAGATGCTCGAGAGCAGGCTCGCGCAGGCGTCACGCGCCATCTGCCGCGCCGTTCCCGATGTCTCCAGTTCCCGGCTGCTGCCCTTGACGGCTTCGAGGTAGTTGAGGAGGAACCGGACCTCAGGTGCGGTGATGTCCGTTACGCATGACCGGCCGGACTGCCTTCCCGATCGGACGTGCGGTAGCACCAGATGGCGCGGGACGGCGATGACGTGCACGTTCGTGGCCGGCGCGCAGGAGAACTGCCACGAGGCCTTCGTGTCGCGAACGCAGATCTGCCCTGGCTGGACGTCGTAAATCTCCTTGCCCGCCCGGAACTCGATCCGGCCCGAGGTCACCACGTCCGCGACGATCGGATCCTGAGACAGGTTCTTGCCGGAGACCCCGGTGAGGGAGTCGACGTAGACCTGCGCGGACAGCATTCCGTCGATGAGCTGGCCGTGTGCGTTGAAGCGGAATCCGCGTGCGGCGGCGGAGTGCGGAACGGCAAGGCGCGTGAGATGCGAGAAGGGGCCGCTCTCCCCGAACGGATTGTGTTCCTGGTGACGGAAATGCCGCTCCGACGATTCCGCCTGCTCGGCGGTCAGGCGCATGGCGGCCCGGTATGTGACGCCGCTCCCTGAACTCGGCTCGGAGTTCGCGGAACCCGCCGGTCGCTGGTCTTCCACTGTGTCCCCCACACGATCACTTCGAAAGCCCTCCAAGGGAGGTTCGAGTAACCGCTGCCTTACCGATCGATCCGTACTCACCGCGGGCGGCACGCTCCGGCGCCGTGGCCCACTGAGACCGCAGTCTAACAACTAGTTCGGATTTCAACAACTCGCACCACTCACCCTCGAGAACCGGAAGATTGCGCCTGTGGCGCAGATGTTCCATGGCGTGGCGCGCATGTCCCTGAGGCTTTATGCGGTGCCCGCGCGCGTCCGGGCTCCACCGGTCACGAATTCCGCCCGTCGGGGGGCCGGCCCGGGTACTGGTGGAAGCGCGCATGGTGGTGTCCGGAGCGTGGACGCTCCGGACACCACCACACGGTTCTGCGTCGCGGTGCCTCAGCGGTGGCCGGGAGGGTTGGCCGGGTGCTGGGCGGTGACGTCGCCCTCATAGACCAGCGCGGTGCGGTGGTTGTACTGGATCGTGTACATCTTCTTGGCGCCGAAGACGACCTTGCCGTCGGCCTTGAAGTAGTCGTCGGTCAGGGCCGGCGCCGCGGTGGCGACGTAGGCCTGGCCGGACGGGATGGAGTACATGCTCAGCGGGGCCTGGGTGGAGGCGCCGTAGCCGGCCGGGTACTCCGCGGCGTCCGGGTAGCTGGAGCCGTACACCTTCACGGGCGGGGTGCCGGTGGTCGTGCCGCTCCAGACGATGGTCACGCCGTGGGCGGGGACGGTGTTCCGGCCCTTCGGATTGTGGAACCACACCTTGCTGCCGCTGAACCAGATCGCGGTCCAGGCGCCCCGCTTGCCGGCGACCACGAACTGCTGGCCGGCCTGGACGGTGCTGCCCCAGTCGTTGATCCGGTCGGTGCCGTCGCCACCGGAGTGGATCGCCTGGTCCCCGAACAGGGGCGCGGTGGCGCTGGGCGCGGTGCGCACGAACAGGGAGTTCGACGCGTGCGTCACCTTGGTGCACTCGGGGGTGGCGCCGGTCGGGTCGTCGGACGGGCAGACCTCGACGGTCTGCCGGTTCCGCTCGAAGCCCGGGGCGATGGTCACGACGCCGCCGACCGGGCCGACACCGTGCCTGCCGGACAGCGGGGCGCCGACCAGGGCCATGAAGTGCTCCCAGTCCCAGGACGGTCCCGGATCCCAGTGCATGCCCGACACCGTCGCCGACGTCGGGCCCACGACGTTGTCGTGGCCGATGATGTGCTGCCGGTCCAGCGGGATGCCGAAGCGCTCGGACAGGTACTTCACCAGCTCCGCCGTCGCCTCGTACTGGGCCTCGGTGTACCAGGTCGCCCCGTGCGCGGCGAAGCCCTCGTGCTCGATGCCGATGGAGTGCATGTTGGTGGAGTAGTTGCCCGCGTGGAACGCCAGGTCCTTCGTGGGGACCATCTGCGTGACCGCGCCGTCGGCGGACCGCATCACATAGTGCGCGGAACTCCCGCCCGCGGTCTGGAACGTGGCGATCGCCGACTCGTACGAGGACTCGGTGTCGTGGATGACGATCGAGTCGATCCGGATCCCGTTGGCCGGACGGTCGGAGACCTGACCGTTGGACGGGGCGGCCGGCACGAAGGTGCAATCCACGGTCGCGGGGCACTCGGTGCCGGTGGTCGCCGCCGAGGCGAGGCGCAGTCGGTCCAACTGGCCGGTGGCCGGCGCCACCCCCGTCCCGGGCGCCAGCGCCATGCGCTGCCCGTCGGCGGTCGTGCGCTTCGCACCGTTCTTCAGCGTGGCGTAGACCCGGTCGGCGAACGCCCGGGCGCCCTGCCTCTGGGTGGACTGACTGTAGCGGGCCACCGCGCCGTACCAGTCGTCCGGATCCGGCGAGGCCTTGCCTCCGGTCGACTCCTGATACGAGGCCAGCAGGGCGGCCCCGCCGCGGATGTTGGCCGTCGCGTCGCCGCGCAGTTCCTTCGCGGACAGGCCGGTGAGTTTCGCGGCTGCCTGGAGTGTGTGCAGCGCCGGGTCCGCCGCGAGCGAGGCCACGTCCGCCCGTCCGGCCATACCCGCGTCCCCGGCGGAGAGCATCGCCGGTGTCACGTCTGTGAGATGCATCGGCCCGTAGCCGCCATCCGTGCTGTGCTGCCCGGCGTGCGCGTCCCATGCCGACTGCTGGTACGCCACGGCCAGCAGCACCTGCTCCGGCACGTCGAACTCCGCGGCCGCCGCGGCGAAGTCGGCCTGCCGCGTCGATGTGACGGGCGGACTCTCACCCGTCGCCTGTGCGAACACCGGTACCGCCACCGCGCCGGCCACCGCCAGTGCCGCGGCCGCGAGCAGCAGCGGCCGGCGCCGTTCGGCATGCCGCCGGCGAGGGGTTCTCTTCGTCGTCATCAACTATTCCCGAGTGTGTCTGAGACGGTCATGTCGCCCTGTGGGCAAGCTGACTGACACGGCATGAGCCGTTCTGCGAGGCGCTCCGGAATCTCTACGGAGGTATGCCTGCCGTCTGTCGACGCCGAACAACGTCCGGCGTTCGCTCGCAATCGACCTGAGGACGATCGGTGACGCTAGCAGAGAGCGCCGGACGGAATCAAAGGAACTCGGTGCGGCCGCCGGAATTCCCGATGATTGTGAACATGCCGTGCAGGTCCGCCATTTCGCACGGCACTTCCTGTTCGCCGGCTCCGGCGCCAAGGCACAGGAATCACATAATTGGCACTGCCATTACATGCGGGACTGAATGGCGGCCACGCCCCCCGGAGTGAGTCGGCGTTCTCCGAACCCGGCAGGAACGGATCCGCAGCGCCCCGGCGGTCCGGGCGTCCGAGGTCCCGGCCCACGTCCAGGCGGGGCGGATCACCTGCCAGGCGGGGCGGATCCCCGCCGGCTTGCCCCCTGCGTCAATCAGCCGTCGCGGAGCGTGAGCGCCGGGCGTACGCGCGGGCGGCGCGGGCACGGTCACCGCAGCGCGTGGAACACCAGTGCCGGCGGCCGTGCCGGAGCAGGTAGCGACTGCACGGGGCGGAGTCGCACGCGGTGAGGCGTTCCGCATCGGGGCCGGTGAGCAGGTCGGCCGCGTCCGCGGCCAGCCGGGCCAGAGCGTGGTCGAGGATCCCGCTGTCCCGGCGTACGGCCTTGCGGTGCAGACCGAGTGCGGGGTCCCAGCGCAGCAGGGGCGCCGCCGGCGCGCGGGTGAGAGCGTCGTTCACCGCTTGGAGGTCGGCCTCGGACGCCGGGTGGCCGTGGACCTTCGAAACGATCACAGAGCGGATGTGTGCGCGCAGCGCGCGGAGACGCTCAGCGTCACCCTCCTGCAGGCCGGCACCCGTCGACGCGAGGCCGTGCGCGGTGAGCCACTGCTCGGTTCCGGACGGGGTGGCCAGGAGATCCAGGGACCGGCCGCCGGGAAGGGTCACGACGCTGTTGACGAGGTCGAGCGCCGGGTACCGCTCCGCACCCGGCGCGGGCAGCACCTCTGGCTGGTCTATGGGGCTTGCCGTCATGCACCTCATGGTACGGCTTGCAGCCATCCGTGAGAACTCGTATGTTTGTCACGGATTATCCCTACCCTATCCGTGAGGTGTTCTAGAGTGCGGCATGTTCCGATCACTGTCTTCGGCGGTCCGACGGTTCTGATCGAGTACGGAGGTCTGCGGTTTCTCACCGACCCCACGTTCGACGGCCCGGGCGACTACGAGCTGCCGGGCGGGCTGGTACTGACCAAAACGGCGCCCTCCCCGATCACGCCGGAGGAACTCGGCCCCGTCGACGCCGTGCTGCTCTCCCATGACCAGCACGCCGACAACCTCGACACATCCGGACGAGGCTTTCTCGACGGCGTGCCGCTCACCCTCTCCACCCACGACGGGGCGCGACGCCTCCGCGGCACGGTTCGCGGCCTCTCCCCGTGGGCGTCCGTCGACCTCCCCCGCCCGGACGGCGGCACGGTGACCGTGACGGGCACTCCGGCCCTCCACGGCCCGGAAGGAGCGGAGGCTATCGCGGGTGAGGTGATCGGGTTCGTCCTGACCTCCGACGACCTGCCCACCGTCTACGTCAGCGGCGACAACGCGTCACTGGACGTGGTGCGGCAAATCGCCGATCGATTCGGCCCCGTCGACTCCGCGGTTCTGTTCGCCGGCGCCCCGCGGCTGCCCGTCTTCGACGGCGCACTCGTCGTCCTGGACGGTGCCGGTGCCGCCGCGGCCGCCCAGATCCTCGGGGCCCGGCGTGTCGTTCCCGCGCACTGCGACAGCTGGGCGCACTTCACCGAGGACCGGGACGACCTCGTCCGGGCCTTCACATCCGCCGGCATCGCGGACCGGCTGCACACCTGACCGCGGGTACAGGCCGCCACGGCGCCGCGCGCCATGCCCGGGCTGAGACCTCGCCAACCCGCTCCGACCGGGTGCCGCTGTCCATCGACAAGGTGGGCTCCCCCTGTCCCTGTTTCAAGGCGTCCTGTTGAGCACTCCCCCGTCGGCCCTCCGCCTGAGCGCCGTGGAGCTGATACTGACCTTCAGTCTGCTGTTCGGTGTGACGACCGTCGTGCGCTGGGTGGTCGGCCCGTCCGCACTCTCCGAGGCCGTTCCCGGCGCCCGCCCGCAGCTGTTCATCATCGGTGGGGTCGTCGGCGCACTTGTCGTGGGGCTCGTCCTCAGCCCTCTCGGCCGCCAGTCCGGCGCCCACATGAACCCGGCGATCTCCTTCGCGATGTGGCGCTTCGGAGTCATCCCGGGCTCGGCGGTGGGGTTCTACGTCACGGCTCAGCTCACCGGGTCCCTGCTCGGCGTGCTGGCCGCGCGCGGCGTGTGGGGCGACGTCGCCGCAACGGCCCCGGTGACCTATGCCGCGCTGCGGCCGGCGCCAGACTGGTCGGCCGCCGGGCTCTTCGTGGCGGAGGCGGTGACCACGGGCGTCATCGTGCTGCTCGTGGGAGTGTTCGCGGCAGTCGGCCACCTGACGCGCTTCACCCCGTACATGGTGGGTGTCGTCGTGTGCCTCGCCATGACCCTGCTGGGCGCGAGCACCGGCGGCAGCGCCAACCCGGCCCGCCAGTTCGGCCCTGCCCTTGCCGCGGGACAGTTCTCATTCCTGTGGGTCTACCTGCTGGCGCCCATGCTCGGCGCCGCCATGGGAACGGTCGCACGGGATCTGCTCCTCGGACACCGTCGAGTACTCACCGGACCGGCCGCATGAGGGCAGGACGGCGAGGCTCATCGGCGGTTGAGCGCGATGTGCGACGGGTCAACTCAGCTGCCGCATCTCGGGCGACTCCACCATCGTCCCATCAGCACGCGGCCGGCGCCCGCACCGATCCTCCGCCGGCGCCCGCGTCAAAGCGGGGTCAGAGCAGGTGCGACCGTTATGCAGCGCGCCCGCCGGCGCTGCACGGGCATGAAGGCCGCCGCATGTGATCAGTCGGGCAGATTCCTACCGGTGTCGAGCCAGCGGCGTGCCGCCACGCTCAGTGGCGTGTCGTCCGGATCGCCCATGTCGTCCATGGTGCCGTCCGTCAGCGCCTCCGCCCAGCGGCGGAGGACCTGCGAACGATGCGGCGCCTTCAGCACCGAGGTACTGATGTCATGCTCCCACGTCGTGGCGAAGCACAGCACGTTCCCGTCGAGGGAAAGCATCCTGAACTCGGGCCGGCAGGGGGCACTGCCGAGCAGCCCGTCAGCACCCTTGCCCATGATGTCCCACTCGCTCTGCAGCTCGACGCAGTGCCACCGTGCGAGGCGGTCCTGGCCGGGGTGGAGCGCGATCAGGAACCTGCGGTCGGTCTCGGAGAAGAGTCCTCCTTCGACCGACAGCCGGTACCAGCCGGCGTTCGCCTTCTCGTGCAGCTGCGGATCGAGGAAGTCCAGCATGGCCTCGACGCGCCCGTCCTCAAACGGGACGCTCGGTGCCTGGCCGGCGACGGTGGGCGGAAGGAGCCCGTCGGGCGCGGTCCAGCCCTCCACGATGCGCAGACCGGCTACGGCGAGAGACTTCATGATCCCCATCATGCCGTGTCCGCCGATCAGCACACGGGCACCGCCCCAGATTTCGAGTTCCCCAATTTTTTTATTTTCCCCGCTCAGGTCGCGATTGTTGCACCAAAATGCCCCGTCAAGGAATCCAAAATGGTGCCCATTTTGCCAGGCCCCGGCTCGCTTGAATAAATTAATCTTATCCTGCCTGGCAATATTCGATCGACGTCCAGAGACCGTTCCGGGTTCACTCCAAGGTGTACCGAAGCAGAAGCCGGGAAATCTCGTCCACCAGGACGATGTCGGCTCTGAGCTGCACAAACCTCGACGCTGTCACCTCCCGTGATCCGTAGTGGATTTTTCGGCGATGCCCTGTTCGGCGGACCTTCCCCGCGGAGCGTGAATGACTTCCGACTTGCTATCGGCTAGCTTCGGTTCGCATCAGGAAATTCCCATCCCCAAGGGAGGAATGCAGTGAAAGGTTTTGCTCGAGCCGCGGCCACGGTGGCATTGGCGGTATCGGCCGTAGGGGTTCCTCTGGCCGGTACGGCGCTGGCCACGCCCGCCAACTGTTCGGGGTGCGGCTGGGACGACGGCCACGGTAGCCGGGGCTACGACCGCGGAGACTACGGTCGTGGCGGCTACGGCCACGGAGGGTACGGCGGTGGCGGCTACGGCCACGGAGGGTACGGCGGTCGGGGTACGGACTTCAGCTACTTCGGGTTCACCAGCAAGTCGCTCAAGTCCGCGCATGTGAAGGCCCGCAACGAATCGCTGTCGGCCAACGTCGCCTCCCCGCTGGCCGTCGCCCAGTCCGCGGCGGTCCAGGCCGTCAACGTCCGCCAGTAGCCTCCGAAGCAGACCGCGGCCCTGGACAACACTGCCGTGCCGGGGCCCGGTCACATCCGAAGGGGTCATTCGGCGAAGTCCTGACCGCGACCGATCCCCGTTGGTCGGTCGCGGTCAGGCCCGGCTCGCCACGGCAGGCGACGCCCTGCGGCGCAGAGCCGGACGTCCCGTGCGGCACACGAGCGACCACTCGCGAATCGGGGAGCGTGCACCATGCCCGCCGGCGTGGATCCAGACTCTCCATCCGGAATGACCCGGATCACACCGCATTGCCCTTCCCCAATTAGGAGCATATGCTCTTATTTGCCGTACCCCGTCGCCCGGCGCCTTCCCCCGCCGCCGCCCTCTGACCACCATCGCAGAAGGAACCGAGTGTGAGCCCCTCCCCCACCGAACCGCCCGGCCAGAACGCTCCCGTCACGCCGTCATCGCACTCGGACCAGCCGCCGCGCCGGGTCTCCCGGCGCGCTTTCGTCGGCGGCGCGGCGGCCGTCACCGCCGGTCTCGCGCTCACCGGTGTCTCCGCTCCGCCCGCTACGGCCGCTCCGCGGCAGACCCCGAGGGGCTTCGGCTCCGTGTCCGGTGTTCCCGGGCTCCCCGACGGGTTCCGCCGGACGTTCACCAGTCGGCTCATCCAGGCCGGTGGCATACGTCAGCACGCCGTCGTCGGCGGCGACGGGCCGCCCCTGCTCCTGATACACGGCTGGCCGCAGAACTGGTACGCCTGGCGCATGGTCATGCCGGCGCTGGCGCGGAACCACACGGTCATCGCCGTGGACCAGCGCGGCATCGGGCTGACCGACAAACCCCGCGACGGCTACGACACCGCCACCCTCGCGAACGACCTCGCCGCGCTGATGGACACCCTCGGCCACGAACGCTTCGCGGTCGTCGGCCACGACACCGGCATGCCGATCGGCTACGCGCTCGCGGCCGACCACCCGCACCGCGTCGACCGTCTCGCCGTGGCGGAAGCCGTCATTCCCGGTGTGACGCCCTCACCGCCTCTGCTCGGCCCCGCCAAGGCCAACAACATGCTCTGGCACTTCCCCTTCAACCGGCTCGACGACGTCAACGAACTCCTGGTCGCGGGGCGGGAGGACGTCTACTTCGGCTGGCAGCTCGACACCAAGGCCGCGCGAAAGCTGCCCGACCATGCCATCCGGTTCTACGTCGAATCCCTCACCTGGCACCGCCACGCACTGAGCGGCAGCTTCGGCTGGTACCGCGACCTCGACACCACGTTCACGCAGAACGCCGACCGCGTGAAGCGGCGGCTGACCATCCCCGTCCTCGCCGTCGGTGGAGCGCAAAGCGTCGGAGAGGGAGTGGCGACCACCATGCGGCTCGCGGCCGGCGACGTACGGTCCCTGGTCGTCCCGGGCAGCGGCCACTGGGTTGCCGAGGAGGCCCCGCAGGAACTGCTCGCGGCGCTCAGCACGTTCCTGGCCCCCTACCGCGCCAACGCCACGACGCGGAACCACCGGTAGGCACCGCGAAGACGCGGGTGCCCGGGTTCTCGTTCCCCGGCACCCGCCGTCGCTTCAGGAGGCAGCGGTCGTCGAGGTCCCGGTGTCCGCACGCCGGGGTGCAGGTGGGCACGGTCGACCGTCCGCCGGACGGAGTCGCCGGAGTCTCCTCCGTCGAGGTGGTTCAGGCGCACCTCGACCGCATCGAAGCCGCCAATCCGAGGATCAACGCCGTCGTCACGCTCGCCGACGGCGCGCTGGAGTCCGCGAGGGCGGCGGACGAGGAGCTCGCGGCGGGCGGTGATGCGGGGCCGCTTCACGGCGTGCCCTTCACGGCCAAGGACTCGTTCGACACCGCCGGAGTGCTCACCCAGCGGGGTTCGCCGATCTTCGCGGGGCGCGTACCGGACACGGATGCCACCGCGGTGGCGCGCATGAAGCGGGCCGGGGCGATCCTCCTGGCGAAGACGAATCTCCCGGAGTTCTCGTATTGGGTCGAGACCGACAACCTCCTGACGGGCAGGGCGAACAACCCCTGGGACCTCGACCGCTCGCCCGGCGGTTCGAGCGGCGGGAAGTCCGCGGCAATCGCGGCGGGGATGTCGCCGCTCGGGCTCGCGACCGACCTGTCCATCTCGGTGCGCGGGCCGGCGGCCGACACCGGTGTCGTGGCGCTCAAGCCGACGCACGGACGTATCCCGATGACGGGGATCTGGCCGCGGGTGCCCCGCCGCAACTGGCACGTCGGCCCCATGGCCCGCAGCGTCCGCGACGTCGCACTCGCGTATGCACTGTTGTCCGGGCCTGACGGCGCCGACGGCTACTCCACCGCTCCGCGCGCGTTCGACGCCGGCCTGGGCGCCTCGCCGGACCGTCCTGTGCGCGTGGGCCGGCTTGTCGACTCGGGACTCGGCCCGACCGATGCGGAGGCCGCGGCGACCGTACGCGCCGCCGCCGACGCCCTGCGGACAGCGGGGGCCCAGGTCGACGCGGTGGAGATCCCCGCTCTCGAACGGGACAACCCCCTCCAACTCTGGACCAAGATGAACGTCATGGAGGTGAAGCCGGCCTTCCGGCATGTACGCGCCCCTGCGTGTCACGATCCACGAATCCCCCTCGGGTGAGGCGGTGTTCGCGATCGACCGCCCCAGCGACACGGTGAGCGCGCTCGGCCGGCCCGAGATCACGGAAGTGGGGCGCGAACTGGACCGCAAGGTCGGCGCGCTTCTCGCCCACCTCGGCGTCCCCGTACCCGATGAACTGACCTGACTTCAGGACGAGGCACCGCCGGACCTCGCGTGCCCGGGCCGCAGCCGAGTATCCACTCGGGTGGGACCGGGCACTCGTCGCGACGTGGCCGGGTGCGGGCGGAATCGCCCTGATGCGCCGGTTCCTGCATGACGCTCCTCCGGGCTTGGGGCCGTCGAATGAACTCATCGAATCCGTCCGGAGCCAATGGGTTTGACGGGGAAACAGTGAATTCCGGCACGATTCCCGGCAAGGGCGGAACGAGAGCTGCCGACTCTCACGCTTGAGTGTCCGGCCCCCGGCATCCGCTGGCATCACCACAGGTGAAACGCGGTCTGTGCCTGTCTTGCCGGACAGCGAACGGTTTGGGGGCGAAAAGTTCGCTAATGCCGCAGTCAACTCACCGGTTGGCGACGTGGCCACCTTCCGTCAATCCAAGATCAACCCGTTGACACCCTCTCGGCACTGGTGCTTCGCTGTGCGGCGCACCCCAATTCCACCGTGCAACCCACGCGTTGGCGCGGGGTGAATGAGCGAGAGGAAATCGTGAATTTCACATCCAAGAGACCTGCGATCGGCACGGTCCTGGGAATCAGCATGCTGCTGGTCGCCGCTACCCCGTCGGCATCCCTGGCACTCGCCGCCCCCACCGGCACTGCGTCGTCGTCGGCACGGCTCTCGGCCTCCGCGTCCGCTTCGGTTTCGGCCTTCGGAACGGGCCCCGGGATCAAGGGGACTGCGGCCGGGACCGGCGCGCACCGGTGGATCCCACTGATCACCGGTGACCGGATCGCGGTGGACGCGAAGGGCGGGATCGTCGCCGCGCGTCCCGCCAAGGGCCGGGAGGACATACCCATCCGGGTCGAGACCCGCGACGGCCACACCTACGCCCTGCCCGACGACGCCCGGGACCTCGTCCGGAGCGGACGGGTGGACCGGCGTCTGTTCGACATCACCACGCTGAGCACGCCGGCCTACGCGGACCGCCATGACCTGCGGTTCATAGTGATGTACGACGCGGCCCGTCCGGCGGCCAGGACGGCCCTGCGCTCCGCCGGGGGCGCCGAGGTCGAGCGCACGCTGCCCAGCGTCAACGCCGACGCCGTCGCCGCGCCCGCCAACGGCACCGCGGAACTGTGGTCCGCGATCACCGACGGGTCCGCCGACGCCATGAAGCGCAGCGTGGCTCCGGGTATCGCCTCGGTGTGGCTGGACAGCGTCGTGCAGGCGAGCCTGGACAAGAGCGTCCCCCAGATCGGCGGCCCCGAGGCATGGGCGGCCGGCTTCGACGGCACCGGTACGCGTATCGCCGTGCTCGACACGGGCGTCGACACCACCCACCCGGATCTGGCCGGACAGGTCGTCGCGGAGCGGAACTTCTCAGACTCGCCGGACGCCGTGGACCGGTTCGGTCACGGCACGCACGTCGCGTCGATCACGGCCGGCACCGGAGCCAAGTCCGGTGGCACGTACAAGGGCGTGGCGCCGGGCGCCCGCCTCCTCAACGGCAAGGTGCTCGGGGACAGCGGCAGCGGCAGCATGTCCCAGATCATCGCGGGCATGGAGTGGGCCGTCGCCGAGAAGGCGGACGTCGTCAACCTCAGCCTCGGCACCTACGACTCCCCGGAGATCGACCCGGCGGAGGCGGCCGTCAACAGGCTGTCGGCCGAGAGCGGCGCCCTCTTCGTCATCGCGGCCGGCAACAACGGCGAGCAGGGCGCCGGAACGGTCGGTTCGCCGGGCAGCGCCGACGCCGCCCTCACCGTCGGCGCCGTGGACAAGCAGGACAGGCTGGCCTCGTTCTCCAGCACCGGCCCGCGCGTCGGTGACGGCGGCATCAAGCCGGATCTGACGGCGCCCGGTGTGGCCATCGGGGCCGCGGCCGCGCACGACAGCTACCTGGCCAGCGTCGCCCCTTCCGTGGCGGACGGGTACATGGCCCTCAACGGCACGTCGATGGCCACCCCGCACGTCGCCGGCGCCGCCGCCATCCTCGTCCAGCAGCACCCGGACTGGACCGGCGACGACATCAAGGACGCGCTGGTCTCCTCGACGACGCCCGGCGGGTACACGCCCTTCGAGCAGGGCTCGGGCCGCGTCGACCTGCGCAAGGCGATCAAGCAGACCGTCGTCGCCGGCGACACCTCGCTCTCGTTCGGTGTCGCGCAGTGGCCGCACACCGACGACCAGCCGCTCACCAAGGACCTCACGTACCGCAACTCGGGCGACTCCCCGGTCACCCTGAAGCTGACCGTGGAGGCCACCGGCCCGGACGGAAGCGCCGCGCCCGACGGGATGTTCACGGCGGACCAGCAGGTCACCGTCCCGGCGCACGGCGAGGCGACCGTGAAGGTCACCGCCGACACCCGCCTCGGCGGTGACACGACCGGTGCCTTCACGGGACGGATCACGGCCACCGGCGACGGGCAGACCGTCGGCACCGCGCTGGCCGTGGACCGTGAGTCGGAGATGTACACCGTCACGGTGAAGACCCTCGACCGCCAGGGCAGGCCCGCGCCGGCCCCCGCCTGGGACGCCCAGCTGCAGGGCCTGTCGGGGCTCGCCAGGGGCACCAACACCGTGCTGTCCGGCGACACGCACTCGGTGCGCCTCCCCAAGGGCCGGTACTTCCTCAACAGCATGGTCCGGGTCGACCCGGAAGGTTCGTACGACCAGGGCGGTGACTGGTTCAACCAGCCCAACCTCGAGGTCACCAAGGACACCGTGGTGACGGTGGACGCGCGCACCGCCAAGCCTCTGGACATCACCGTCCCCGACCGATCCGCACGGCCGGCCCTCGGCTTCTTCAGCGCGGGCATCGATCTGCCCGACGGTTACAGCACCCGCTACGGGGTCTTCACCAGCTCGCTCGCGCAGTACCGCACCGCCCACCTCGGCCCGAACGCGGCCGACGGCGACCGGCTGACGCAGCAGCTCATGACCACCTTCTCCACCGGCGTGGGTGGGCACGACGAGTACCACCTGGTGTACCAGCCGACGGGTGACAGGTACCTCACCGGCTTCACCCACCACGCCAAGGCCCGCGAGTTCGCCAAGGTCGAGGCGAAGCTGGGAGCGCCGGCGAAGGGCAAGTTCGGGTTCGTCACACCGGTCACCGAGGGCGGTGCCGGTCTCGGCACCGTGCACGCCCTGCCCTACACCGGCACCCTGCACCTGTTCTCGGGGAACGACTCGTGGCAGCTGGGCTTCATGCAGGTCGACGCGAACGACTCGTACGAGGCCGGCTACGACGCCCTTCCGAGGACGTTCAAGCCCGGACGCTCCTACGGGCACGTCTTCAACGTCGGTGTCTTCGGGCCGGATCTCCCGGAGGGCGCCGGACTCGTCGGATTCGTCCGGGCCGACGAGGCGATCGACGGACGGCTTCCGCTCTTCTCGGACAGCGAGGGGAACATCAGCGACAACAACTCGCCGATCGAGAGCGCGCGGACGTCCCTCTACCGCAACGGTGAGCTGGTCAACTCCAGCATCTACCCGATGGACGTCTTCTACATCGCGGAGAACGAGCGGGCCGACTACCGGCTGACCGTCTCGGTCAAGCGCGGCACGGTCGCCGACGTCTCCACGAGCATGACCGCGAGCTGGACGTTCTCCTCCGAGTTCGCCCCCGGCATCAAGAAGCTCCCGACGTCCGTCGTGCGCTTCACCCCCGCCCTGTCCCTCGACAGCACGGGCAAGGCCCGGGCGAAGGTCTGGGTCCCCGTGACCGTCCACGGCACCGCCGCGGGCGGAAACCTCAAGTCCCTGAGCGTGTGGGCCTCCTATGACAAGGGAGCCACCTGGCAGAAGCTCAGCGTGTGCGACGGCCGGGTCCAGGTCGCCAACCCCGAGGCCGGCGGCAGCGTGTCCTTCAAGGCCCAGGCCGTGGACAAGCAGGGCAACACCGTCGACGAGACCATCGTCGACGCCTATCTGACGAAGTAGCACGGCGCCGGGCCGGAACCGCTCTCCAGGGCTCGCGCCCTCCGCGGTTCCGGCCCGGGGAACGAACCCGCGGCCACCCGTACGCGGACCCCTCCTCAGGGGGATTCGCGTACGGGTGGCCCTCCACGTCCGGGACCGGTCGGTGAGGAACCACCGGAGGCGAGGACCGGCGTGCACCACGGAAGACGCGCGCGGCTCAGGGGTAGAGGCCGGCCCGGAAGGTGAACGAGACGAGCTGCGCCCGATCACGTGCGCCGACCTTCGTCATGGCCCGCACCGCATGCGTCTTCACGGTGAACGGCGACACCGACATCTGGGCCGCGATCTCGTCGTTGCCGAGGCCGCTCGCGATGAGAACGACCACGTCCCGCTCCCTGGGGGTCAGAGCGCCGAAGCGTCGCAGCAGTTCCCGGTCGATCACCGGGGGCGGTCTGTCCGTCATGTGACCGATGAGCGCGGCCGTCGCCGCGGCCGACAGCGCACCGCCACCGGCGACGACCTCGGTGATCCCGGCGACGAGTTCTGCGGGGCTCACGGTCTTGCTCAGGAAGCCGTTGGCGCCCGCGCGCAGGGCGGCGAGAACGATGTCGTCCTGGTCGAAAGTGGTCAGCACGATCACCCGCGTCTTCTCGGGTGGATGCTCCGCGCGGATCCGGCGGGTGGCCTCGACACCGTCGATGCCGGGCATCCGGATGTCCATCAGGACCAGGTCGACGGGGTGCTCCCGGAGGAAGGGGACGACCTGGAGTCCATCGGAGAGATCACCCACGACGACGAGATCCGGGTCGAGCCGGAGCATCACCCGGATCCCGGCCCGTATGTCGTCCTGGTCGTCGACGATCAGGATGCGCGTCATCGGACGACGGCTCCCACGGGGCTGAACTCCGCGCGGACCCGGAATCGCCCGTCGTGACTGTCGATCGTCAGCCTCCCGCTGGAGGACTCGACGCGTTCGCGCATCCCGACGAGTCCTAGTCCGCTGCCCGAGTCGGCGCCACGGGGTGAGCGACCGACGCGGTTCTCCACGGTGACGCGGATCCTGCCGTCGTGCTCCCGGACATCCACCGTGGCCGTCCCCTCTCCGTGCCGGTAGGCATTCGTGAGTGCCTCCTGAACGACCCGGTAGACCGTGACGCCGACACTGGGCTCCACGAAACCGGAGGGGATCTCGATGGAGGGCCGGACGTCGAGGCCGATGCTCTCGAAGGAGGCGATCAGTCCTTCCAGGCCGCTGAGCGCCGGGGTCGGCCGGAGCGCCTCGTCGCCGGGGACGCCGTCCCCGAGGCGGAGGAGCGCGAGGATGCGCTGGGTTTCGACGACGACGGTGCGGGCGCTGGACCGGGCCGAGACGAGGGCCTGCCGGGAGGACTCGGCGTCCTCGGGCAGCCCGATCTCCGCCGCGCCGAGGTGCAGGCTGAGCATCGCGACCTGGTGGCCGATGACGTCGTGCAGGTCTCGGGCGATGCGGAGCCGTTCTTCGGTCACCCGTCGGGTGGCTTCGATCTCGCGGGTGGCGATGGCGCTCTCCGCCCGTTCCTCGAGAGTCCACCAGTGGTCCCGATGGACGCGGAGCGCCGCCCCGGTCGCACCTCCTGCGACAGCCGAGAAGACGGCGGCGGCTCCCACGACCGCGCCGCCGCGGAATCCTCCGACCGTCATGAACGCCCCCAGGAAGAACGCCGCCACGATGCCGGTCGCGGCCAGCGGCTGCTTTCCCCTGAGGGTGACCGAGAACAGGACGAGCACCGCCATCATCCACACCGAGAGGGGGTCGTGGCCCACCGCCGTGACGGCGAAGGACGCCGCGCTCGTCACGACCAGTCCCGCCCACGGCCACCGCCACGAGAGGGTGACACCGGCGCCGGCGAGGAGCACGGACAGGGCCGTCGGCCAGTCCGCGCCTCTCAGGACCACGGCCACTATCTGTCCGGTGAACACCAGGGCGGCCAGCGCGTAGGCGACCCGGTGCGGCACCTCGGGGCGGCGGACCCACAGCGGTGCCGCGAGCCCGTCCTGACTGTTCCGCGCCTTGACCATGAGCCGATTGTCGTTCACTTGTGCGGGATGCGTGTACTTCAAACGATGTAGACCGCGGATCCGCCGCGGTCGGTCGGGACGGCCGGACGCATGCCGTCGAAGCGAATGGCAGAACTACTTCGTTCGAAGTACGCGGCCTGTCCCGAGGGCCCTGAGACTCGTCATCGAGGCGACCGCCTCACACCGTCACGATCACCACGGGACACCTGATGACTCAGACCACCGTAACCTCGGCCCCTTCGGCCCCTTCCACGGCGACGCCTTCCGGGCTCCGATCCCTTCACCTGATCCGGGTGCTCTTCTCCCTGATCTGGGTGGCACTCGTCTTCACGACCTCCGCCTCGCTCGTGTCGACGGACAGGCCCACGGTGAGCGCGGCCGTGCTGCTCGTCGTCTACCCCTTGTGGGACGCCATCGCCACGCTCCTCGAGCGTCGCCTGGCCGGCGCCGGCTCCGCGAACCGCGTCAGCACCGTCAACATGGGGCTCGGCCTCGCCACCACCGCCGGAATGATCATCGCCGTGCTCTCCACCGTCGGGACGGCCCTTCTCGTGTTCGGCGTCTGGGCCCTCCTTTCCGGGGCCATCCAGCTCGTCGTGGCGATACGGCGCAGGCGCACGGTCGGCGCCCAGTGGCCCATGGTCATCAGCGGCGGACAGTCCGTACTCGCCGGCGCCGCCATCGCCGCCGGTTCCGCCTCGGCGACGAGCGGCCTGTCCACTGTCGCCGGATACTCGGCCTTCGGTGCCTTCTGGTTCCTGGTCTCCGTCATCGCCCTGACTGGCCGCAGCCGACGCGGAACGCGCTGACCAGCACTTGTCCGGCCGATCCCGTTCGGAGCCGGATGGCGAGTGCTGCTGCGGTGGCTGTGCCGGGGAAGAGGGATCCGCGCTCGTCATTCCTGGTGGGCACGGTTCGGTGCTGCTTGAGCCGGTCGATCGCTTCGGCGTCGCAGGTACTCGCGGACAGGACGCTGCCGTAAGTGTCCATTGGGGCTGTCGGGTTTCTTACGAGGCCTGCCCGGGCCGAGGGTCTCCCCCGGGCGTCCCTGGCCGGGCGCTCGTAGGGTTGTACACATGCCGGACCTTACGCTCGAGCAGATCGAGGGGATCGCGCGCGAAGCCCACGCCCATCAGCTGGACAAATCGGGGCGGCCCTACGTGGAGCACGTGCAGGCCGTGGCCGACGGAGTCAGGGAGCAGGGCGGCTCCGACGAGCAGATTGCCGCCGCGTGGCTGCACGACACGATCGAGGATGAGAAGCTCTCACGGGAATGGCTCGACTCCGCGGAGCTTCCCCAGCATGTGAAGGACTTGGTCGACGCCATGACCAAGCGACCTGGGGAAAGCGACGAGGCATACACGCAGCGGATCCTCGCCGTGCCGGGCGCTCGCCTCATCAAGGAAGCCGACCTCGCGCACAACGCCGACCCGGACCGGCTCGCCCTGCTCGACGAACCAACCCGGCGTCGGCTCAGCAAGAAGTACGCGACGCTAAGCCGGCTGCTCGGCCTGAGCGCGGGATCTGTTTAGCCCCGGCACGGGTCGGCCCGCTCGTCACCTGTGCGGCGCCGGCTCGCGGACACGGCGGTTGACGGTGACCAGGAAGTGTTCGACCTTGAGCTCGTAGCGGCGGTGCAAGCGTCGGCGGCCGGGGAGGCATTGCAGTTGATGGAACAGCATCAGATCAAGCGCCTGCCAATGATCGACACAGAGCAAGGTCACGAAGACCGCAGCCAAGAAGACGACGGCACATAAGGCGTCCCCACGGCGGGTCCGCTGGTGATGTCGCCCACTTTGTCGCCGGGCTTGTCGGCTAGACGCTCCACCTGGGCGCCACAACGCCCTCGAACGCACCGGCCATCTGGTCAAGTCCTGAGTCCTGCCCATTTCCGGTGTCAGGTGCCGTGTCGGCCATGGGTCTACCTCCGCCGCATCGGCTCCGCCGCCACGCGGCGCAGGGCGCTCGGCTGGGTCGTCCACCGAGCGCGGGGCTGACATGCGGCGATGCAAACCACGTCCGCGAATGCGACGCGACCGGCAACCGGGACGCGCGCGTGTGCCACCTCCGGCCCAGGGTGCACGATCGCCGGTAGCCGACCGGGGCCCTCAGAGGGCACAAGGCGGTGGGGGCCACCGACGCGACGTCTGCCGCACAACACGTCTCATTCGACATCTGTGCAGCGTGGTCGCCGAAGAGGCAACCAGATACCCAGGCCCGGCAATCGCTATCCCGCCGACGCAAGTTCGGCGCGGCCGAAGAGCAAGGCGTACCCGCTCGGCAGCTGTGCGAGGGCCCTGCTGACCAAGTCCTCCCCGGCCAAGCGCGCGAGTACCGCGAAGACCGTCCCGGCGTCCCAGCGTGCGGTGGCCGGTGTGCCGCCGGTGCGGCCGGCCAGGTCGCTGACGAAGTCGAAACCGGTGAGCGGTTCCGGCCGGGGGACCTGGGCGGTGAACTCGAGAGCGGCCTCCACGGGAAGCCGGGCAGCGAGTGCGACACGTTCGTCGCCGACCAACTGCCGTCCCAAGCCGCCCAGTACCTCACGGATGGCCTGCTCGGCCTGGTCCCGTGTTTCGTAGGCACCTTCGTAGCGGACATGCTCGACCATCGCGTCGAACGCCATCGCCGTGGAGTGGGAGTCGTCCACTGTGCCCTGCGGAGACATCGGAGTGCCCTTCTCTCTATGGTGTGCCGCGGGGCGGGAGAGCATGCCCAGCCCCTTAGACCGCGAAGGTCAGGCCGGCTCGAGGTAGCCGAACAACAGGTCGTAGCCAGGCGGCAATTGCAGCAGGAGCCGTCGCAACAGGTCCGGTCCGGCCTCGTCGGCAGCCACGCTGAGGACAGCGCCGACATCCCACCTCGCGGTCTGTTCGGTCGCGCCTTCGATCCAGGCGGCGGTCGCCCGCACGAACCGCTCCGCGTCCAGCGGTTCGACGGCCTGAAGCGGGTTGAGCAGGATGAGTGCGTAGGTCTCCGGCAGAAGGGCAGCGAGCTCGGAACGTTCCGCGCCGACTACATGCGCGCCGAGCAGTCCGAGCACCACGCGGGCTGCCCGGTCCGCCTCCTGCCGCGTCGGGTATTCGCCGCGTTCCTGGACCCGCGCCAGGAACGCTTCACGTCGCAATGCCATGATCTCCCCCTTGAGTGATGCGGAGGACGGAACCGCGGAGGGAGGGCATCGGCCATCCGTCCTCCGCCACAGGGCATCCCGGGTGGGTCGCCCGGCTCAGGGCTCAGCCGCTGATCTGCCTGCGGTCGCCGGTGGACGTGATCGCGATCTTGCGGGGCTTGGCCCGCTCGGCGATCGGGATGCGCAGGGTCAGGACACCTGCGTCGTAGTCCGCCTCGATGTGCTCGGTGTCCAGGGTGTCCGCGAGCATCAGCTGCCGGGAGAAGACACCGAGGGGCCGTTCGGACAGCTCCATCTGCACGTCGTCGGCCTTGGCCACCGGGCGGCGCTCGGCCTTGACCGTCAGCATGTTGCGCTCGACGTCGATGTCGATCGCGTCCGGGATCACACCGGGGAGGTCGAGGGCGATCACGTAATGGTCGCCCTCGCGGTAGGCGTCCATGGGCATCGCCTGNGGCCTCGACCAGGTGCCGGACGTNCCCAGCANNTGCTGGGTCAGACGGTCCAGCTCACGGAACGGGTCGGTGCGCATCAACATCGTGAAACACCTCCAAGGGTTCGGGCAGTGACTGCCAATGCGCTTCACCTGATTCCCTTGTAGCATGTCGTCCA